>NZ_JBEZKB010000017.1:0-196678 GCF_040651475.1 Streptomyces sp. NPDC048442
CGGCAAGGTGTACGGCGTCGTCTTCGCCAAGTCCCTGGACGACCCGCAGACGGGGTACGCACTGACCGCGCCGGCACCGGGCCCGAGCCGCTGCGGGGCCGTTCAGCCGAAGAAGACCTCCGCCTCCGCGTACAGCCCCGGCGGCACCGTCTTCAGCTTCGCCGTCGCCTCCCCTATCGGCACCCGCACGATGTCCGTGCCCTGGAGCGCCACCATCGTCCCGAAGTCCCCGTCGTGGACCGCGTCGATCGCGTGCAGCCCGAAACGGGTGGCGAGCCAGCGGTCGAAGGCGCTGGGCGTGCCGCCGCGCTGGACGTGCCCCAGGACGGTCGTACGGGCCTCCTTGCCGGTCCGCTTCTCGATCTCCTTGGCCAGCCACTCCCCCACGCCCGACAGCCGTACGTGCCCGAAGGAGTCCAGCGTGCCGTCCTTCAACACCATGTCGCCGTCCTTGGGCATCGCGCCCTCAGCGACGACGACTATCGGGGCGTACGAGGACCGGAAGCGCGAGGTGATCCAGCCGCAGACCTGCTCGATGTCGAAGCGCCGCTCGGGCACCAGGATGACGTTGGCACCGCCCGCGAGTCCGGAGTGCAGGGCGATCCAGCCGGAGTGGCGGCCCATCACCTCGACGACGAGGACCCGCATGTGGGACTCGGCGGTGGTGTGCAGCCGGTCGATGGCCTCGGTGGCGATGGAGACGGCCGTGTCGAAGCCGAAGGTGTAGTCGGTGGCGGAGAGGTCGTTGTCGATGGTCTTGGGGACGCCGACGCAGTCGATGCCGTACTCGCCGGACAGCCGGGCTGCGACGCCGAGGGTGTCCTCGCCGCCGATCACGATCAGCGCCCCCACGCCGCGGCGGGCCATCGTCTCCTCTATGAGGCGGACGCCGTCCTCGCCGTCGGTGAGGGGGTTGGTGCGCGAGGAGCCGAGGACGGTGCCGCCGCGGGGCAGGATGCCGCGGACCGACTCGACGTCCAGGCGTACTGTGCGGTGGTCGTCCAGGAGGCCGCGCCAGCCGTCCCGGAAGCCCACGAACTCGTACCCGTAATTCTGTACGCCCTTGCGGACGACTGCGCGGATGACCGCGTTGAGCCCCGGGCAGTCACCGCCCCCGGTCAGAACTCCGACTCGCCTGGCAGTGTCTGTTTTCAACTGCTGGTCCCTTCCACGCGCCGCGCACTGGGACCCACCAAGCTAGAGCGCCCGCTCGGGCGTCGTCGAGACCGCGCCCTCAGGCGTCGTCGAGACCGCGCTCGATCGCGTACCGCACCAACTCCACACGGTTGTGCAGTTGGAGCTTGCCGAGGGTGTTCTGCACGTGGTTCTGGACGGTGCGGTGGGAGATCACCAGACGCTCGGCGATCTGCTTGTACGAGAGTCCCTTGGCGACCAGCCGCAGCACCTCCGTCTCGCGGTCGGTGAGCTGCGGGGCCTTCGGCTCGTCGGCCGCCGCGGGGGCCGGGTCGGAGGCGAGCCGCCGGTACTCGCCGAGCACCAGCCCCGCGAGGCCCGGGGTGAAGACCGGGTCGCCGACGGCGGTGCGGCGGACCGCGTCGCACAGCTCCTCGGTGGAGGCCGACTTGAGCAGGTAGCCGGTCGCCCCGGACTTCACCGCTTCCAGTACGTCGGCGTGCTCGCCGCTCGCGGAGAGCACCAGGACCCGCAACTTGGGGTCGGCGCCGACCAGTTCCTTGCAGACCTGCACGCCGGGCATGCCCGGCAGGTTGAGGTCGAGGACCAGCACGTCGGGTACGACGGCCTGGGCGCGCCGCACCGCCTGCGGGCCGTCCCCCGCGGTGGCGACCACGTCGAAGCCGGCGGCGGCCAGGTCGCGGGCGACCGCGTCCCGCCACATCGGGTGGTCGTCGACGACCATCACCTTGATCGACTGTGCGTCGCGGTCCGCCTGCGTCTGCTGCGTCTGCTGCTGTTCGGTCACTTCACTCATCGTTTCGTCTTCCCCCGTGGTTCGCGCACCGTTCGCGGAACCTTCAGTTCAACTTCCGTGCCCTGCCCCGGAATCGAGAGCAGTTCGGCGCTGCCGCCGAGTTCCCGCAGCCGTCCGCGGATCGACAGGGCAACGCCGAGGCGCCCCTCCCCCTCGGCCTGCGCGAGCCTGCCTTCCGGGATGCCGGGCCCGTCGTCCCGTACCGTCACGATCACTTCGGCCGGCTCGTCCTCGATCAGGATCCAGGCCTGGGCGTCCGGACCGGCATGCCTGCGGACATTGTCCAGGGCGGCGCTCACGGCCGCCGCCAGCTCCATGGCCGCAGCGGGTTCGAGGAGCACCGGAGCACCCGGTTCCGCGAAGGAGACCTTCGCCCCGGCGTGCGGGGCGAGCAGCGAGCGCAGGTCGACCGGGCCACTCGGGCCTTCGGGCTCGTCGACCTCGACCCTGCGGACCACCGCGCCCTGCGAGGCGTCCTCGGAGGCCCGTGTGGTGGGGACCAGGCCGCTGGAGACCAGGGTGCGCAGGGCGACTTCCTGTTCCCCCGCCATCCGGCCCAGTTCGGCCGCCTCGCCGCCCAGCGCGCTGGCGCGGCGCTGCACCATGGCGAGCACCTGGAGGACGCTGTCGTGGATGTCCCTGGCGAGGCGCTCGCGCTCGCGGGTGGCGGCCTCGATCTCCAGGGCGCGGGCGAGCGTGCGCTCGGAGGCGCGGGCGACCTCGACGACGTACCCGATGGCGATCGAGGCGACCCACACGAGCAGCACGTTGTGCAGGGTGTCCCGGCTGGGGGTGCCGCGCTCGATCAGGTTCGCGGCGGCGACGAGCGTGGAGGCGAAGGCCGCCCACCGCCAGCCGCCCTTGATCGCGTACGCGAGGACCGACCCGGCGGCCCATATGGTCGGCAGCGTCGGCCCGTCGATCTGCTGCGCCTCGAAGTTCGCCAGCGGCGTGAGGAGGATGCCGACGAGCGCGACGGCCAGGTCGGCGCCGAGGAACGGCTTGGTACAGCTGGCCGCGTTCGCCACCCTGGGGAGCGTGGCGAGGGTCCAGAGGGCCATCACCGCCAGATAGGCGATCGCCACCCAGGGGCGCTCGAACTCGTCCCTGGTGAACACGTACAGCAGCACCGCATAGAGCATCGTGAGCACGCGATAGCCGGTGAGCGCGCGCCACAGCGGCTGCTCGACCGACATCCGTACGACCCGCTCGCGCTGAGCCTTGGCCATTTCCCCCACCCCTGGACGGACGCCTCTTGCGGGCCGGACGGCCCTTGCGACGGACGACGCCGCCCGTCGCCTGAACGTTCCGCCTATGCGGCCTTTTCCGCCTGCGCGGCCTTTTCCGCCTTCTCCAGCTCGGCCTGGGCGGCCTTCTCGGCCTTCTCCAGTTCTGCCTTCTCCGCCTTGGCCGCCTTCTCCGCGTCCGCGATCTGCCTCTTCGCGGCGGTGGCGTAGATGTCGACGTACTCCTGGCCGGAGAGCTTCATGATCTCGTACATGACCTCGTCGGTCACCGAGCGCAGGATGAAGCGGTCGCCGTCCATGCCGTGGTAGCGGCTGAAGTCGAGCGGCTTGCCGATCCTGATGCCGGGACGCATCAGCTTGGGGACGACCTTGCCGGGCGGCTGGATCTTCTCCGTGTCGATCATCGCGACGGGGATCACCGGAGCGCCGGTCGCGAGCGCCACGCGCGCGAGGCCGCCGGGCTTGCCGCGGTACAGGCGTCCGTCCGGGGAGCGGGTGCCCTCCGGGTAGATGCCGAACAGGCCGCCGCCCTCGATGACCTGGATGCCCGCCTTGATCGCCGCCTCGCCCGCACCGCGTGCGCCGGAGCGGTCCACCGGGAGCTGACCGACGCCCTTGAAGAAGGCGGCGGTGAGCTTGCCCTTCACACCGGGCGAGGTGAAGTACTCCGCCTTGGCGATGAAGGTGACCTTCCGGTCCAGTACGGCCGGCAGGAAGAAGGAGTCCGAGAACGACAGATGGTTGCTCGCGAGGATCGCCGGCCCGTCCGCGGGAATGTTTTCGAGGCCCTCCACCCAGGGCCTGAAGGCGACCTTCAGGGACCCTCCGATGGAGAACTTCATTGCGCCGTAGATCAACGTGTGCCTTCCCTTGTCTGTCGAAAAGACCATAACCCGTGTGCGGCCTGCGCTCTCTCCCGCGCGCGTGCCCGTGCTCGGCGGCCCTGCCCGCGGGTACGTTCCCGTGCCTGCCGGTCCCGCGGGCGGGTACGGCCCTTGGGCCGGAGGGTCGACGGACCTGGTCGGTGTCGGTCCGGTCGCGTACGGTGAAGTCATCTTCAGCACCCCCCTCGCGTTGCCCCGTTTCCGCCCCGTCCGTCCTCATGAACAGGAGACCCCGGTGCCGGTCCTCCCTGGAGCCGAGCCGTTCCGCCACGAGGGCGGAGAGGTAGGCGTCCTTCTCTGCCACGGCTTCACCGGTTCCCCGCAGTCGTTGCGCCCCTGGGCCGACCACCTGGCCGAGCGGGGGCTGACGGTGTCCCTGCCACTGCTCCCCGGCCACGGCACGCGCTGGGAGGACATGCAGCTCACCGGCTGGCAGGACTGGTACGCCGAGGTGGACCGCGAGCTGCGCGCCCTGTCGGAGCGCTGCACGCAGGTCTTCGTCTTCGGCCTGTCCATGGGTGGCGCGCTCGCGCTGCGGCTGGCCGCCAAGCACGGCGACGCGGTCGCCGGGATCGTGGTCGTCAACCCGGGCAACAAGGTGCACGGCCTCGCGGCCCACGCCCTGCCCCTCGCCCGTCATTTCGTACGCACCACCAAGGGCGTGGCCGACGACATCGCGCTGGAGGGCTCCCACGAGGTGGGCTACACCCGGGTCCCGCTGCACGCGGCGCACTCGTTGCGGAAGTTCTTCCGTCTGGTCGACGGTGAGCTGCCGCAGGTCACGCAGCCGTTGCTGCTGCTGCACAGCCCGCAGGACCATGTCGTGCCGCCCGCCGACTCGGCCCGTGTCCTCAGCCGGGTCTCGTCGGCCGACGTCACCGAGATCCTGCTGGAACAGAGCTACCACGTGGCGACGTTGGACCATGACGCGAAGCGGATTTTCGACGAGTCTCACGCGTTCATCGGCCGCCTCGCTCCGAGCATCGGGAAGAAGGGGAGCACTGCTGGTGGCTGAGCACAACGCGGAGCGCGCGGACCGCGAGGAGGAGCGGGAGCCGGAGGCCGTCACGGGCGGCCGGAAGGACGACGCCGCCACTCCTCTGGACGAGGCCGCTGTCTGGGAGGCGATCGTGGCGGGGTACGGGGACGAACCGCCGGACCCGCCGGGGGCGAAGCCCTTCAAGTCGGTGGACGACCTGGCGCGGATGGAGGACGGGGTCAACGGCGACGGGCCCGCCAAGTCCGGGGCCGATTCCGATTCCGGGCCCGGTGCGGTGAAGGACCGGCCGCTGGGCAGTTCGGTCGTCTTCGCCCCGGGCGTCGGTGCGGCCGGCCCCCGGGACTTCGCCCCGGCCGAGGCGCAGGACGACGATCTGGACGAGTCCGACGAGGGGCACTTCGTGCCGCCGGACCCTGATCTTCCGGAGGCCGACGTCACGTCCAAGTTCGCCTGGCTGGCGGTGGTCGGCGGTCCGCTGCTGATGCTCCTGGCGGTCGTGCTGGGCTGGGACATGACCTGGTGGCTCCAGGTCCTGGGCATCGGCGGCTTCCTGGGCGGCTTCGGCACGCTGGTGGCACGGATGGCCCACTCGGACGAGGAGGACGAGGACCCGGGCCGCGGAGCGGTGGTCTGAGGCCGACCGGACGGGCGTGCGAGGACGGCCAACGGGCTGAGGGGCAGGCAGTTAGGGGCGCGGGGAACTGCGCGACCAGCCACGACGCACCCGCACGATGCCCACCTCCCCGAGCCGTCCGCACCCGCACCCGCACCCGCTACCGCACCCCCGGCACCCGCAATGCCGCCAGGACCGGCAAGTGGTCCGTGGCGGCCCGCACATCCGCCTCCGGCAGCTCCGGCACCCCGCACCCCAGCACCTCCACTCCCGCCGTCGCGAAGATCGCGTCGATCCGCTGGTGCGGGTTCTCCGGCACGGACGTGTACTCGCCGCCCCACGGCGCCATCGCCCAGCAGTCCTGCAGGGAATCCGCCAGCAGGCGGAACGACCGTCCGTCGGGGCGGTCGTTGAGGTCCCCGCCCGCGATCGCGTGGGGGACGTCCATCCGCTTCAGCTGATCGAGCAGCAGCCCCGCCTGCGCGTACCGCTCCTCCCCCTGGAGGCTCAGGTGGCAGCTCAGCACCCCGAGCCGTGCGTCCCCGATCCGTACCACCGCCGTCGCGAATCCCCGCTGGTGCAGGCCGGGGGTGCGCGGCAGCAGCACGTCCTCGGTCCGTTCCACCGTCGCCCGCAGCGAGCACAGCAGCATCGGGCCCGCCGCCGTCGCCCCGCCGCCCAGCACCACCAGATCGCTGTGCGCGGCCAGCCAGGCGGCCTTCTTGCGCCAGCGGAAGAAGCGCGGCGCCTCCTGGATCAGTACGAGATCGGGCTCGCAGGCCCCGACCACGCGGGCCAGCGCGTCCCGGTCGTCGCGCATCGAGCGGATGTTGTAGCTGAGGACGCGCACGACGGCCGAGCCGTCGGGTTCCGTGACGGACGGGGGCAGAGGATCGGTCGCCATGCGGGTCAACATAGACCGGTGCCCGCCGTGTCCTGAAGAGGACGCGACGGGCACCGTACGCAAGAGGGAAGGGACTCAGCCCTGACGTGCCAGGTCCGCCGCGCCCACCAGCCCGGCCTCGCCGCCGAGCTGCGCCGCGAGCACCTGGGCGTGCGGCCGCCACTGGCCGCCGATCAGCCACCGCCGGAACGACTTGCGGATCGGGTCCAGGACCAGTTCGCCCTCGTCGGAGACTCCGCCGCCGACGATGAACGCGGACGGGTCGAACAGCGAGGCCAGGTCGGCCAGGCCGGAGCCGGCCCAGCGGGCCAGCTCGCGGAAGGAGTCGACCGCGACCGGGTCGCCCTGCCGGGCGGCGGCGCTGACGTGCTTGCCCTCGATGCCTTCGACCGTGCCGTCACCGAGGCCGAGCAGGATCTCGGCGTTCTCGGGAGTGGCGTTGGCGCGCTGTTTCGCGTAGCGGACGAGCGCGCGGCCCGACGCGTACTGCTCCCAGCAGCCCTGGCTGCCGCAGCCGCACAGCAGACCGTCCGGGACGACCCTGATGTGCCCGAACTCGGCGGCCACGCCGAAGCGTCCGCGGCGCAGCTTGTTGCCGATGATGATGCCGCCGCCGAGGCCGGTGCCGAGCGTGATGCAGATGACGTCCTCGTGGCCCTTGCCGGCCCCGAACTTGTACTCGCCCCAGGCGGCCGCGTTGGCGTCGTTCTCGACGACGACCGGCAGGCCGACGCGCTGCTCGACCTTGTCCTTGAGCGGCTCGTGACGCCAGTTGATGTTCGGGGCGAAGAGCACGGTGGCGCGCTTGTCGTCCACGTAACCGGCGGCGCCGATGCCGACAGCCTCGATGCGGTGGCCCGTACTGACCTCGGAGACCGCCGCGGAGATCGCGTCGACCATGTCCTCGGGGGTCCCCGGTGTCTTCACCTTGTACGTTTCGAGGATCTGTCCCTCTTCGTCGACCACTCCGGCCGCGATCTTCGTGCCGCCGATGTCGACGCCGATGGTGAGTCCCATGTGTCCCTCAGTTTTAGGTCGAACCCCGCTCGGAGCCAGAGACAGGCTCCACGGGCCACCGTACCCGAGGAGGGGTCTCAGTCGAGGTCGATGTGTTCACCTTTTGAACGGTCATCGGGGTCATCCGGCCCGCCTTCGGATGACTTGGGCGACTTGTCCATGTCCTCCGACCGGCCGTCCGTACGCCCTGCGGAATCCGTGGACTCCTTTGTCCAGCGCTGCTCGTGTCCGGCAACTGCCGACCTGTAGGCGGCAAGAAGCTCGTTCCCCGCGGCCGCGAGGTGGTCGAAGACCTGCGGGTTGCGCTCCACGACCGGCTCGACGACTGCCTTCGCCTGCTGAACGAACTGCTGGGCGATCTGCTGGGCCGCTCCCTGCGCGGCCATGTTGAGCAGCGGCGACTGGAGCGAGGAGACCTTGTCGGCGAGCGCGTCCATCAGCCGGCGCAGTTCCTCGGCGGCCGATCCGGACTGCGGTCCGTGCTGTGCGCGGCGGCAGGCCTTCTCGGCGGCGAGGTCCTCCTCGCAGGCCGTCGCCCACGCGTCCGCGTCGTACGCCTGGGACGCCTGGAACTCGTCGGGGCGGTCGGTGGCTTCGCTCATGGCGCACTCCTGCGACGCGGGGTGAAGTAACGGATCCGTACGCCTTCGACGTTACCCGAACAGCGGTACGCCGTTCATGGCCTCGTCACCCCTTCGCCGCCGGTCGTCCCGGCCACGATCGGCCGCGCACGGCAGGCGGTCACCGCCCCTGCGGCCACAGCCCCGGGTCGGGCGTGAAGCGCACCCGCAGCACGCCGTCACCGAGGGCGGCGCCCGACACCGTGCACCTGCGCAGCGCGGACGGCAGCCGCAGTATCCGCCTGAACTGCCCGGCGGTCAGGACGAGTTCGTCGCCGCGCCGGACGAGGCCGAGCTCGCTCTTGGTCGCACCGGGCAGCGGCAGGTGCCACACCAGTACGCCGTCCTCGGCGAGCCGGTCCTCGACGGTGCGCTCCGGGACACCGGCCGCGAGAGCGTGCCCCGTTTCGTACGAGAGCAGCGCCAGGTCCTGTGCGCCGTGCGGGGCGCGTCCCAGGTGGGGCAGTTCGCGTACCGGCTGCGGGCCCTCGTGCACCTCTTTGAGGTGCTCCTGCTGCTGTGCGGAGAGCGCGGCGAGCCAGGGGTCGGGGGAGGCGGTGGGCAGCATCCGGTTGGCGACGACCGCGTCCAGGGGGAGGCCGTGCAGTGCGAGCCCGAGGCGGGCGGTGCGCAGGGCCCCGGCGGCGGCCGGCCCCGGTTCGACGACCAGGCGCACCGACAGGGCGGGGTTCTCCACCACGGCCTGGGTGGCGGCCAGTTCGGCCTCCCAGCGGGCGCCCGTCTCGTACAGCCACTGGGCGGGCATCGGCACCCCGGCGAGCTGCGCCAGCATCGGCCGCAGCGAACGGGCTGCCTGCCGCTCGGGCGGCAGCAGCCTGCGCAGATAGCGGCGCAGCTGGGCCGGCAGTGCGAGGGCGGCGAGGGCGGTGTGTGTCGGCGGCATGTCGACCACGACCAGGTCGTACGGGGCGCCGTGCGCGGAGGACTGTGCGCCGCACACGGCCCGCAGGGTCCTGAGCAGCGCGAGCGGTTCGGCTCCGGGAAGTTCGGTGAGCTCGTCGGCGTCCAGGGCGGTGGCGCCGAGGAGGTCGAGGGCGGTGGTGGCGCGCTTCTGGAGGGCGGCCAGTTCCGTTCGGAAGTCGTCGGCGGCGTCGATGCGCGCGACGAACAGGTTCGGAGCCGCCTCAGAAGAGGACGTCCCAAGAGAGGCGGTCTCAAGAGCGGCGGTCTCAAGAGCGGCCGTCTCAAGAGAGGCCGCCTCGAAGGGCGCCACCTCAAGAGGCGACGGCGGGCCGGCGGATATCGCGCCGACGGACATCCCCAGGGCCGCCCCCAGAGTGTCCTCCCGGTCCGTGCCGAGGAGCAGCACGCGCGCACCCTCGCGGGCGGCGGCGAGGGCGGTCGCGGCCGCCACCGTGGTGCGGCCCGCGCCGCCGGGACCGGTGACCAGGACCGTACGCACCACGCTCATGCCAGAACTCCACAACTCCAGAAATGCAGAACGCCCGTACCCCGCAGGTCAGTTCGCGGCGCCGGACTCGACGCGCTTCTTCAGACCGGCCAGCGCGCGGTCGATGATGACCTTCTCGGCCTTGCGCTTGATCATGCCGAGCATCGGGATCTTGACGTCGACGGTGAGCTGGTACGTCACCTCGGTCGCGCCGTCCGGGGCGGCCGCGAGGCGGTACGAGCCGTCCAGGGCGCGCAGCATCTGGGACTTGACGAGGGTCCAGCTGACCTCGTTGTCGCCGGTCCAGGTGTAGGCGAGGGTGTGGTCGTCCTTGATCGCGCCGGCGTCGAGCACCAGGCGGACCTTCTCGGCGCGGCCCTTGCCGTCCCTGGCCTGCACCTCGGCCTCCTTCACCTCACCCGTCCAGTCGGGGTAGCGGTCGAAGTCCGCGATGACGGCCATGACGTCGGCCGGTGCCGCCTTGATGATGATGCTAGAGCTGGTGTGTTCCGCCATCGCGATGGCTCCTCAAGGTGCGGACCGGGGTGGGCTGGCTGGTGCGTGCCGCGTGAAGGCTATCGTGACCGGCCCCGTCCACCGCCCCAGGGCTCCGGCGGCGCACCCCTTCACCGACCGTGGGCCGGGCCTTCACCACTCCAGGGCCCAGGGCCTTCCGGTGGAGGCGAAGTGCCCGACGTTCACGCACTCGGTCGCCCCGATCCGCATCCGGCGGGCGAGCGGCTGGTGGACGTGCCCGAACAGGGAGTAGCGGGGCCGGGTCCTGCGGATCGCCTCCAGGAGGGCGCCGCTGCCGCGCTCGAAGCGGCGCGCCACCGTGTCGTACACCAGCTCCGGGACCTCGGGCGGGATGTGCGAGCAGAGCACGTCGACCTCGCCGAGCGCCTCGACCTTGGCCGCGTACTCCTCGTCGCTGATCTCGAAGGGCGTGTTCATCGGGGTGCGCAGCCCGCCGCCGACGAAGCCGAAGACCAGGCCGCCGATCTCGACGCGCTCCCCGTCGAGCACGCGGGTGCCGGGGCTGACGGTACCCGGACCCGCGAAGTCCGGCCAGAGCGTCGGCATGTCGACATTCCCGTACGTGGCGTACGTCGGCTCCGGGAAGGCGGCGAACATCTCCGCGTACTGCTTGCGCACCGCGGCGTCGGTGGCGGCCTCCCGGTCGAGGCCCGCCCACAGCCGGCGGCTCAGCGCGCGGGCCTCCTCGAAGCGGCGGGCGGTGCGCAGTTCCACGATGAGGTCGGCGTTCTCGGTGCCGAAGAGGTCGGGGAAGATTCCGCGCGAGTGGTCGGCGTAGTCGAGGAACAGGACGAGGTCGCCGAGGCAGATCAGCGCATCGGCCCCGTCGCCCGCGCGGGCCAGGTCCGCCGCGTTCCCGTGCACGTCACTCACCACATGAACTCGCATGGCGGTCAGCCTAGAACCCCGGCCGATCGCCGGGTAGGGCCGGTCACGGCCACGGGCCGACCGGCTGGACCTGCGGTTACTTCCGAGTCGCCCCCGGGGTGGATTACTGTGCGGTAGGCGCTGCCCGAACAGTGTGACGCAGCGTACATCTGGCCGGGACCCCCTATCGGGAACCGAGTACTCGTGGGTAACGTCCGGGCAGTCCAGTCGTGCTCATCCCCCACTGAGCACCTGCCCGACCTTGGACCGCAGCCGGCTCCACACTGATGTGGCGACCGGTGCCTGATGAGGAGCAGCAGTCTTGCGCGAGTTCAGCCTTCCGGCTTTGTACGAGGTCCCCTCGGACGGCAATCTGACGGATCTCATCCGCCGCAACGCCGCTCAGCACCCCCAGACCGCGGTCATGGGCCGCAAGGTCGCCGGTACGTGGACCGATGTCACCGCCACCCAGTTCCTGTCCGAGGTGCGGGCCGCCGCCAAGGGCCTGATCGCCGCCGGCATCGAGCCGGGCGACCGGGTCGCCCTGATGTCCCGCACCCGCTACGAGTGGGTGCAGCTGGACTTCGCGATCTGGAGCGCGGGCGCGGTGACCGTGCCCGTGTACGAGACCAGCTCCGCCGAGCAGGTGCAGTGGATCCTCGGTGACTCCGGCGCCGTCGCCGTCCTCGTCGAGGGCGAGGCGCACGCCGCCGCCGTGGAGTCCGTACGGGAGCACCTGCCCGCCCTCAAGCAGGTGTGGCAGATCGAGGCCGGTGCGATCGAGCAGCTGAACGCGCTCGGCGCGGACGTCTCCGACGAGACGGTCGACGAGCGCAGCGCGGTCGCGGGCGCCGACGACCCGGCCACCATCGTCTACACCTCGGGCACCACCGGCCGCCCCAAGGGCTGTGTGCTCACGCACCGCAGCTTCTTCGCGGAGTGCGGCAACGTGGTGGAGCGCCTGAAGCCGCTGTTCCGCACCGGCGAGTGCTCGGTGCTGCTGTTCCTGCCCGCGGCGCACGTCTTCGGGCGGCTCGTCGAGGTGGCGTCGGTGATGGCGCCGATCAAGCTCGGCTGCGTACCGGACATCAAGAACCTCACCGACGAGCTGGCCTCCTTCAGGCCGACGCTGATCCTCGGTGTGCCGCGCGTCTTCGAGAAGGTCTACAACTCGGCGCGCGCCAAGGCGCAGGCCGACGGCAAGGGCAAGATCTTCGACAAGGCCGCCGACACGGCGATCGCCTACAGCCGCGCGCTCGGTACCCCCGAGGGTCCGGCGCTGGGCCTGAAGCTCAAGCACAAGGTCTTCGACAAGCTGGTCTACAGCAAGCTGCGCGCGGTGCTCGGCGGGCGCTGCGAGTTCGCGATCTCCGGCGGCGCCCCGCTGGGTGAGCGCCTCGGCCACTTCTTCAGCGGCATCGGGTTCACGGTCCTTGAGGGCTACGGGCTCACCGAGTCCTGTGCGGCGACCGCATTCAACCCGTGGGACCGGCCGAAGGTCGGCACGGTCGGGCAGCCGCTGCCCGGTTCGGTCGTGCGGATCGCCGACGACGGCGAGGTCCTGCTGCACGGCGAGCACATCTTCAAGGGGTACTGGAACAACCCCGCGGCCACCGCCGAGGCGCTGACCGACGGCTGGTTCCACACCGGTGACATCGGCACCCTCGACGAGGACGGCTACCTCGCGATCACCGGCCGCAAGAAGGAGATCATCGTGACGGCGGGCGGCAAGAACGTCGCCCCGGCCGTCATCGAGGACCGCATCCGGGCGCACGCGCTGGTCGCGGAGTGCATGGTGGTCGGCGACGGGCGGCCGTTCGTCGGCGCGCTGGTCACCATCGACGAGGAGTTCCTCGGCCGGTGGGCCGCGGAACACGGCAAGCCCGCGAACTCGACGGCGGTGACGCTGCGGGACGACGCCGACCTGCTCGCCACGGTGCAGAGCGCGGTGGACGACGGGAACGCGGCGGTCTCCAAGGCGGAGTCGGTGCGCAAGTTCCGCATCCTGCCGACCCAGTTCACCGAGGAGGCGGGTCACATCACGCCGTCGCTGAAGCTGAAGCGGAATGTGGTGGCCAGGGAGTTCGCCGACGAGATCGAGGCGATTTACAGCGCGTGACGCTGGGCGGGGCGGGGGCGTCGTGGCGCATCTGCGGGTTCGTTGTGGCTGGTCGCGCCCACGCGGCGGAGCCGCATATCGACAGAGCCCCGCGCCCCCGAGGGGGGCGCCCGCGCGTCACTACAGCAGGGCCTTGAGCTTTTCGGCCAAGAGGTCCCAGCGCCATTTTTCCTCGACCCACTCCCGGCCGCGCTCGCCCATCCGGCGGCGCAGGTCCGGGTCCTGGAGCAGGGTCACGATGCGCTCGGCCGACTCGGCCGGGTCGCCGCCGCGCACCACCCAGCCGGTCTCCCCGTCCAGTACGGCGTCCGGCGCGCCCCCGGAGTCGCCCGCGACGACCGGCAGCCCGGTCGCGGACGCCTCCAGGTAGACAATGCCGAGGCCCTCGACGTCGAGTCCGCCCCTCCGGGTCCTGCACGGCATCGCGAAGACGTCGCCGGCCCCGTAGTGCGCGGGCAGCTCCGCCCAGGGCACCGCCCCCGTGAAGCGCACCGAGTCGGCGACCCCGGTCTCCTGCGCCAGCTGGTGGAGGTCCTTCTCGTACGGCCCGCCGCCGACGATCAGCAGTACGGCGTCCGGCACCGCACGCAGGATCTGCGGCATCGCCTCAATGAGGGTGTCCTGCCCCTTGCGCGGCACCAGCCGGGACACGCAGACCACCACGGGCCGGTCGGTGAGCCCCAGCCGGGCGCGGACCGCGTCGCCGCCCGAGCCTGGGTGGAAGGTCTTCTCGTCGACGCCCGGCGGCAGCTGGACCATCCGCCCGGCGGCCTCGGGGGTGAGCGCGGCGGCGATCCGTGAGCGCGTGTACTCGCCCAGATAGGTGATCGTGTCCGTACCCTCGCCGATCCGCCCCAACAACTGCCGGGACACCGGGAGCTGGGCCCAGCCCGCTTCGTGTCCGTGGGTGGTGGCGACCAGCCTGCGGGCCCCCGCACGGCGCAGCGCCGGTGCCATCAGCCCGAGCGGCGCCGCCGCCCCGAACCACACCGAGGTGCAGCCGTGCTCCTGGAGCAGCTGCGTGGCGCGCCGGGTGACCCGGGGCGTCGGCAGCAGCATCGTCGTACGGTCCCGCACCACCGGGAACGGCTGCTCCGCGTCGAAGGCCGCGGTCGCCTCCGCACCCTCGCGCCCGCGCTTCCAGGTGGACGCGTAGACGACGAGCTGCCCGGGGTCCAGCCGCAGCGCCATGTTGTGCAGGAACGCCTGGATGCCGCCGGGGCGCGGCGGAAAGTCGTTGGTCACGATCAAGGTCTTGTCCATCGCCGCCGACAGTACCGGGCGGCCCCGGGTCATCGCCCAGGCACGTCCGCGCCCTGCATCATGTCCCTACCGAATTCGCCCCGGACAAGGATGGTCATGACAGCGAGCGGCACCGGACGCCCCGGCCTCCCGGCCCTGCCCGTCGTACGAGCCGTACCTCTCGTACGCCCCGTACCCGTCGCCCCCGTCGCACTGTGGGTCGTCACCAGGACCCTGCTGCTGCTCTGCGTGTTCAAGGTGCTGGTCTTCCCGGGACCCGACGTCACGACCGACGTCTCGGTCATCTACCAGGGCTGGTACGAGGTGCTGAGGACCGGCACCTTCCCGCTCGACGACGTCACCTGGCAGTACCCGCCGGCCGCCGCCCTCGCGGTCCTCTCCCCCGGGCTGCTGCCGTTCCTGGACTACGCCCACGCCTTCTTCGTCCTCGCGTTCCTCGCCGACGCCGTGGTGACGGGGCTGCTGCTGTACGCGGGCCGCCGCCCCGGCAAGCGGATGGCGGGCGCCTGGGTGTGGATCGCGGGTCTCGCGCTGCTCGGGCCCACCTCGTACGCGCGTTACGACGTGATGGTCGCCGCCGTCGCGGTCGCGGCGCTGCTCGCGGGGGCCCGCAGGCCGCGCGCCATGGGGGCCCTGGCGGCGCTGGGGGTACTGCTGAAGGTCTGGCCCGCCCTGCTGCTCGCGGGGACCGCACGCGGGCGTACAACCCGTACGTCGTGGACGGCGTTCCTAATCACCGCGCTCGCCCTGGTGCTGCTGTTCTCGGCGGCGATGCCGGGTGCGCTCGCGTTCCTGAGGTTCCAGCGGGACCGGGGCACCGAGGTGGAGTCGCTGGGCGCGCTGGTCTTCCACGTGGCCAGGCACTTCGGCTGGGAGGGCGAGGTGCTGCTGAACTACGGCTCGGTGGAGTTCCTCGGCCCGTACGTGTCCCTGGTGAGCACCCTCGCGATGGTGCTGACCGGGCTGGTCTTCGGATGGCTGCTGGTGTGGCGGCTGCGGGCCCGGCTGTTCACCGCGTCGACGGCCTGCGACGCCGCCTTTGTCGCGGTGCTGCTGTTCACCACGACGAGCCGGGTGATCAGCCCGCAGTACCTGCTGTGGCTGGTGGGTCTCGCGGCCGTCTGTCTGGTGTTCCGGGGCAGCCGGATGGACCGCCCCGCGCACCTGGTGCTTGCGGCGACCTTCGTCACCTGTCTCGAATTCCCCGTCTGGTTCTCGCACGTGGTCGCCAGTGACGCCCTGGGCGTGCCGCTGCTGTTCGTCCGCAACGGCCTGCTGGTGGCGGCGACGGTGCTGGCCTGCCGCACCCTGTGGCGGCACACGGTCACCGAACCGGCGGGCGCCGTGCGGCCGTTGCCCACTCAGCGGCACGTGCCCGCCGGGAAGGCGGCGGAGCGTCAGCCGAGCTCGGCCCGCAAGTAGGTGCGCCACTGTGCGGTGAACGCCTCGGGGCCGGTGCCGAGTTCACTGTTCAGCGCGTTCTCCACCGCCCCGTCGCGCTGCGGGTGTCCGCCGACGGCGCGGTAGAACGCGAGGAGCTTGTGCTCGCCCGACCGCTCCGCGATCATCCGGCAGGCCAGCCAGCCGCCCTCGTACGCCCCTGCCAGCCGCTCCGCGTCCCCGCTGAACCCGAAGTCCCCGTCGCCCGGCAGCGCGGCGGGCGGCCCGTCCCGCAGGACGGTCCGCCGCAGCTCGGGCGCGACCTGCGCCGGGGTGCGGTCGCTCTCCCGGTACGCCACCCAGTCGGCGAAGCCCTCCGACAGCCACATGGGGGTCGACCCGGTGGTGGCCGTACGGGTGGCCACGTGGGTCGTCTCGTGGGTGAGCACGACCTCCTGCCCGGCCGCCCCCAGCACCCCGTACGCCTCCGGGTTGACGATCACCCGGTCCGCCGAGGTCCGCCGCCCGCCGCCGCTCGCCCCGGTGGTGACGGCGGCGATGCCCCGGTACCCGGCGGCCGGCGCCCCGAGCAGCGCCCCCATCCCCTCCAGTGTCGGCGGTACGAGCAGCACCTCTTTGAGGTCGCGCTCCCCGGCCCAGGCACGTGCGACGGCGGCCGCCGCCCGGTCGGCGGTGTCCGCGATCGAGCGCAGCCGCTCCCGGTCCTGCCCGGCGCCCAGGACGACCGCCCGCTTCCCGCGCACCGCGGTCACCGGCCCCTGCTGCCAGATCTCCTGCGCGCCGACCTGCCGGGGCCGGTCCCCCGCCACGTACCACTGCCCCGCGCGGCGTACGAGGTCGACGAGGCGGGCGGTGACGGCGGGCACCGTGTCGTATCCCGCGATCCGGTGGCGCAGTTCCACCTGCGCGGTGGCGAGTCCCGCGCCGGTCCGGTCGAGCCCGGTCAGTCCGTACTCCCAGGAGGCCAGGGGCACCCCCGCCAGGTGGTCGAACTCCTGCCGCTGCCTGTCCCGCAGACCTGCGGCGCCCGGTTCGAGCACACCCAGGAAGGCGGCCCGGTCGCGGCCGAGGAGGGCGGCGGCCCGCCGCTCAAGCAGCCGCCGTACGTCACGGGAGGCGGTGTCGGCCGGGGCGGGCGGGGCGGCGCAGGACCCCGCGAGGAGCCCGCCTGCGCCGAGCCCCAGGGCGAGCAGCGCCCGCCGCCCGTACCGTCTGCCGCCCGTGTGACCTGCCATTGCGCGATCGTACGGCGCGAAGCCCGAGCGGCGGGACGTACGGCTGATGGCTGCGGCGACGCAGGGCTGATGGCTGCGGCTGCGTACGGCCCCGGCTCAGACCCGGGTCACCGAGGAGACCGGCATCATGCCCACCGGGTCGTAGCGCACCGGGGCCCCCGGGTAGGGCGCGTGCACGACCTGTCCGTTGCCCATGTACATCCCGATGTGGCTGGCGTCGTCGCGGTAGGCGACGAGGTCGCCCGGCTGCGCCTGGTCGAGCGAGACCTGCCGGCCGGCGTACCGCTGGGCCTGCGAGGTGCGCGGCAGGGAGACGCCCGCCTGGCTGTACGACCACTGCATCAGGCCCGAACAGTCGAACCCCGACGGCCCGTTGGCGCCCCAGACGTACGGCTTCCCGACCGCGTTGCGGGCGGCCAGCACGGCGGCGGCGGCCCGCGACGACGAGGGCATGATGCCGGACATCTCGGGCATCGAATCGCGCCCGCTGCGGTTCGCGCGGTCGAAATCGGCGCGCTCGGGGGCGGGCAGCGCCTGGAGCATCCGGCGGGCCTCGGCGAGCTTGTGCTCGACGGTGCGCTTGTGGCGCGAGACGACGGCCCGGCTGCGGTCCAGCTCGGCCAGCTTGCGGGTGGCTTCGGCGCGCTCCTGGTCGAGCCGGCGCTGGGCCTCGGTGAGTTCGTGCAGCCTGCCCGCGTTGCGGGCGCTGATCCGGTCGAGGGCGGCCGCCTTGTCGAGGTAGCCGTCCGGGTTCTCGGACAGCAGCAGCGACACCGACGGGTCCATGCCGCCGGACCGGTACTGGGCTCCGGCCAGCTGGCCGAGCACACCACGCATCTGGTTGATCCGCTCCTGGCCGCGGGCGGTGCGGTCCCGCGCCCTGCCGACCTCCTGGCGGAGCGTGCCGGCGCGCTCGTTGGCCTGGTTGAACTGCTCGGTGGCCTTCTCGGCCTGCGCGAAGAGCCGGTCGACGGTGGTCCGGGTGGCCGTGGCCGCTCCTGCGCCCACCGGGTCGGCGACGGCCGGGGCGGCCCCGAGAGCCGCTGCCGCGGTGGCCGCCGCGGCGGACAGGACGGTGACCCGGGTGCTCTGTGTGAGCCCGGACTGCGAGGGACGACGGTGTGACGCCACAGGAAGCCGCACTCCTTCCACTACTGGGTGGCAGCGCCCTGCCGCCCGGACGGGCGGCCTGCTCGATGGTCACTGCGCTGGCAGACAGTAGCGGGACGGTCACACGGCGGCCAAAGACCCCGGCGCACACGAAAGGGCCCCGGACAGCACGACGCCCCGCCGGTGACCAGGTCATCGGCGGGGCGGGCAGTCAGCATGGGGTGCGGCAATTCGCCCGAACGGGCGGTGTGTTCGGAGCGGCGGCGTCACGCCGGCCTCCGCGCGGCGGCGTCGCGTCAGCCTCCGACGCGCACTCCGTACATGTACGGGCCAAGGTACTTCATGTCCTCGATGCGGACGTTGGCACCCGGGTACGGGGCGTGCAGCGACATGCCGCCGCCGGCGTAGAAGCCCACGTGGTTGAGGTTGTTGAAGAAGACCAGGTCGCCGGGGCGCAGGTCGGCCTGGTTGTAGATCTTCGGGCCGGCGTTCACCTGGCTGAACGTGCTGCCGCCGACCGTCACGTTGACCTGCTGGAACGCCCAGTAGACCAGCCCGGAGCAGTCGAACGCGTTGGGGCCCTTGTTTCCCCAGTCGTAGGGCGCGCCTATCTTCGTCCTGGCCTGGGCCATGGCGGCGGCACCGATGCCGGAGGCGGCCACCTCGTTGCCGAGGTCGGCGCGGTCGCTCGCGTCGCGGCTGGCGCGCTCTTCCTTCTTCTCGATGGCGGCGCGCTCGGCGGCGGTCAGCGTGTTGTACAGCTTCTGCGCCTCGGCGAGCTTGCTCTGGATCGCCTGCTTCTTCTCACCGAGCTCCTTGCGCACGGCGGAGAGGTCCGCGAGCTTGCCGGATGCCTCCTCGCGCTGCTGTGCGAGGGTCCGCTGCTTCGCCTGGATCTTGCGGAGCGACTCGGCCTGCTTGCCGCTCAGCTGGTCCATGGCCGAGGCGCGGTCCAGGAACTGGTCCGGCTCGGAGGAGAAGAAGAGCTGGAACGAAGGGTCGATGCCGCCGGACCGGTACTGGGCGGTGGCCAGTGAACCGAGGCCCTTGCGCATCTCGTTGAGTTCGCCCTGACCGCGGGCCGCCGAGTCCTGGAGGTTCTTGACCTGCTTCTCCAGGGTTCCCTGCTTCTCCTTCGCCGAGTTGTACTTCTCGGTGGCGCCCTCTGCCTCCTCGTGGAGCGCGTCGACCTTCGCCTTGACTTCCTTCTTGTCGGGCTTGGGCGCGGCGTTGGCCGCCTGGGAGGACATGACCACGGCAGCGGCGGCGGTCACGGTGAGCGCAGTCACACGGAAGCGGCTCGGCTGCTTGGGACGACGGTGGGACGCCACGGAGGCGAGCTCCTTCTTCCTCAGCCGCCGACCAGCGAGGTTGGCGGGGCCCTCCACTGATACTCCGGATGAGTGATCAACCGCGCGAAGGTTCGAGCCCAGACCTTAGTGACCTTCTTGTGATCAGTTCAAATCCTCACAGGAAAAATCTCGCCCTCGCGGCACATTCATTACTCGCGTCACACGCTGTGTCATGGGGAGTTGACAGAAAGCCAGCGTTGAGCCGCTTCAATTCGGGCATTGCATACGGAAGTTGGGCAACACACTCCCGACTTCCGTTAAACGCGCGAAAGCCTCTTCAGCAGCATCGCCGAAGCGACCGGCCTGGCACCGGACTTCGCGACCCCGTCCGCGACCTCGCGGTCCGTGGAGACCACGATCATCGGCCGCCCGGTCGGCTCGGCCCGTACCAGCTGACGGATCAGCTCGTCGGCCGTCACGCCCGCCTTGCTGAACAGCACCCGCACCCCGCGCGGCGGTGCGAGCAGCACCGGAGCGGCCAGCTCCGCGCCGTCGAAGACACAGGTGACCTCGGCGCCGGTCGCGGCGGCCAGCATGGAGAGACCGCCGAGCAGCCGCAGCCGCTGCTTCTCCAGCGGCATCGTCGGATAACCGGTCTTGGTCACGTTGTAGCCGTCGACCACCAGGTGCGCCTGCGGCAGCGCGAGCAGCTGGTCCAGGACGGCCGGGTCGGTGTCCGAGAGAGCCCGTGCCGCGATGTCCTTGGGCGACATCCGCCCCGGCTCGACCGCGTCCACGGTGTCCGCCGGACGCACGCTGGACGGCGGCAGGGCAAGCTCTCGACGCAACCCCTGGGCGGCCTCAAGGACCGTGTCCAGGAGCAGCCGCAGCCGCATGTCCTCGACACTGCGCCCCTCCCGGACGGCACGGCGCCCCGCCTCGGCACTCGCCTCCGCCTCGCCGAGCCTGGCCCGCAGCCGCCGTGTCTCCGCCTCGGCGGCGGCGACCTGGGTGGCCGCCTCGCTGCGGATGCCGTCGATCTCGGCCTGGTTCTTGCGGAGCGCCGCCTCGCCGCGCTTGACGTCGCTGAGGGCGCCGCGCAGCTTGCGCTGGGCGGCGTCGGACTCCCTGCGGGCGCTTTCGAGTTCGGTGCGCAGCCGCTCGGTCTCCGCCTTCGTACGTTCCCGGGCGTCGGCCAGCTCGGCGCGCAGCTGCTCCAGCTCCTGCTGGGCGGCCTCGTCGGCGCGCTCGGCGTCGGCGCGCTGCACCTCCTCGCCCGCGGCGGCCACCAGCTTCACCCAGCCGACGGGGCGCAGGACGTACGCCGCCGCCGCGACGTCGACTGGTTCGGCGGCGGCGGGCGGCGACCCGGCCTCCAGCGCGCCCGCCAGCTCGGGCTGCGCCTCGCGCAGCCGTTCGCCGATGCGCTGCCGGAAGACCGGGTCGCTCTCCAGCGCCGCCGCCATCGCGTTGCCCGCGAACTTGGCGCGTCTGGTGGGGGTGAACCGGGCGTACTGCCTCAGCTGGGCCGGGAGTTCCGCGACACTGAGGCCGCCGAAGGCGTCCGAGACCAGCGTCACGACCCGTCGTCGCACGCCCTCCGGCAACGGGCGGTCGAGCACCTCTGCGGCGTCGTCGGCCGGGCCGGCCGGCTCAGCGCCGCTTGCAGGCTCCACAATCCGTCACCCCACTACCTTCCATACCCTCACGGGTACTGCCCTGCCGGGCACCGGTACTCCCAGGGTCACCTAGGAGACGGCGTCCGGCCTGTCCACCAATTCGATTTGGTCCACCGCGTTGCACCAGCGGCAGCGCACCGACTCGATGGTCTCACTGACCACCTCGCGTTCCTCCACCTTCGACTCTCCGGCCAGGTCGAGGTGGACGTACTCGACGACCTTCGACGAGCGGGTCACATCGAACCGGGTGAGATTTCCGCAGAGGGTGCAGCGCCACCGGGTACCGGCAGTCGGCAGGGGAACCGTCGTCGTCATGCGTACCGTCCTCTTCTCCAAGCGTCGTCACGCGTCTTCGACACGTGCCGTCGTACGTCGTTGCCGCGGTGCGCCGTCGAACTGCGGATACCCTGCGCGCAACCCTACGGCCTTAGGGGTACCCCGCGGGGAGGGCGGCCGACCCGTGAGACCGGCGGGGCAGCCCGAAAGGGCCCGGCCGTTGCGTCATGCTCGAACCCATGATCAAGGTCACGGCCAAGGCTGCCGGAACGGCTCGGGACGTCGCCGCCCGCTGGCAGGACCTCGCGCACGCCCCCGTCGTGACCTACGCCCTGATCGGCGTGTGCTGCGTGGTCTTCCTGCTCGGCCCGGCCTCCGGCTTCAACCCTTCGTACGGCACGGGCGACGCCCTCACCGCCGCGCAGAGCACGTACTTCGAGCGCTGGGGCGTCGTCCCCGAAGAGCTGGTGCGGGCCACCCCGCACTCCCTCGCCACCCCGTTCACCGCCCTCTTCGTGCACGGAAACTGGCTTCATCTGCTGGGCAACATGCTCTTCCTGTACGTCTTCGGCGCGATGACCGAAGAGCGCATGGGCCGCTTCGCCTTCGCCCTCTTCTACGTCGTCACCGG
Source organism: Streptomyces sp. NPDC048442 (assembly GCF_040651475.1). Classification (NCBI taxonomy): domain Bacteria; kingdom Bacillati; phylum Actinomycetota; class Actinomycetes; order Kitasatosporales; family Streptomycetaceae; genus Streptomyces; species Streptomyces sp. NPDC048442. The sequence goes on from NZ_JBEZKB010000017.1 coordinate 22,058, forward strand.
CTATTTCGCCCTGAGCGTGTACGCCCTGGTGCACGCGTCGTCCGACGAGACGCTGGTCGGGGCCTCGGGGGCGATCTCCGCCGTACTGGGCGCGTTCCTGCGGCTGTTCCCCCGCGCCCGGGTCACCAGCCTCTTCCCCTTCCTCCTCTTCCTCCCGCTGCGCTTCCCCGCCTGGATCGTGCTGATCTTCTGGTTCGTGCTCCAGTGGCTGGCCGCGCAGGGCCTGGGCACCGGCGCCGGCGTCGCGTACCTGGCGCACGTGGTGGGCTTTGCAGGCGGCTTCCTCTACGCGTGGGCGCGATATCGCCGTACGACTAGAGTGAAGAGCGCAGCAGCACCACCGGCCACCGAGGGAGAAAGCCAGCCGTGATCACCGCGATCGTGCTCATCAAGACCAGCGTGGACCGGATCCCCGAGATCGCCGAGTCGATCGCCGCGCTGGAAAGCGTCAGCGAGGTCTTCTCCGTCACCGGTACGTACGACCTGATCGCCATGGTGCGCGTCGGACGCCACGACGACCTGGCGGACATCATCCCCGGCTCCATCAGCAAGATCCCGGGCGTCGAGGGCACGGACACGCACGTCGCGTTCCGTACGTACTCGCAGCACGACCTGGAGGCCGCGTTCGCGATCGGTCTTGACGGCTGATTCTTCTACGGTACGAAAACGGCCGCCCCCTCACGCAGGGGGCGGCCGCATCCGTGGTGTCTCAGACCGCCGGGACGCAACGCCCGTCCTCGGTACGGTAGTTCCACTGCGCACCGTTCGCGACGAGCTCCTTGACCGCCCGCACGAAACGCTCCACGTGCTCGTCCGGCGTACCCGCGCCGAAGCTCACCCGGATCGCGTTGAGCGAGCGCTCGCCCGGCTCGGCCTCGGGGGCGCCGCACTCGCCCGGGTCCTGCGGGTCGCTGCCGAGCAGCGTGCGGACCAGCGGGTGGGCGCAGAACAGGCCGTCCCGTACGCCGATTCCGTACTCGGCGGAGAGCGCCGCCGCGAAGTGCGAGCTGTTCCAGCCGTCCACCACGAACGAGATGACGCCGACCCGGGGCGCGTCGTCGCCGAACAGCGACAGCACCTTCACCGCACCGACCTCGGCGAGCCCCTCGCGCACCTTGCGCACCAGCGCCTGCTCGCGCTCGACCAGCGCGTCGAACCCGGCCTCGGTGAGCGCCTTGCAGGCGGAGGCGATCGAGTAGACACCGATGACGTTCGGCGAACCGGCCTCGTGGCGGGCGGCGGTGGTGTGCCACTCCACGTCCACTCCGCCGTCCGCACGCCGTGCGACCTTCTTCGACGCACCGCCACCGGCCAGGTACGGCTCGGCCGCCTGCAGCCAGTCGGCCCGGCCCGCGAGGACGCCGGAGCCGAACGGCGCGTACAGCTTGTGCCCGGAGAAGGCCACCCAGTCGACGTCCAACTCCTTTACGGAGACCGGGTGGTGGGGCGCCAGCTGAGCGGCGTCCAGCACGATCCGCGCGCCGTGGGCGTGGGCGGCGGCAGCGAGATCGCGCACCGGCCAGATCTCACCGGTGACGTTCGAGGCACCGGTGACGCAGACCAGCGCGGGGCCGTACGGGTCGCGGTCGGCGAGCGCCCGCTCCAGCGTCTCGACGGCCTGCGCCGGGGTCCGCGGCGCGTTCAGGTACGTCACGCGGGCGTCCTGCCAGGGCAGCAGCGAGGCGTGGTGCTCGGTCTCGAAGACGAACACCTGGCAGTCGGCGGGCAGTACGGCCGACAGCAGGTTCAGCGAGTCCGTCGTCGACCGGGTGAAGACCACCTGGTCACCGTCGCGGCAGTCGAGGAACTCGGCGACCGTCACCCGGCTGTTCTCGAAGAGGTCGGTGGAGAGCTGCGACAGGTACCCGGCCCCGCGGTGGACGCTGCCGTAGTACGGGGCGTACGCGGCGACGTCGTCCCACACCCGCTGCAGGGCCGGCGCGCTGGCCGCGTAGTCGAGGGCCGCGTACGTGACCTCGCCCCCGGTGACGAGCGGCACGGCCACGTCCCGGCCGAGGACGGGCAGCGGCGCCCCGCAGCAGGGGTCGGCAGACTCGGCGGAAGCGGAAGCGGAAACGGAAACGGAAACGGCGGTGGCGGCGGTCGATGCAGACATGGCGAAACTCCTGGCAGGACAAGGCGGAATGACTTCAGAAGGCCCGCGGGTACGAAGGCTCAACAGCCGTGCACCGTACGGGAGTTGCCTCGACGCGCAGCCCGCGGAAAAGAAGGAGGGGGCTGTACGGAGGTGAAGGTGGAACGGGGCCGAAGGGCCCTATCGCATTCGCTTGCTCACGAGACTGCTCCCTTGAGGACCAGGACCCCAGGGGCGCGCCACTCCGAAAGGAGTGCGCAGGGGTCCGCGCTTGCCGTAGACCTCGCTGCCTACGACCTGGTCTTCACCCGGGGCACCCCGCCACGGACGGAGGGTTGCCGGACAGCGGGCCGGGGCCGTAGTCGCTGTCACTCATGACCTGTGCAGCATCCTGCCACACGATCAACAACGCGCAAGAGCGCAGTCCGCATCCTGGACTGCGCTCTGCGTCACACGAGGTGCTCCCCGCACCTGGGTTTCAGGCGTTGCTGGCCGCCACCCACCGCTCCAGCGCCCGCTGCCCGCTCCCGGAGTCGAGGGACTCGCGGGCCCGCTCGATGCCGGCCGCGATCTCCTCGTTGAGCGAGCCGCCGCCCGGGTTCAGCGCGACCAGCGCCGCCGCCGTGTTGAGCAGCACCGCGTCCCGCACCGGTCCCTTCTCCCCCGCCAGGAGCCTGCGGGCGACCTCCGCGTTGTACGAGGCGTCCGCGCCGCGCAGCGCCTCCACGGGGACGATGTCCAGGCCCACGTCGCGCGGGTCGAAGGCCTCTTCCCGGACGGCCCCGTCCCGGACGATCCAGACCCGCGAGGTCGCGGTGGTGGTCAGCTCGTCGAGGCCGTCGTCGCCGCGGAAGACGAGCGCGGAGTTCCCCCGGCCGGCGAGCACACCGGCCACGATCGGGGCCATCCGGGCGTCGGCCACACCGACCGCCTGGGCACGCACCTGGGCGGGGTTGGTGAGCGGGCCCAGGATGTTGAAGGTGGTCTGCGCACCGAGCTCCTTGCGGGCCTTGGCCGCGTACCGCAGGGCGGGGTGGAACTTCACGGCGAAGCAGAAGGTGATGCCCGCCTCCTCGGCGACCTCCACCACCCGGCGCGGCGTGAGGTCGAGATTGACGCCGAGCTTCTCCAGCACGTCGGAGGAGCCGCTCGCCGACGACGCGGCCCGGTTGCCGTGCTTGACGACCTTGGCGCCCGTACCTGCGACGACGATGGCGGACATGGTGGAGATGTTGACGGTCTTGGCGAGGTCGCCGCCCGTGCCGACGATGTCGACGGTGGGCCCCGGCACCTCGATGGTGTGGGCGTGGGCGTACATCGCCCGTACCAGCCCCGTGACCTCCTCGACCGTCTCGCCCTTGGCGCGCAGCGCGACCGCGAACCCGGCGATCTGCGCGTCGGTGGCCTCACCGGTCATGATGCGGTCCATCGCCCAGGCGGTGTCGTCCACACCGAGGTTCTCGCCGCGCAGCAGAGGGTTCAGGATGCCCGGCCAGCTGCGGGCCGCCACGCTGTCGCCGCCAACTGGGGTCACAACGTTCATGGTCCGCTCCAGGGTCCACGTGCCTCTAAGGGCAGCCGATAAGGGATGGGAACACCCTATCCAGCGCAGGGGACGGCGAAGAGCCCCGTCCGGGGTGCGGACGGGGCTCTTGCCGTGGCGAACAAGTCCGGTCGGTCAAGGACCGGTTCAGGGGATCAGTGGTGGCCGTGGCCGCTGGTGATCTCCTTGTACTCCTCGGCGGTGGGCTTGGCGATCTGGTTGCCCTCGCCGTACATGCCCTGGCTGAGCTTGGCGCGCAGCTTCTGGGTGACGCCCACCTTGCGCTCGACGCCGTTCTCGTCCACCTCGGGACCAATCGAGGCCGGCGCGTACTGCTCGTGCGCCGTGAGCGTGTGCAGCTGCTCCGGCTTGAGCGGCTCGTGCACCTCGATGAACTCACCGTGCGGCAGCCGCTTGATGATGCCGGACTCGCGCCCGTGCAGCACCTTCTCGGCGTCCCTGCGCTGGAGGCCCAGGCAGATCCGCTTGGTGACGATGAACGCGAGGACCGGACCGGCGAAGAAGCCGATGCGCACGAACCAGCTGATCGAGTTGAGCGACAGGTGGAAGTGCGTGGCCCACAGGTCGTTTCCACCGCCGACGAGGCCGATGAAGTAGACCGTGATCCAGGCGACGCCCAGACCGGTACGGGTCGGGTTGTTGCGAGGACGCTGCGCGATGTGGTGCTCGCGCTTGTCCCCGGTGATCCACGACTCCAGGAACGGCCACACCGCGGGCAGGGCCAGGAGCAGACCGAAGACGGTCAGCGGGATGAACACGCCCAGGACCAGTGTGTGGCCCCAGAGGTTGATCTCCCAGCCCGGCATGACACGGATCAGACCCTCGGCGAAGCCCATGTACCAGTCGGGCTGGGCGCCGGTGGACACCTGGTCCGGACGGTAGGGGCCGAGCGCCCAGACCGGGTTGATCGTGAACGCCGCGGCGACGACCGCGATGACGCCGAAGACCAGGAAGAAGAAGCCTCCGGCCTTGGCCATGTAGACCGGCAGCAGCGGCATGCCGACGACGTTCTTGTTCGTCCGGCCGGGGCCCGCGAACTGGGTGTGCTTGTGGTAGAAGACCAGGATCAGGTGAGCCACCATCAGGCCGAGCATGATGCCCGGCAGCAACAGGATGTGGATCGAGTAGAACCTGGCGACCATGTCGTGGCCGGGGAACTCTCCGCCGAACAGGAACATCGAGATGTACGTGCCGACGACCGGCACGGACAGGATCGCGCCCTGGGTGAAGCGGACACCGGTGCCCGACAAGAGGTCGTCCGGGAGCGAGTAGCCGGTGAAACCGGTGAACATGCCCAGGACGAACAGCAGGAAGCCGAACAGCCAGTTGACCTCGCGCGGCTTGCGGAAGGCACCCGTGAAGAAGACGCGCATCATGTGCACGAACATCGCCGCGAGGAAGATCAGCGCACCCCAGTGGTGGATCTGCCGGATCAGCAGACCGCCACGGACGTCGAAGCTGATGTCCAGCGTCGACGCGTAGGCCTCCGTCATGCGGATGCCGTGCATCGGGGCGTAGGACCCGTGGTACACGACCTCGTTCATGGACGGGTGGAAGAACAGCGTCAGATACACACCCGTGAGGATGATGATGATGAAGCTGTACATGCAGATCTCGCCGAGCATGAAGGACCAGTGGTCCGGGAAGATCTTGCGCATGTTGGACTTGGCGAGGGAGTAGATCCCCAGCCGTCCGTCCGCCCAGTCGGCGACCCGCTCACCGGCGGGCGCCTTCTGCTGCGGCTTGGTCGTAGGTGTCGTCGCAGTACTCATCCGCGCTCCCAGAACGAAGGACCGACGGGCTCTTCGAAGTCGCCCAGCGCTTCGAGGTAACCCTCGTCATTCACGCCGATCCGCAGCTGCGGCAGGGCGTGACCGGCCGGGCCGAAGATGACACGGGCGCCGTCGGAGAGGTCGAAGGTGGACTGGTGGCACGGGCAGAGCACGTGGTGCGTCTGCTGCTCGTACAGGCTGATCGGGCAACCCACGTGGGTGCAGATCTTCGAGTACGCGACGATTCCCTCGTGCGCCCACTCGCGCTGCTGCTTGTCCTTGATCTCGTCCGGCTGGATGCGGACGATCATCAGGGCTGCCTTGGCGATCTCGGTGTTGAACTCGTGGTCGGTCTCCTTCAGGCCTTCCGGCATGGCGAAGGTGAGCGAACCCACGGCAACGTCCTCGGCGCGCAGCGGCTCCATCGTGTTCTGGTTGATGAGCAGCTTGCCCTTCTCCCAGAGCGTCTCGCGGAGCTTCTTCTCCGGCAGCGGACCGAGGTCGCGCAGCAGTACGACGCCGGACAGCGGCACCAGGGCCAGTGCGCCGAACATCGTGGTGCGGATCAGCTTGCGACGGCCGATCGCGGACTCCTGGGCGCCGGCCTTGAAGTCGGCCAGGACCTTGGCCTTGACCTCGGGCTCCGCCGCGATCGGGTGACGCTCGTCGGCGACCTCGACGTCGGACATCAGGGTGCGGGCCCAGTGGACCGCGCCCGCGCCGATGCAGAAGAGCGCGATGCCGAGCGTCAGGCCGAGCGAGAGGTTCAGCGCGCTCACGTGGCCCAGCGGCCAGACGTACACGATCTTCTCGATCGGGAACGCCACGAAGGAGGCGATGAAGGCCACCGTGGCCAGCATGGAGAGCGTGAACAGGAAGGCGACCACACGCTCGGACCGCTTGGCCGCGCGCTCGTCGATGTCCTGGATACGCGGCTGGTGCGCGGGCAGGCCCGGATCCGCGAACGGATCGTCCTGGCGCGCTACCTCACCGTGCGCGTCGCCCTGCACAACAGGCAGGGCCTCTTCTGGATTCTCTTGGCTACTCATGACTTCTTGGCCTTAGCGGTGTGGGCCGCGACCCAGACGGCAACTGCGATGAGCGCACCCAGACCGAAGATCCAGGCGAACAGACCCTCACTGACCGGGCCGAGATTGCCCAGTCCGAAGCCACCGGGGCTCGGGGTCTCTTCGCCGTTCACGGCCTTGACGTACGCGATGATGTCCTTCTTTTCCTTCTCCGGCATGGTGCTGTCCGGGAAGGAGGGCATGTTCTGCGGGCCGGTCTGCATGGCCTCGTAGAGATGCTTCGGCGAGACGCCCGCCAGGGACGGGGCGTACTTGCCGTGCGTCAGGGCGCCACCCTCACCAGTGAAGTTGTGGCACTGCGCGCAGTTGGTGCGGAACAGTTCGCCACCCTTGCCGACGTCTGCGCCGTCGGGGTTGGTCTGGCTTTCGGTCGGCGTGATCGGGCCGGCGCCGAGGGAGGACACGTACGCGGCGAGCTGATCGATCTGCGCCTGCGTGTAGATGACCTTCTTCTTCGGCACCTGTGCGCCGGGCTGCTGCGCCGGCATACGGCCGGTGCCGACCTGGAAGTCCACAGCGGCGGAGCCCACGCCCACGAGGGAGGGACCGTCGGTGGTGCCCTGACCGCCGGTTCCGTGGCAGCTTGCGCAGCCAACGGCGTAGAGCTTCTTGCCCTCCTCAATGGCGAGGGACTGGGAGGTGTCGTCGGCCTGCGCCTTGCCCGCGGGCGCAAGCGCGGCGTACAGCCCCCCAGTGGCCGCCAGCGCGAGGAGTAGGACGACGACCGCCGCCAGCGGATGGCGTCGTCGTGCGGAGAGCTTTTTCACGGATTACCCCGGTGTCAGGATCTTCTGCGTCGATGCGGGAAGTGTTTTCGGGCCCGGGCCCGACTTGGTGCGCCCGGATTACTTGATCACGTAGATCGTGGCGAACAGGCCGATCCAGACGACATCGACGAAGTGCCAGTAATAGGACACGACGATGGCGGCTGTCGCCTGTTCGTGGGTGAATCGCTTGGCCGCGTATGTCCGGCCCAGGACCAGCAGGAAGGCGATGAGACCGCCTGTCACGTGCAGTCCGTGGAAGCCGGTCGTCAGGTAGAACACCGAGCCGTACGGGTCCGACGAGAGCGAGAGGCCCTCGTGCTTGACCAGCTCGGTGTACTCGTACACCTGGCCGCCAATGAAGATCGCACCCATCACGAACGTGATGATGAACCACGTCCTGAGCTTCTTCACATCGCCCCGCTCGGCGGCAAAGACGCCGAGCTGACAGGTGAGGGAGGAGAGCACCAGGATCGAGGTGTTGGTCAGCGAGAACGGAAAGTTCAAGGCCGAAGCCTTTTCCGCCCAGAACTCGGGACCCGTCACCGATCGCAGGGTGAAGTACATCGCGAAGAGGGCCGCGAAGAACATCAGCTCGGAACTCAACCAGATGATGGTTCCGACGCTGGTGAGGTTCGGCCGATTGACCGACGGGTGCGCGTGCCCGGTATCTACTGTCGTTGCTGTCGCCACGACCGACATTATGTCGGTCGCTTATCCCGCCCTCACCCCGGGGGGTGCCGTTCGGAGTGTCAAGAGGGTGTGTCCTGCCCGAACGGCCCATCGAAGGACCGTACGAACCGGTGTGTACGAGGGGTGCGACGGAGTAGCATCCGCGCATCGGAACCGGCCCCGACGGCCGCCTGTTGAGCCCTGAAAGCCCCGAGATCACCGCGCAGTTCACCGCGTAACCGGACGTCACGGAGGAACCATGCAGCAGCCGACCGCCACGGTGCTGGTCTACAGCGACGACGCCAACACCCGCGAGCAGGTGCGCCTCGCGGCCGGCTCCAGGCCGGCCGCCGACGTACCGCCGGTCGAGTTCCTGGAGTGCGCCACGCTGCCCGCCGTACTGAAGGCGCTGGAGGCGGGCGGCGTCGACGTGTGCGTGCTGGACGGCGAGTGCGTCCCGGCCGGCGGCATGGGTGTCTGCCGGCAGATCAAGGACGAGATCTTCGACTGCCCGCCCGTACTGCTCCTGATGGGGCGTCCGCAGGACGCCTGGCTGGCCACCTGGAGCCGTGCGGAGGCGGCGGTGACGCTCCCGGTCGAGCCGGTCGGGTTCGCCGCCTCCCTGGCGGGTCTGCTGCGCGAGCGCCTCGCGGGCACCGCCGCGCCCGTACGGGCCTGAACCGGGCCCGCAGGGGCCCAGGACGCGGCCGTACGGGCCCGAACTCCCGCCGTACGGCCCCGATGTCACGCGCCGTCTCCCCCGCGCCCCCTGGCCCCGCTCAGACCTGCGGGCGCAGGCGGGGGGCGTGGACGCGGTCGCGCTGCTCCTCGGTGGAGGCGAGCAGGGCGCTGCCCGTGCGCCACTTCTTCCAGGGCAGGTTCCAGTCCCCGAAACCGTTGCCGAAGGGGTCCATCTCCTCGCCCCAGCTGCCGACGACCTTGACGATGTCGCCCTCGGTGACGGTCTCGTAGAACCACGCGGCGTTTCCGGTGGACATGCCCGTGCAGCCGTGGCTGACGTTCGCGTAGCCCTGGGAGCCGACGGACCAGGGCGCGGCGTGCACGTACTCGCCGCTCCAGGTGACCCGGGTCGCGTAGTAGACCGGCAGGTCGTAGGAGTCGTTGGTGCCGGTCGGGATCCCGATGCTGGTGCCGCGCATCCGTACGAAGTACTCCTTGCCCAGCACGACCTTGACGCCGTTGCGGGTGGAGTAGCCGGGCTTGCCCGTGGTCACCGGAATGGTATTGATCACTTCTCCGTTGCGCCTGATCGTCATGTAGTGCGACGAGGCGTCGGTGATGGCTTCGATCTTGTCGCCGATGTTGATCCGCAGGGGCGTCGAGGCGGCCCCGTACAGGTCCTTGGCGACCTTGATGCCCTCCAGATTGCTGTGCGCCCTGACGGTGGCTCCGACGGGCCAGTAGGCGCGCGGGCGGAAGTGCAGGAGATTGTCCTCCACCCAGTACCAGGAGCCCTCGACCGCGGGCTTGGAGTCGACCTTGAGGGCGCGCTCCACGACCGCCCTGGCGCGCGGGTCCTTGACCTTCTGGCTGAGTTCGGCGGTGAGGGGCTGTCCGACGCCGTACTTGCCGGCGTCGGGGCCGAAGGTGACCTTCAGCTTCTTCTTGCCGGGGGCGGTCTGGAAGCTGAGCCTGCGTACGCCGGGGGCGCCCTCCCGGTCCTCGGTGGAGACCCGGACCGTGTACTGGGCCCCTGCGGCCAGTGGGGCGGTGGAGTGCCAGCGGGCCCCGTCGGCGGAGAGTTCGCCCGCCACCTGGCGTCCTGCGGCGTCCGCGGCGGTGACGTCGGTGATCCGGCCGTCCTTGCCGGTCGCCGTCACCTCAAGAGGCTTCTCCGGATCGGCGTCGGTGCTGCCCGGTTTCCCGTTGAAGGAGATCTGCTGCGCCGCGTCGTACGGCGTGGAGGAGAGCGGGCTTCCCTGGGGCTCGCCGCAGGCGGTCAGCCCCGCCCCGAGGGAGGCGACCAGCAGGGTGCAGCTCAGGACCGTCCGGGTGCGGGGTGCGTGGCTCATGATCACACGATATGAATCATCATCAGATCGGGCGCGCTGGCAGGCCGCAAGTGACTGCAAACGAATGAGGGGCCCGTACACCTGGACGTATCCAGGTGTACGGGCCCCTCGAAGAGGTACCGCCGGTGGGGCGGCTCCTCCCGTGTCCTACTGCGTGCGGTTCTCACCGCGGTAGAACTCGAAGACCCAGCCGAACAGACCGATCAGGATCAGCGGCAGCGAGAAGAACAGCAGCCACCAGCCGATCGCGATCGACAGGAAGGCGAACGCGCCGCCGATGCCCAGCGCGAGCGGCTGCCAGCTGTGCGGGGCGAAGAAGCCCTGCTCGCCGGCCTCGTCCGCGACGTCGGCCTGCTTGTTGTCCTGGGCCATGGAGTCGGCCCGCTTGGCCGTGAAGGCCAGGTAGAAGCCGATCATCAGGCTCAGCCCGAAGGCCAGGACGAGCGCCGTGGTGCCCGCGGGCTCCTTCGACCACACGCCGTACACGCCGGCCATGATCAGGATGAAAACGCTCAGCCAGATGAACAGCCAGCCTTGAATCTTCACTTGCCCGTCTCCTTCGCGCTGAGGGCGAGCGACTCGACGCCGTTGTCCCGGTGGTTCTCCAGCTGGTCGATCGCGGAGATCTCCGGGTGGTGCAGGTCGAACGCCGGGGATTCCGACCGGATGCGCGGCAGCGTGAGGAAGTTGTGCCGCGGCGGCGGGCAGGAGGTCGCCCACTCCAGGGAACGGCCGTAGCCCCACGGGTCGTCGACCTCGACCTTCTTGCCGTACTTCGCGGTCTTCCACACGTTGTAGAAGAACGGCAGCATCGACAGACCCAGCAGGAAGGAGCTGATGGTCGAGAACGTGTTCAGCGCGGTGAAGCCGTCGGCCGCGAGGTAGTCCGCGTAACGACGCGGCATTCCCTCGGCACCGAGCCAGTGCTGCACCAGGAACGTGCCGTGGAAGCCCACGAACAGCGTCCAGAAGGTGATCTTTCCGAGCCGCTCGTCCAGCATCTTGCCGGTGAACTTCGGCCACCAGAAGTGGAAGCCGGAGAACATCGCGAAGACCACGGTGCCGAAGACGACGTAGTGGAAGTGCGCGACGACGAAGTACGAGTCGGAGACGTGGAAGTCCATCGGCGGCGAGGCCAGGATGACGCCGGTCAGACCACCGAAGGTGAAGGTGATCAGGAAGCCGATGGCCCAGAGCATCGGTGTCTCGAAGGACAGTGAGCCCTTCCACATCGTGCCGATCCAGTTGAAGAACTTCACACCGGTCGGCACCGCGATGAGGAACGTCATGAACGAGAAGAACGGCAACAGCACGCCGCCCGTCACATACATGTGGTGCGCCCAGACGGTGACCGAAAGACCGGCGATCGAGATGGTCGCGGCGATCAGACCGATGTAGCCGAACATCGGCTTGCGGCTGAAGACCGGGATCACTTCGGAAATGATTCCGAAGAATGGCAACGCGATGATGTACACCTCTGGATGGCCGAAGAACCAGAAGAGGTGTTGCCAGAGGATCGCGCCGCCATTGGCCGCGTCGAAGACATGGGCACCGAATTTACGGTCCGCCTCCAGGGCGAACAGTGCGGCGGCCAGCACCGGGAAGGCGAGCAGGACCAGCACACCGGTCAGCAGCACGTTCCAGGTGAAGATCGGCATGCGGAACATCGTCATGCCGGGAGCGCGCATGCAGATGATCGTGGTGATGAAGTTGACCGAGCCGAGGATCGTGCCGAAGCCGGAGAAGGCCAGACCCATGATCCACATGTCGGCGCCGACACCCGGCGAACGGACCGCGTCCGACAGCGGGGAGTAGGCGAACCAGCCGAAGTCGGCCGCACCCTGCGGGGTGAGGAAGCCGGCCACCGCGATGATCGAGCCGAAGAGGTACAGCCAGTACGCGAACATGTTCAGCCGCGGGAACGCCACATCGGGCGCGCCGATCTGCAGCGGCATGATCCAGTTGGCGAATCCGGCGAACAGCGGCGTCGCGAACATCAGCAGCATGATCGTGCCGTGCATCGTGAACGCCTGGTTGAACTGCTCGTTCGACATGATCTGCGTGCCGGGACGAGCGAGCTCGGCGCGCATGAAGAGCGCCATCAGTCCGCCGATGATGAAGAACACGAACGACGTGATGAGGTACATCGAGCCGATCGTCTTGTGGTCAGTGGTGGTGAGCCACTTGATCACAATGTTTCCCGGCTCCTTGCGCCGTACCGGCAGCTCGTTCTCGTACGAGTCGACTGCTGCCGCGGCACCCTTGGGTTCGTTGAGGATGCTCACAGTTTGTTCGTCTCCGCATTCCGGGCCGGGTCGGTCAGCTCAATGCCGGCCGGGATGTAGCCGGTCTGGCCCTTCTCCTTCAGGTCCTTGAGGTGCTGCTTGTACTCCTCAGGAGAGACGACCTTGACGTTGAAGAGCATCCGGGAGTGGTCCACGCCGCAGAGTTCCGCGCACTTGCCCATGAAGACACCCTCCTTGGAGGGGGTCACCTCGAAGGCGTTGGTGTGGCCCGGGATGACGTCCTGCTTCATGAGGAACGGCACCACCCAGAAGGAGTGGATCGTCTCGCGCGAGGTGAGCACGAACCGGACCTTCTCGCCCTTGGGCAGCCACAGCGTGGGCCCGGGGTTGCCGGTGTCGGGGCTACGGGTGCCGGGGATGCCGTACTCGTAGACGCCGTCGGCGCCGTCCGGGAACTGCTTGGTGTACTTGTCCGGGATCGCGCCGAGTTCCTTGGGAACCCCGGTCTTCAACTTGGTCTTGGGGTCGGTCTTCAGACCGGTGGACTTGTTGTCGTCCACGTCCTCGACGTAGTTGAAGCCCCAGCTCCACTGGTAGCCGACCACGTTGACGGTGTGAGTCGGCTTTTCGTCGAGATGCAGAAGCTTCGATTCGTCACGGGCGGTGAAGTAGAACAGCACCGAGACGATGATGAGCGGGGCGACCGTGTACAACGCCTCGATGGGCATGTTGTAACGAGTCTGCGGAGGTACCTCGACCTTGGTGCGGCTGCGCCTGTGGAAGATGACACTCCACAGGATCAGGCCCCACACCAGCACGCCCGTGACGAGCGCTGCCGCCCACGAGCCCTGCCAGAGGGAGAGGATCCGCGGCGCCTCTTCCGTTACCGGGGTGGGCATCCCCAGTCGGGGGAAGTCCTCCCATGTGTACGAGCAACCAGAGGCGGTCGCCAGGACCACGCCCGCGGTCAGCACCTGGAGCAGCTTCCGCCGCATCGGGCGCCGCGACGAGCGGTCGGAGCCGTTGGGACTCACGTAGCGCCTTCCCGAGAGTCTCGCCCGCGCGTGTAGTTGGCTGCGGCCGTGTTAACTCGGTCGGTCGCCGGCCCTGACGCGGGCAGGGGTTTGGATGTTTATGCGGACCAAACCCTACTGGACGCTATTTGGGGTCGCGCGGGGAGGGTGCCCAACGCGCCGCGCCCCACCCCGAAGGGGTGGCGTCACCGCGGTTCACCGGCGCACGGTGGGCGGAACACCTGCCTCCGCCCGGGATCTGACGGGCCCTCCCCCGATGGCGGTACGGGGCCCGGCGCGGGCGGCGGCTAGCGTGACCGGGTGCCCTACTTCGACGCTGCTTCCGCCGCCCCCCTGCACCCCGTTGCCCACCAGGCGCTGCTTGCCTCGCTGGACGAGGGCTGGGCCGATCCGGCCCGCCTGTACCGGGAGGGGCGACGGGCCGCCCTGCTCCTGGACGCCGCGCGGGAGGCGGCCGCCGAGGCCGTCGGGTGCCGCCCCGACGAGCTCGTTTTCACCCCTTCGGGAACGCACGCCGTGCACGCGGGAATTGCCGGAACCCTCGCGGCGCGTCGGCGTGTCGGCCGCCACCTGGTGACCTCTGCGGTCGAGCACTCGTCCGTACTCCATTCGGCCGCGGCCCATGTGGCGGACGGCGGGTCGGCAACCGAGGTGGGGGTGGGCCGGAACGGGGCGGTCGACGCCGCCGACTTCGTACGCGAGGTGGGCACGGACACCGCGCTGGCCGTTCTGCAGTCGGCCAACCACGAGGTCGGCACCCTCCAGCCGGTGGCGGAAGTCGCACAGCAGTGCCGGGAGGTGGGTGTGCCTCTGCTGGTGGACGCGGCGCAGTCGCTGGGCTGGGAACAGGTCCCGGGACCGTGGTCGCTGCTCACCGCGAGTGCGCACAAGTGGGGCGGCCCGGCCGGGGTCGGGCTGCTGGTGGTGCGCAAGGGGGTCCGGTACGCGCCGCAGGGCGTGGGCGACGAGCGGGAGTCCGGGCGCTCGCCCGGGTTCGTGAACCTGCCCGCGATCGTGGCCGCCGCGGCCTCGCTGCGGGCGGTGCGGGCGGAGGCCGCGCAGGAGGCGGCGCGGCTGCGGACTCTGGTGGAGCGGATCCGGCTGCGGGTGCCGGAGCTGGTGGCGGACGTGGAGGTGGTGGGCGACGCGGCGGCGAGGCTGCCGCACCTGGTGACCTTCTCGTGCCTGTACGTGGACGGGGAGAGCCTGCTGCACGCGCTGGACGGGGCCGGGTTCTCGGTGTCGTCGGGGTCCTCGTGCACGAGCAGCACCCTGACGCCGAGCCATGTGCTGCGGGCGATGGGGGTGTTGTCCGAGGGGAACGTACGGGTGTCGCTGCCGCGGGGGACGGCGGCTTCGGACGTGGAGGCGTTCCTGGAGGTGCTGCCGGGGGCGGTCCGGGGAGTCCGGGAGGCGTTGGGGGCACCGGCCGCGGCTGCGGCGGGCGCCGGGGACGCCCAGGACTCACTCGTCGTGGACGCGCTCGGCAAGCGGTGTCCGATTCCGGTGATCGAGCTGGCGAAGGTCATCGGGGACGTGCCGGTGGGGGGCACGGTGACGGTGCTGTCCGACGACGCGGCGGCCCGACTGGACATCCCGGCCTGGTGCGGGATGCGGGAGCAGGAGTACGTGGGCGAGGAGCCGCGGGAGCGGGGGGTGGCGTATGTAGTACGCCGCGTGAGCTAAGGCGGGGACGGGGAGCGCCGCAGTGAACGGGGGCCCGCGCGCGGGGGCGGCCCCCTTGCCCACCCGGGCCGCCCCCCCGGGGGGGGCGGCCCCGCTGCCCAAGAGGGCCAGCGGGCTGAGGGGCAGTCTTTTAGGGGCGCGGGGAACTGCGCGACCAGCCACGACGCACCCGCGCGGTGTCCACCACCGGTCCCGCCCCGGGGCGGCCCCCCTGCCCAAGGGGGCTGGGGGGGCGCCACCCGTCCCGCCGAGCCCTCAGCCCAGGTGTCCCCGTACCTCCGCCGCCGCCTCGTCCCCGTACGCCTTCGTGAAGCGCTCCATGAAGCCCGCACGGCTCAGCGTGTACTCCTGGGTGCCCAGCGTCTCGATGACCAGGGTCGCCAGCATGCAGCCGATCTGGGCCGCGCGCTCCAGGCCCACGCCCCACGCCAGGCCGGAGAGGAAGCCCGCGCGGAACGCGTCGCCGACGCCCGTCGGGTCGACCTTCGCGGTCTCTTCCGCGCAGCCGACCTCGATCGGGTCCAGGCCGAGCTTCTCGATGCGCACGCCGCGCGAGCCCAGCGTGGTGACCCGGTGGCCGACCTTGGCGAGGATCTCGGCGTCGCTCCAGCCGGTCTTCGACTCGATGAGGCCCTTCTCGTACTCGTTGGAGAAGAGGTACGTGGCGCCTTCGAGCAGCGTGCGGATGTCGTCGCCCGACATACGGGCGATCTGCTGCGAGAAGTCGGCGGCGAAGGGGATCGTGCGGGAGCGGCACTCCTCCGTGTGACGGAGCATCGCCTCCGGGTCGTCCGCGCCGATCAGGACGAGGTCCAGGCCGCCGACGCGGTCGGCCACCGACTTCAGCTCGATCTGGCGGGCCTCGCTCATCGCGCCCGTGTAGAAGGAACCGATCTGGTTGTGGTCGGAGTCCGTGGTGCATACGAAGCGGGCCGTGTGCAGGACCTCGGAGATACGGACCGAGGCCGTGTCGACGCCGTGGCGGTCGAGCCAGGCGCGGTACTCGTCGAAGTCGGAGCCGGCCGCGCCGACCAGGATCGGACGGGTGCCGAGCTGCCCCATGCCGAAGCAGATGTTGGCGCCCACCCCTCCGCGTCGTACGTCGAGGTTGTCGACGAGGAAGGAGAGGGAGACCGTGTGCAGCTGGTCCGCGACCAGCTGGTCGGCGAAACGGCCGGGGAAGGTCATGAGGTGGTCGGTGGCGATGGAGCCGGTGACTGCGATACGCACGGCGGGGCTGCTCCCTGTGGGGATGACGGGAAGAAGACGATGACAGCAGCCCAAGCTACCGGGTCGCACCCATACGGCTGAAGAGGCAAAACTACCCGATAGTAGGGCTTTTTTCGTGAGGTCGCAGGTGCATACGGTGCGAGGAGACCGGGGTTCCGCGAATCCGGCGGGCCCCTAGAGCACGGGAGCTCCTCGCATGCCGAAGCAGATCGTCCGTACCCCTGCCGCTGTCACCGGCCCTGTCACCGCCTCTGTCGAAGTGGACGGCGGGTGGGCGCAGTTGCAGGGCGACTGCGCGCGCATGGTGGCGCACTGGGCGGTACCCGCGGCCGTCGCCGAGTACGTGCCCGCGTCGCTGATCCACGGTGTCGTGGTGTCGCCGGCCTCCGCGCGGCTGGTGGGGGCGATGCCCGAGTACGGGGCCTGAGGGGCCCGCGGGGCCCGAGAGAAGACGGGGCCGCCGCCTGCGGGAACCGGAAGGTCGCTCACGCCGTCCCATCGGTGTCTCCTGTAAAGGGGCATCCGCATCAGCCGCCTTCTCGGGCGCAGGCGAAGGAGCGATCCGGTGAGCAGCGAGCAGCAGGCGCAACCCACTTCCCGTCGGCGGCTGTCCCCGCTGGCCGCCGCCTCCGTGGCGGCTGCGGTGCTGCTGGTCGGAGGTGGGGGCGCGTACTGGGCGTCCACGGCGGGCGACGGTGGCGCGGGCAGCCCCGGCGATCCCGGTGGCCCCGGGGGCGCTCCCCCGCCGCTGGCCCTCAACGGCTTTACGGACGCGGGCTCCGGCGGGGTGGATTCCGCAGGCGCCTCGCCCTCGCCGACCGGTCCCGTCGGGATCGCGCCCGGTGAGCGCGATCCGCACGGCGGCGGGTTCGGCCGGGTGGTGTACCGGGCGGCCGGGAAGCTGGCGGACGGGCCGGGCTCCGCCCCGGTGTACCGGGCGCAGGGCGCGGTCGGCGCGGACGAGGTGGAACGGCTCGCGGAGGCGCTCGACGTCTCGGGCACACCGCGGCTGAGCGGTGACTCCTGGATTGTCGGGGCGCTGCCGGACGGTTCGGGCCCGCAGTTGCGGGTGAGTGAACGGGCGCCCGGCAGCTGGACGTTCGCGCGCGGCGGGCAGGCGAAGGGCACCGTCGACTGCGTCCAGGGCAAGCAGTGCGTGTCGGGTACGCCGGTGGGTGAGGCGGCCGCGAAGAAGGCGGCGGCCCCGGTGCTGAAGGCGCTGGGTCTCGACGGCGCGCAGCTGGACGCGCGGCAGGTGCTGGGCGGTGCGCGGGTGGTCAACGCGGATCCGGTGGTCGGCGGGTTGCCGACGTACGGCTGGGCGACCGGGATCCCGGTCGGTCCCGACGGCCGGGTGGTGGGCGGCAGCGGGCAGTTGAAGGGCCTGAACAAGGGCGCCGACTACCCGGTGGTGGGTGCGGGGAAGGCGCTGGATCTGCTCAACAGGGCGGGGCGGAGCGCGACCCCGCCAAAGACCGGCGACTGCACCGGTCCCGTACCGGTGAAGGGTACGGAGCTTTCGGTGGAGCCGGTGGAGCCCGGACCGCCGCAGGGGAAGATCACGCCGTGCGAGCCGCAGCAGGTGCCGCAGCGGACGGTGACGGTCGGCTCGGCGGTCCTCGGTCTTGCCGCGCAGTACGCGGACGGGCAGCGGATGCTGGTGCCGTCCTGGCTGTTCCGGGTGGTCCCGGTGGGCGACGAGGCGCCGTACACGGTGACGTACCCGGCGGTGGACCCGAAGTTCCTGGTGACGCCCGCGCCGCCGAAGAGCGATCCGACGCCCAGGCCCACGACGGACCCCACGGCCGGTCCGGGAACCACTCCCGACCGGCACGCCGAGTCGTACCGGACGGACGGGCGGAAGCTCTCCCTCACCTTCTGGGGCGGCGTGTGCAGCGACTACGCGGCGAAGGCGGTCGAGGAGGGCGGCTCGGTGAAGGTGCGGATCGTCGAGACGCATCCGGACCCGAAGCGGATCTGCATCGCGATCGCGAAGAGGCTGACGGAGACGGTGACGCTGGAGAAGCCCCTGGAGGGGCGGAGCGTGGTGGGCGAGGACGGGAAGGCCGTGCCGAAGGGCTGAAGGCCTGAAGCCGTACCTGCCCGCGCATGACGAAGGCGGTTGTCCCGGATCTGAGATCCCGGGGCAACCGCCTTGCGCGTACTGCTACGCGTACTGCTAGCTGAACGAGTCGCCGCAGGCGCAGGAGCCCGAGGCGTTCGGGTTGTCGATCGTGAAGCCCTGCTTCTCGATGGTGTCGACGAAGTCGATGGAGGCGCCGCCCAGGTACGGGGCGCTCATCCGGTCGGTGACGACCTTCACACCGTCGAAGTCCTTGAGGACGTCGCCGTCGAGCGAGCGCTCGTCGAAGAAGAGCTGGTACCGCAGGCCCGAGCAGCCACCGGGCTGCACGGCGACGCGGAGCGCCAGGTCGTCCCGGCCTTCCTGGTCGAGCAGGGCCTTGACCTTGGCCGCGGCGGCGTCGGACAGGAGAATGCCGTCGCTCACGGTGGTCTTTTCGTCCTGAACGGACATCTACATCTCTCCCGGGTTGTACGGACTGCTTGCCGACGGTTGCAACCGGCGGGGCCGCGGATTCATTCCGGGCCCGAGCGTGTGTCTTGTTCTTTCATGCTCGCACACCCCGTTCCTTACGGGCGGTGTGCGGTCGGGCGGGAACCCGCCCCGGGTTCGCCCCCGAGCCTGCCCCGTGGTCCGCGCCGGGGTCCACCCCTGGCCCGCCCCGGGAATTCGTCACATCGACGAGATCAGCATCGTCAAAGTGACGTGAAGCAGTTATGATAGATAACGTCATTTCGACGAAAAGGCCCTCGTTCCTTCTCGCCCGGGTCCCTCTCGCCTCTCGCAGAACAGAAAGGGTGCGTGTCGTGACCACCGCCCAGCCCCGTCAGATCGACCTCGACGTCCAGCCGTCGCCCCTCGCCCTGCTGCTGCTCGGCCGCGAGGCCGACCCCAGGAGCGAGCGCGGCGTGGAATGTCCCGGTGACCTTCCCTCGCCGTCCGACCCGGATCTGGTGGAGCGCGCCCGCGCGGCCAAGGAGAAGCTCGGGGACAAGGTCTTCGTGCTCGGCCACCACTACCAGCGCGACGAGGTCATCCAGTTCGCCGACGTGACGGGCGACTCCTTCAAGCTCGCGCGGGACGCCGCCAACAAGCCGGAGGCGGAGTACATCGTCTTCTGCGGCGTGCACTTCATGGCCGAGTCCGCGGACATCCTGACCTCCGACGACCAGAAGGTCGTGCTGCCCGACCTGGCGGCCGGCTGCTCGATGGCCGACATGGCCACCGCCGAGCAGGTCGCCGAGTGCTGGGACGTGATCACGGACGCGGGTCTCGCGGAGACCGTCGTCCCCGTCTCGTACATGAACTCCTCCGCCGACATCAAGGCCTTCACCGGCAAGCACGGCGGCACCATCTGCACCTCATCCAATGCCAAGCGCGCCCTGGACTGGGCGTTCGAGCAGGGCGAGAAGGTGCTCTTCCTGCCGGACCAGCACCTGGGCCGCAACACCGCCGTCCGCGACATGGGGATGTCGCTGGACGACTGCGTGCTCTACAACCCGCACAAGCCGAACGGCGGCCTGACGGTCGAGGAGCTGCGCAACGCCAAGATGATCCTGTGGCGCGGGCACTGCTCGGTGCACGGCCGGTTCTCGCTGGAGTCGGTGGAGGACGTACGGGCCCGGATTCCCGGCGTACGGGTCCTGGTCCACCCGGAGTGCAAGCACGAGGTCGTCGCGGCGGCGGACGAGGTCGGCTCGACGGAGTACATCATCAAGGCCCTGGACGCGGCCCCGGCCGGTTCCAAGTGGGCGATCGGCACCGAGCTGAACCTCGTACGGCGCCTGGCGAACGCGCACCCGGACAAGGAGATCGCCTTCCTCGACAAGACGGTCTGCTTCTGCTCGACCATGAACCGCATCGACCTCCCCCACCTGGTGTGGACCCTGGAGTCGCTGGCCGAGGGCAACCTGGTCAACCGGATCGAGGTCGACCGGGAGACGGAGAGCTTCGCGAAGCTGGCGCTGGAGCGCATGCTCGCGCTCCCGTAGCGGGCCCCGGGCCGATGAGTTTCGCCGGAAGGGGCAGTCCACCCTTCAGCACCGACAGGAAACGACTCGGCCCGAGGAGCGCAGGAACATGCTTTACATGATCCAGATGAACGTGGACGCCGATCAGTGGGACAGCGTCATGTCCTCGTACAGCCCCGACGAGATGCAGGCGATGTTCGCCCACATGGAGGCCCTCAACCAGGAGCTGACCTCGGCGGGCGAGATGGTCGAGGCGCGCGGGCTCGGCGGGCCGGGACTGGTCAAGACCGTACGGGCGGGCTCCGACGGGAAGCGTCAGGTCACCGACGGGCCGTCCCTGAAGGGCCCGGTCCTCGCCGGATACTGGGTCGTCGACGTCAAGAGCGAGGAGCGGGCGTTCGAGATCGCGGCGCGCGCCTCCGCGTGTCCCGGCCACGGCGGCAGGCCCAGCAACGACCCGGTCGACGTGCACCCGATTCCGGACGACCCGACGGCCTGACCCTCGCTGCGTCACACGCATGAGTAAGGGGCGCCCTCCAGGGAGGGCGCCCCTTACTCATGCTTCAGGACTCATGCTTCAGGACTCGTACTCCGGCCGGAATCAGACGGCCGGGATCAGACGGTCGGGATCAGACGGTCGCGGGCTCGCGGTCGTCGTCCTCCTTCGACCCGGTGGCGGCGGTGTCGGCCGGCTTCGCCCCGCCGCGCTTGGCCGCCTTCTTCGCCGCACGGCGCTCCTTGCGAAGCTCCACCATGGCGTAGAGGGTCGGGACCAGCAGGAGGGTCAGCAGGGTCGACGTGATCAGGCCGCCGATCACCACGATGGCGAGCGGCTTGGAGATGAAGCCGCCCTCGCCCGTGATGCCCAGCGCCATCGGGAGCAGCGCGAAGATCGTCGCGAGGGCCGTCATGAGGATCGGGCGGAGGCGGTGGCGACCGCCCTCGACAACGGCTTCCACGACGCCCAGGCCCTGCGCCCGGTACTGGTTGATCAGGTCGATCAGCACGATCGCGTTGGTGACCACGATGCCGATGAGCATCAGCATGCCGATCATCGCCGGGACGCCCATCGGGGTGCCGGTGGCGAGCAGCAGGCCGATCGCGCCGGTCGCCGCGAACGGGATCGAGACCAGCAGGATCAGCGGCTGGATCAGCGACCTGAACGTCGCGACCAGCAGCATGAAGACGATCGCGACGGCCGCCAGCATGGCCAGGAAGAGCTTGCTGAAGGTGTCCTCCATGTCGGAGGAGACACCGCCGATCTCGACGCTCGCGCCCGAGGGCAGGTCCGCCTTGATGTCGTTGACCTTCGACTGGAGTGCGGTGCCGACCGCGCCCGTGTTGTCGCCGACCGGCTTGGCGGTGACGGTCGCCGAGCGGGCGCCGTCGATGCGGGTCATCGAGACCGGCCCGTCGACGAGCTTGACGTCGGCGATCTGGCCGAGGGTGACGCCAGGACCGAGCGGCAGCTTCTTCAGCTCGTCCATCGTCGTGGCCGGCTTGGCGGACTTGATGACGATGTCGCGCTCGGTGCTGTCCAGCATGGCCTTGCCGGACGGGGTGCCCCGGACCGCCTGGGCGACGACGGCGCCGAGGGCGGCGTCGTTGAAGCCCGCGTCGGCGGCCTTCGGGGTGCCCTTGACGGAGATGCGCGGCACGGACTGGGCGAGGTTGCTCTGGACGTCGGTGACGTCCTTGAGACCGGCCACGGCGGTGCGTACCTGCTCGGTCGCCTTATTGAGGGTGTCCGCGTCGGCGGCCTTGACGACGACGCTCAGGTCCTGGCTGCCGAAGCCGCCGCCCGCGCCGACCTTGGTGTCACCGGCGCCCTTGAGAGCGGCGAGCTTGTCCTGAAGCTCCTTGGTGGCGGCCTCGGTGTCCTCGGCGCTCTTCAGGGTGAGCTGGTAGGAGGCCTGGTTGGCGCCGGAGCCGCCGCCGAAGGCAGCCATCATTCCGGAGGAGCCGACGGTGACCTGGTAGTCCTTCACCGTGTCGACGGACTCGATGACCTTCTCGACCTTGAGGGCCGCGGCGTTCGAGGCGTCCAGGCTGGTGCCGGGTTCCAGCTTTTGGGTGAGCGAGAGGGTGTCCTGCTCGCCCTGGTCGAAGAAGTTGGTCTTGAGCATCCCGGCCATCGGGACGGTGACCGCCAGCACGACGACCGCGATCGCCAGGCTGACGAGGCGGCGCTTGGTCGCGAAGCGGAGCACGGGGACGTACATCCGCTGCAGACGGCTCTTGTTCTCCTTCTCCTCGGAGCGGCGGCGCAGTTCCTCCGGGGCGACGCCCTCGGAGCCCTTCGGCGCGCGCAGGAACCAGTACGAGAAGACCGGGACCACGGTGAGGGAGACCAGCAGGGAGGCGAGCAGCGCGGCCGTCACCGTGATGGAGAACGAGCCGAAGAGCTGGCCGACCATGCCGCCGACGAGACCGATCGGCAGGAACACCGCGACCGTGGTGAGCGTCGACGAGGTGACCGCGCCCGCGACCTCCTTGACTGCGGTGGTGATCGCCGAGTGGCGCTCCTCGCCGTAGGAGAGGTGCCGCTTGATGTTCTCCAGGACGACGATCGAGTCGTCGACGACGCGGCCGATCGCGATGGTCAGCGCGCCGAGGGTGAGGACGTTGAGGGACAGGTCCTTCGTCCACAGCACGATCAGCGCGAGGACCACCGAGAGGGGGATGGAGATCGCGGTGACCAGCGTCGAGCGGATCGACGCCAGGAAGATCAGGATGATGACGACCGCGAAGGCCAGGCCGAGCGCGCCCTCGGTGGTGAGGCCGGAGATCGACTTGGAGACCGCGGGGCCCTGGTCGAAGACCGTGGTCAGCTCGCTGCCGGAACCGAGGCTCGCGCGCAGCTCGGGGAGCTTGTCCTTGACCGCGTCGGAGATGGCGACGGCGCTGCCGTCCTGGTCCATGGTGATCGAGACCGACAGGCTGGGCTTGCCGTTGGTGCGGGTCAGGGAGGTGGGGGCGGCGGGCGTCTCCTTGACCGTGGCCACCTCACCCAGGCGTACGGGCCTGGGCGGGGTCTGCCCGGGGACGGCCTGGCCGCTGATCCGGAGGTCCTCGATCTGCTTCAGCGAGGTGAGATTGCCGCCGACCTGCACGGTGCGGCTCTTGCCGTCCTCGGCGAAGGCGCCGGCCGGGACGGTGGCGCCCGCCTGCTGGAGGGCCTGGCCGAGGGTCATCGCGTTGAGCCCGGCGGCGGCCAGCTTGGCGTTGTCCGGGGTGACGGCGACCTGGAGGTCCTGGACGCCCGCGACGGTGACCTGGCTGACGCCGTCGATGTTCTGCAGGACGGGGACGACGCTGCGGTCCAGCCGGTCGGCGAGCGCCTGCTGGTCCTGGTCCGAGGTCACGGCGAGCGTGACGGTCGGCAGGTCGTCGGTCGAACCGGCCACGACCTGCGGGTCGACGTCCTTGGGGAGTTGCGCCCTGGACCGGTTCACGGCCTGCTGGACGTCGGCGACGAGCTGCTTGGTGCCGTCGTCCCCGTAGTCGAACTGGGCCATGATCACGGCGGAGCCCTCGCTCGCCGTGGACGTCACGCCCTCGATGCCGTCGACGGCCTTGAGTGCGTTCTCCAGCGGCTCGACGACCTGCTTCTCGACCACGTCCGGAGCGGCGCCCTGGTACGGGGCGATCACGGACACCATCGGAAGTTCGATCGTGGGCAGCAACTGCTGCTTGAGCTGCGGAATCGCGATCGCGCCGAACACGATCGCGACGATCGATATCAGCCCGATCAAGGCCCGCTGGGCGAGGCTGAACCTGGACAGCCAGGACATGGGTGGGTCTCTCTTCTGTGGCTCTGTGGCGATCTGTGGCGAGCGAAGCAGACGGACTTGCGTCCGCGCGCGAGGCAGGACGCGAGGGTCCCTTCATACGATCAGCCATCGGAAGAGGCCGGTTCCTCGCTCCCAGGTCCCTTTCTCGGCCGGGGTGTACCGCAGGCGCAGTACGCGAGGTGCGCCGTCACTCCACCCTTGGACGTACGAGGCCCGATTCGTACGCAAAAACCACCAGTTGCGCCCGGTCGCGGGCGCCGAGCTTCGCCATCGCACGGTTGACATGGGTCTTGACGGTGAGCGGACTGACGACGAGGAGTTCGGCGATCTCGTCGTTGGAGTTGCCGCCGGCGACGTGGGCGAGGACCTCGCGTTCGCGGACGGTGAGGGTGGCCAGGCGGGCGGCGTGGGCGCCGTCGGCTGCCCGGGGGGCGCCCGGGGACCCGCCCTGTTTGAGGAAGGTCGCGATGAGGCCCTTGGTCGCGGCGGGCGAGAGCAGGGCCTCGCCGCCGGCGGCGATCCGGATGGCGTTGAGGAGTTCGTCGGGCTCGGCGCCCTTGCCGAGGAAGCCGGAGGCGCCCGCCCTGATCGACTCGACGACGTACTCGTCCACCTCGAAGGTGGTCAGCATCACGACGTGCACGGCGGCGAGTTCGGGGTCGGCGCCGATCGCCCGGGTCGCGGCGAGTCCGTCGGTGCCGGGCATGCGGATGTCCATCAGGACGACGTCCGGCCGGTGTGCGCGGGCCAGTTCGAGGGCCTGGGCGCCGTCGGCTGCCTCGCCGACGACCTCCATGTCGGGCTCGGAGTCGACGAGGACGCGGAAGGCGCTGCGCAGGAGGGCCTGGTCGTCGGCGAGGAGGACCTTGATGGGCGGCATCGCGGGAGCGAGTGGCGGCTGGGGCTGCTCGGTGGTCATGGTGCGTGGTCCTCCCCCGGGCCGGACTGCGGACGGGCCGGTGCGGTGGCCGGCGGGCCGGCGTGGGTCCCGGCGTGCGTACCGGGCTTCGTCACGGCCGACGCACCGGCCGTCGTACGGGCCATCGCGCCGGCCTTCGTACCGGCCTTCGTACCGGCCAGTGCACCGGCTGTGTCGGGAAGGATCGCATGGACGCGGAAGCCGCCGCCGTAGCGGGGGCCCACGGTGAGGGTGCCGCCGAGGGCGCTGACACGTTCGTGCATGCCGATGAGGCCGTGGCCGCCGCCGGCCTCGGGCGCCGGGCTCTCCGTACCGTCGTCGACGACGGTGACCTCGACCGACGCCCCGACCCTTACGACGCTGACCTCGGCCTTCGCGTCCGGGCCCGCGTGCTTGCGGACGTTGGTGAGGGCCTCCTGGATGATCCGGTACGCGGCCAGGTCGACCGAGGCGGCGAGCGATCCGTCGTCGGTACGGGCCAGTTCGACGGGGAGTCCGGCATTGCGGAACGTGTCGAGGAGGCCGTCGAGGACGGCGAGGCCCGGGGCGGGTTCGGTGGGGGCCTGGGGGTCGCCGGACTGGCGGAGCAGGCCGACGGTGGCACGAAGTTCGCCCAGCGCCGACCGGCTGGCCTCGCGGACGTGCGCGAGGGCCTCCTTGGCCTGGTCGGGGCGCTTGTCCATGACGTGC
Organism: Streptomyces sp. NPDC048442; assembly: GCF_040651475.1. Lineage (NCBI taxonomy): Bacteria > Bacillati > Actinomycetota > Actinomycetes > Kitasatosporales > Streptomycetaceae > Streptomyces > Streptomyces sp. NPDC048442. The sequence continues at coordinate 47,698 of NZ_JBEZKB010000017.1, forward strand.
GCCGCCACTCCCGCCTGGACGTTGACCAGGGCGATGTGGTGGGCGACGACGTCGTGCAGGTCGCGAGCGATACGTAGCCGCTCCTCGGCGACCCGGCGCCTGGCCTCCTCCTCACGGGTCCGCTCGGCCCGCTCGGCACGCTCCCTGATGGCGTCGATGAACGCGCGGCGGGAGCGGACCGCGTCGCCCGCGCTGGCGCCGATCCCCGTCCAGGCGAACAGCCCCAGGTTCTCCTGCGCGTACCAGGGCCCGTCGCTGAAGCACATCGCGGCGCCGGTGAGAGCGGCCATGGTGAGCAGACCGATGCGCCAGGTGGTGGGCCGGTCGGTGCGGGCCGCCACGGTGTAGAGCGCGACGACGGCGCTCATCGCGACGGGCGCGCGCGGGTCCACGGGCGAGAGGGCGAACCCGACGACGGTGAGTGCGCAGGTCACGGCCAGCACGGGCAGGGGCCGACGGCGGCGGTACACGAGGGCGGCGGCGGCCAGCACCATGAGGACAATGCCGGCGGCACTGGGGGTGCGGGTGCCGAAGGAGGGGCCGTGCCTGCCGTCGTGCGGATCGGCGAACGATCCCACGATCATGCAGGCGAGAACGGCGGCCGCGAGGCCGGCGTCGACGACGAGGGGATGGGCCCGCAGCCAGGACCGGGTGCGGGGGAGGCCGGTGCGGAGGCTGGGGGTGGTCATGCGTTTACGGTACGGGGCCCTGGGGCGGGCGGCGGTGGGCGTGCTGGGGCGGGCGCGTGCTGGGGCGAAGGGCGAGCTCCGCGTGGGGGCCGCCCCCTTGCCCACCCGTCCCGCCCCCGGGGGGCGGCCCCGCTGCCCAAGAGGGCTAGGGGGCCAGGGGGCCAGGGTGCCAGGGGCCGGGGGGCTGGGTCAGCCCGGGATGAGGCCGTCTTCGGTGAGCATGGCGCGGACTTCTTCCAGAGTGGAGTCCGGAGCCGGGAGGATCAGCTCCGACGGCTCCAGGGAGTCGTCGGGAAGCGGCGCGCCCCAGGTGCGCACCGCATCCAGCAGCGCCTCCAGCGTGCGACGGAAGCCCGGCCCGTCGCCGTTGTCCATCTCGGCCAGCAATTCGTCGTCGAGCTCGTTGAGCGCGACGAAGTGGCTGTCGGCCAGGTCGAGCTGGCCCTCGCCCATGATCCGTACGATCACGACGCTCCTCCTGGCCGTCAGCGGCTACTGCTTGTCGAACTTGGGGTGGGACTGACCCTGATTCTGACCGTTCTGACCGTGCTGCGCATCCTGCTGGCCGCCCTCGATGGCCTGCTGGGACGGGCCGCCTGCCAGTTCCGCCTTCATCCGCTGGAGCTCCAGCTCGACGTCCGTACCGCCGGAGAGGCGGTCCAGCTCGGACTGGATGTCGTCCTTGGCGAGCCCGGACTGGTCGTCCAGCGCGCCGGAGGCGAGCAGCTCGTCGATCGCGCCCGCGCGGGCCTGCAGCTGCGCGGTCTTGTCCTCGGCGCGCTGGATCGCGACGCCGACGTCGCTCATCTCCTCGGAGATGCCGGAGAAGGACTCCGCGATCCTGGTCTGCGCCTGGGCCGCCGTGTAGGTGGCCTTGATGGTCTCCTTCTTCGTACGGAAGGCGTCGACCTTGGCCTGGAGGCGCTGCGCCGCGAGGGTGAGCTTCTCCTCCTCGCCCTGGAGGGTCTGGTGCTGCGTCTCCAGGTCACTGACCTGCTGCTGCAGCGAGGCACGGCGGGACAGGGCCTCGCGGGCGAGGTCCTCCCGGCCCAGCGCGAGCGCCTTGCGGCCCTGGTCCTCCAGCTTGGAGGACTGGCTCTGCAGCCCGTTCAGCTGCAGTTCGAGGCGCTTGCGCGACGTCGCCACGTCGGCGACTCCCCTGCGTACCTTCTGAAGCAGCTCAAGCTGCTTCTGGTACGAGTAATCCAGCGTCTCCCGCGGGTCTTCGGCCCGGTCAAGGGCCTTGTTCGCCTTCGCGCGGAAGATCATCCCCATACGCTTCATGACACCGCTCATGGGCTTCGCGCGCCCCCTTCTGACGACCTTAGGCTCCTGGCCACTCCACAGACCCCACAGTACGGGCCCTGTCTCCATTACCGCACTGTTCCGGTGCCGATGTGCTCCTCCTCCAGGACGACTGTGTGCGCGCGAGCTCGGGCGTAGGGAGTAGAGGAGACCCTGGTACGCGTACGGGCGGGGCCGTACGGACGCAGCTGTTGCCGGATCGTTCCCCTCAAGGCTGGGGTCCATGCGTCGCACCACGTACCCTTGGGTTTTGTGTTCCGTAGCCGTGCCAACTCCAGCGCTGAGAAGACCGCCGTCTCCGACAAGGTGACTGCCGACCTCTCCAAGCAGCCCCGTGACCCGCAGGCGCCCAAGGGGCGCCCCACCCCCAAGCGCGCCGCCGCGCAGTCGCAGCGCCGCAGCGCCGTGACCGCACCGGCGAACCGCAAGGAGGCGATGAAGCGCCAGCGGGAAGCCCGCCGTGCCGACCTCGCCAAGCAGCGGGAGGCCCTCGCGAGCGGTGACGAGCGCTTCCTGCCGATCCGCGACAAGGGTCCGGTCCGCCGCTTCGTCCGTGACTACGTCGACTCGCGCTTCTGCGTGGCGGAGTTCTTCCTGCCGATGGCAGTGGTCATCCTCGTCATGAGCATGGTCCAGATCGGCAACCTGCAGACGGTCTCGCTGCTGCTGTGGATGATCGTCATCGTGCTGATCGTGCTCGACTCGATCGGTCTCGCGATCCGTCTGAAGAAGCAGATCCGGGAGCGTTTCCCCGACGAACCCAAGCGCGGCGTCCTGGCCTACGGCCTGATGCGCTCGCTCCAGATGCGCCGTCTGCGCCTGCCGAAGCCGCAGGTCAAGCGTGGAGAGCGACCCTGAGCCGGGAGGACCCCCACGCTCCGGAAGCCCCGTCGACCGCCACTGTGGCGGGTTTCGACGGGGCTTCCGCCGCATGGCTGGCCGGTCTGGGGGGACTGCGCAACAGGGTCAGGCAGGAACTGGTCGCCCGTCAGCTCGACGAGCAGATATCCGGCCGCTTCCCGGTCGGGCAGCGGCTGCGGGTGCTCGACGTCGGCATGGGCCAGGGCACCCAGGCGCTGCGGCTCGCGCGCGCCGGACACAAGGTGACCGGCCTGGAGGCCGACGCCGGGATGCTGGCGGCGGCCCGCGAGGCGCTGTCCTTCGAGCCCGCCGGGATCCGTGAGCGGGTCCGGCTGATGCAGGGCGACGGCCGGGACACCGGTGTGCACTTCCTGCCGGGCAGTTTCGACGTGGTGCTGTGCCACGGGGTGCTGATGTACGTCCAGGAGCCGGACGCCCTGGTGGCGGGCCTGGCCCGGATGCTGGCACCCGGCGGACTGCTGTCCCTGCTCGTACGAAACGCCGATGCGCTGGCCATGCGCCCGGCGCTCGCCGGGGACTGGGCGGGCGCGCTCGGTGCGCTCGACACGGATGCATACACCAATCGGCTGGGGCTGCCGGTGCGGGCCGACCGGCTGGACGCGCTGACGGCGACACTGGCCGGGATCGCGGCGCCGCTGCACGCCTGGTACGGCGTGCGCATCTTCACCGACAACGTGCCGAACGAGGCTCCGCCGCTCCCCGAGGAGGAGCTGGCGCAGGTGATCGCCCTGGAGGACAGGGCGGGGCGGACGGATCCGTACCGGAGGGTGGCGGCGCTGCTGCACCTGTGCGGGGTACGGGGCTGAGGGACGGGATCCGTACGGGCGCACGGGGCTGAGGGGCGGGATCTTTGCGGGGCAGGGGGCTGAGGGGCGAGCGGTGAAATCCGTGGGCCTGGGTGGTCAGGTGAACGGCCCCGCTCTGCGTCCCTTTTCACGTGGCCACGACAACCGAAAAGACCGGGGATCCCGTCAGCACCCCCAAACTGCCCGCGCGTGAGACCTGGCACGCGCTCTACCAGCACTTCCGCCCGCACCGCTGGGCCGTCGCGCTCGGCGCGCTACTGACGCTCGTCGGCGCGGTGGGCGGGCTCGTGCAGCCGCTCGCCGCCAAGGCGCTCGTCGAGCGGCTCGGCGAGGACAAGTCGATCACCGGTCTCCTGCTGATGCTCACCGCGCTCGTGGTGCTCGGCACCGCGATCGGGTCCGTCGGCTCCTACGTACTGGAACGCACAGCCGAGTCCGTGGTGCTGGCCGCGCGCCGCAATCTGATCGGCAGGCTGCTGCGGCTGCGGGTGCCCGAGGTCGAGCGCACCCAGCCGGGCGACCTGATGTCCCGGGTCACCTCCGACACGACGCTGCTGCGCTCGGTCACCACGAGCTCGATTGTCTCGGCGGCGACCGGCGGCCTGACCTTCCTCGCCATCATCGTGCTGATGGGGTTCATGGACCCGGTGCTGCTCGGCGTCACGTTCGGAGTGATCGTGCTGATCGGCGGGGCCGTCGGGTTCGTCATGCCGAAGATCGCGCAGGCGACGAAGCAGTCGCAGGAGGCGGTCGGGGCGATCTCGACCGTGCTGGAGCGCGCCTTCGGCGCCTTCCGTACGGTCAAGGCCTCGGGTGCCGAGGCGCGCGAGGCGGCAGTCGTGGAGTCCGCCGCGCAGGAGGCCTGGCGGCACGGCGTACGGTCCGCCAAGTGGCAGTCGCTGGCCGGGAGTTCGGTCGGACTTGCCGTCCAGATGTCGTTCCTGGCGGTGCTGGGGATCGGCGGCGCCCGGGTCGCTTCGGGGGCCATCTCGGTGGCGACCCTGATCGCCTTCCTGCTCTACCTCTTCTACCTGATCGACCCGATCAGCCAGTTGGTGAACGCGGTCACCGAGTACCAGGTGGGCTCGGCGGCGGTGGCCCGGATCGTGGAGGCGGAGAAGCTGGAAGTGGAGGCGGAGGAGCCGGGGAAGGCGCTCGCGCCGGTGGAGGGCGGGCTGGTGGAGGGCGGGCCCGCGCGGGTCACCTTCGAGGGCGTCGCCTTCCGCTACCGCGACGAGCTTCCGTACGTCCATCACGGCGTCGACTTCGAGGTGCCGGGCGGCGGCATGACCGCCTTCGTCGGCCCTTCGGGAGCCGGGAAGACGACCGTCTTCGGGCTGATAGAGCGCTTCTACGAGGCGACCGGCGGGCGGGTGCTGGTGGATGGCCGCGACGTACGGGACTGGCCGCTCGCCGAGCTGCGCGCCGCCATCGGGTACGTGGAGCAGGACGCGCCGGTCCTGGCCGGGACGCTCCGGGAGAACCTGGTGTTCGCCGCGCCTGACGCGACGGACGAGGCGATACGGGAGGTACTGGTCAAGGCCCGGCTGGACGGCCTGGTGGACCGGCTGCCCGACGGTCTTGAAACGGTCGTCGGGCACCGGGGCTCCAAGCTGTCGGGCGGCGAACGGCAGCGCGTGGCGATCGCGCGGGCGCTGCTGCGGCGGCCCCGGCTGCTGCTCCTCGACGAGGCGACCTCGCAGCTCGACGCGGTCAACGAGCTGGCGCTGCGGGACGCGGTGGCGGAGGCGGCACGGGAGACGACGGTGCTGGTGGTGGCGCACCGGCTGTCCACGGTGACGCTCGCCGACCGGATCGTGGTGATGGACGCGGGAAAGGTACGGGCGGTGGGCACGCACGCGGAACTGGTGGCGGGGGACGCGCTGTACGGGGAACTGGCGGCGACGCAGTTCCTGCATGCGGAGTCGGGGGCGGCGCAGGGCTCCCCGACCCCCTGATCGGCCCCTTCCGACGGGCCGTGCCGTACGGACGGAAGGGACACTCCAGTCATGGACGACCGCTCTCTGTACCGTGACCACTCCCCCGTGCACCGCGCCTCCGGGCGACGGCGGGTGCTGATGCCGCTGGCCGTCTGCTCCGTGGTGCTGGCGGGGGTGGCGGGGTGTTCGGCTCCGGCGTCGAAGGACGCGGCACCCGCCCCCTCCGCCACCTCGGCGTCCCCGGAGCGTGCTTCCGGCACGCGGGAGCTGGAGGAGGACTACCAGCGGGTGATCAAGGACGTACTGCCGTCGGTCGTCCAGATCGACGCGCGCAGCGGGCTCGGGTCCGGGGTCGTGTACGACAACAAGGGCCATGTCGTCACCAACGCCCATGTGGTGGGCGACGAGAAGGAGTTCAAGGTCACCGTCGCCACCAGGGGCGGTGACCCGATGACGGCGAAACTGGTGGCGGCCTACCCGGAACAGGACCTGGCCGTCATCAAGCTGGACAAGGTGCCGGAGGGGCTGAAGGCGGCTCGCTTCGGGGACTCCGCGAAGGTGGAGGTCGGGCAGATCGTCCTCGCCATGGGCAGCCCGCTGGGGCTGTCCAGCAGCGTCACCCAGGGCATCGTCTCGGCGGTCGGGCGCACGGTCAGCGAACCCCGGCAGGGCGGCGGCACCGGGGCCACCATCGGGAACATGGTGCAGACGTCCGCAGCGATCAACCCCGGCAACAGCGGGGGCGCGCTCGTCGACCTGGACGGCCGGGTCGTCGGCATCCCGACGCTCGCGGCGACGGATCCGCAGCTCGGGGGCTCGGCAGCGCCGGGCATCGGGTTCGCGATCCCGGCGTCGATGGTGCGGACGGTCACCGACCAGATCATCAAGGACGGCAAGGTCACCGATTCGGGCCGCGCGGCGCTGGGGGTGTCAGGGCGGACGGTCCTGGACGACGAGTTCCAGCCGGCGGGAGTGGCGGTGGCGTCGGTCCAGAAGAACGGGGCGGCGGCGCGGGCGGGGATCGAGGCCGGGGACATTCTGGTGGGGTTCGGGGGGAAGCCGATCACGACGATCACGTCACTGAGCGAGGCGCTGGCTTCTTCGAGGCCGGGGGCGAGGGTGAAGGTCGCTTATCAGCGGGATGGGGTGGAGAAGGGGGTGGAGGTGACGCTGGGTGAGATGTGAGGGCCGCTTGGGCTCGGGGGCATTGTGCGGGTGCGTCGTGGCTGGTCGCGCAGTTCCCCGCGCCCCTAAAAGACTGCCCCTCAGCCCCGCGCCCCTAAATGCCTGCCCCTCAGCCCGCTGACCCCCTAGCCTCCTTGGGCAGCGGGGCCGCCCCCCGGGGGCGGGACGGGTGGGCAAGGGGGCGGTCCCCACGCGGAGCCCCGTCCTCCGACCAGCACGCGCCCGACACCGCCCCCGCCCTCGCGTCAGCCCTCCGCGTTCAGACTCATCGGGCCGTACACCTTCGTCCCGTCCTCCGACAGGACCACCTGTGCCGCGCCGCCCTCCAGCAGGTCCTTCCAGACCTCACCGAGCCAGGACTCCGCGTCGCCCTGAGTGGTGAACTCCTCCGGTTCCACCGCCGGTTGGACCTCGGTCCCGCCCGCCGTCTCGAATCGCCACGTCCACGCCATGTACGCCTCCCGGGTCGTCTCGATGCTGCCCGCAGCGTAGCCGGGCGCGCAGCGCGCACAAGGACGCGGGAGGATCGTCCCGTGGAACTCACTCTCCTCGGCACGGCCGCACCCGCGGGGCTGCCCCGCCCCGACTGCCCCTGCGCGACCTGCGCCACCGCCCGCGCCGCTCACGCGCGCGGCGCGACCTCCCTGCTGGTGGACGGGGCGCTGCTGCTCGACCTGACGCCGGGAGCGGCGCTGGCCGCCGCCCGCGCGGGCCAGTCGCTCGGGGGCGTACGGCAGGTACTGCTCACGCATCCGCACAACGGGCCGCCCGTCGAGCTCCCCCCTGGGCTGCCCCGGGCCGGACGGGTGCCGGACGGACAGGAGTTGACGCTGATCAGTGGGCACCGGGTGCGGGCCGTCCCGATGGACTCCCCCGGTACGGGCTACGAGGTGACGTCCGCCGAGGGCGACCGGCTGCTGTATCTGCCGCAGGGCGGCTCGCCCGCGGGCGAGGGCGGGGTGCGCCCGTACGACCTGGTGGTGATGGACGTCTTCGGGCGGCCGGACGCGCTGGCCAAGCTGCGCGCGTGGGGTGCGGTCGCCGGGATGACCGACGTGGTCGCCGTACATCTGGATCACGGGGTGCCGACACCGGCGGAGACCGTCCGGCGGCTGGCCGCGCTCGGCGCCAGGGCCGTGCCGGACGGGACGACGCTCGTGGTCGGCGAGTACCAGGACGTGCCCGACGTGCCCCGCCGTGCGCTCGTACTGGGCGGGGCCCGGTCGGGGAAATCGGTGGAGGCCGAGCGGCGGCTGGAGGGCTTTCCCGAGGTCGTGTACGTCGCGACGGGCGGGCGGCGGGACGGCGACCGGGAGTGGGCCGAGCGGATCGGGCTGCACCGGGAGCGGCGGCCGGGCAGCTGGCGCACGGAGGAGACGTGCGAGCTGGCGGGGCTGCTGGGGCAGGACGGACCGCCGCTGCTGATCGACTGTCTGGCGCTGTGGCTGACGGACGCGATGGACCGGGTGGGGGCGTGGGACGACGAGAAGTGGGCCGCGGACGGGCAGCGGGCGCTGCGGGAGCGGACCGGGGAGCTGGTGCGGGCGGTTCGGGAGACCCGGCGGACGGTCGTCGCGGTGAGCAACGAGGTGGGCTCGGGGGTCGTTCCGGCGACGGCGAGCGGCCGGCGCTTCCGTGACGAGCTGGGCAGGCTGAACGCGACGTTCGCGGCGGAGTGCGAGCAAGTGCTGCTGGTGGTGGCGGGACAGGCGCTGGTGCTGCGCTGAGGGGCGGGCGGCACCGCGCCGGCAGGGAGCGGTGGCGGGTGCGGCGGGAGAGCGAGGTCGGCGCTGAGAATTACGCCGTTCGGCCGGTACTGTTCGGCGAATGAGCGCGCTGAATCTCGACGACTTCTCCGACCTGATCGAACGCCCCGACAGCGGCGTCCGGCGTGATGCCGAGGACCGCCGGGAGCGCCTCGCCGTGGCGCCCGGCACGCTCGGCAGGCTCGACGAGCTGGGCGAGTGGCTGGCCGCCGCCCAGGGGACCGTGCCGGTCAGGCCGGTGGAGCGCGCGAAGGTGGTGCTTTTCGCCGGTGACCACGGGGTGGCCGCGCTGGACGTGTCCGTGCGCGAGGCCGGTTCCGCGCACCGGCTGGTGCGGGCGGCGCTGGACGGCGAGAGCCCCGCGGCCGTGCTGGCGCGGCGGCTCGGTGTGCAGGTGCGGATCGTCGACGCCGGTCTCGACTGCGACCCCGCACTGCTGCCCGACGAGGTCGTACGGCACCGGGTGCGGCGCGGTTCGGGACGCATCGACGTCGAGAACGCGCTGACGACGGAGGAGGCCGAGGCCGCCGTACGGCTGGGCATGGCGATCGCGGACGAGGAGGCCGACTCCGGGACCGATCTCGTGGTGCTCGGGGACCTGAGCGTCGGCGGTACGACCGTCGCGGCCACGCTCGTCGCCGCGCTGTGCGGCACGGACGCCTCGGTGGTCACCGGGCGTGGCGGCGCCCACATCGACGACCTGACGTGGATGCGCAAGTGCGCGGCGGTACGGGACTCGCTGCGGCGGGCCCGGCCGGTGCTCGGCGACCAGCTGGAGCTCCTCGCCACCGTGGGCGGGGCGGACTTCGCGGCGATGACCGGGTTCCTGCTCCAGTGCGCGGTGCGCCGTACGCCCGTGATCCTGGACGGTGTGGTGTCGGCGGCGTGCGCGCTGGTCGCGCAGCGCGCCGCGTTCCGGGCGCCGGACTGGTGGCTGGCGGGGCACGCGAGCGGCGAGAGCGCGCAGGCGAAGGCGCTGGACCGGATGGCTCTCAACCCTCTGATCGACCAGGGCGTCACTGTGGGGGAAGGAACTGGGGCATTGCTGGCGCTTCCGCTGGTGCAGGCCGCTGCCGCACTGGCCGCGGAGCTGCCGGTGCGGGAGGAGACCGCCGAGGACGCCGAGGACATCAAAGATGTCGCGGCGGAGACGGGCGGCACGGACGGCGCGGGCAGTACGGACGCCACGGACTGAGTCGCCCGGTGCGGCCGGGTGACACCGGCCGCACACGGATCCGACGGGCTCCTCCGGCCAGGCATGATGCCCCATATCATCGCTTTTTATGGGAGATGTCCGCTTGGCCACCGAAGCACCACCCAAGGCACCCGCGGCACGGCGGAGCACACCACTGACCCGGCGCAGTGCGGGCTTCGCCGTCTGGTACCTGCGCATCGTGACGTTCATCTGTTTCCTGAGCGCCGCGTGGGTGTCCCTCGGCAATGACCTGCGGCGGCACAACGACGGCGACCACTTCACCCCGTACCTGCTGACGGCGGGCTTCGCCGCGGGCCTGTTCGCGCTGGTCATGGCGGTCACCCTGCGGCGCCGCAAGCGGGCGGCGTGGCTCCTCAACACGGCGCTCAGCGGGTTGCTGTTCCTGCTGTTCGCCCTGGTGATGTTCTTCCCCGAGGTCAGGCAGTACCCGCACAACTGGGTCTCCCTCGCCCTGACCGGCGCCTTCTTCGTGGCGCTGCTGCTCGGCCGGCGCGAGTTCTACGCGAAGGGCGACCGGTCGAACCCCAAGCTGGCCACCGCCGTCGCCGTCGGCGGGCTGCTGGTCACCTCGCTGCTGGCCGCGCTGCTGGTCACCGTCACGAACACCGCCGCGCAGGGGGCGGGCTCCTCGACGTTCCTGGAGCGCTGGCGGTACGGGGCGGCCCGGCTGATCTCCATCGCCGCACCCGACGCCGAGTTCGCCGGGATCATGACGCCGGGCTGGGTCAACGTCCTCATCAACATCATGAGTACGGCGCTGCTGATCGGCGTCCTGCTGGCCGCCTTCCGCTCCCGCCGCGCCGTCGACCCGCTGTCGGAGGAGGACGAGGGGAAGCTGCGGGCGCTCCTGGACAAGCAGGGCGACCGCGACTCGCTCGGGTACTTCTCGCTGCGCCGCGAGAAGAGCGTCGTCTGGTCACCGACGGAGAAGGCGGCGGTGACGTACCGCGTGGTGGGTGGGGTCTCGCTCGCCTCGGGCGACCCGATCGGCGACCCGGAGGCCTGGCCGGGGGCGATCGAACCGTGGCTGGCGGAGGCCCGCGAGCACGGCTGGGTGCCGGCCGTGATGGGCGCGAGCGAGGAGGCCGGCACGATCTACGCGCGGCACGGCCTGGACGCCCTGGAGCTGGGCGACGAGGCGATCGTGGAGACGGGCGAGTTCACCCTGGAGGGGCGCGCGATGCGCACCGTGCGCCAGGCGTACAACCGGGTGAAGCGGGCCGGGTACGAGGTCCGCATCCGGCGCCACGAGGAGATCCCCGAGGCCGAGATGGCCGAGCTGCTGCGCAAGGCCGACGACTGGCGCGACGGGGCCACCGAGCGCGGCTTCTCGATGGCGCTGGGGCGGCTCGGCGACCCGGGCGACGGGCGCTGCGTGATGCTGGAGTGCACGGACGGGGAAGGCGTACTGCGGGCCGTACTGAGCTTCGTGCCGTGGGGGCCCAAGGGGCTCTCCCTCGACCTCATGAGGCGCGACCGGGGCTCCGAGAACGGGCTGATGGAGTTCATGGTCATCGAACTCCTGCAGCGTGCCGGAGAGATCAAGATCACTCAAGTGTCGCTGAACTTCGCGATGTTCCGCTCGGTCTTCGAACGTGGTTCACGGCTCGGTGCGGGACCGGTGCTGAGGCTGTGGCGTTCGCTGCTGAGCTTCTTCTCGCGCTGGTGGCAGATCGAGTCGTTGTACCGGGCGAATGCCAAGTACCGACCGATCTGGGAGCCTCGTTTCATGCTCTTCGAGAAGAGTGCCGACCTACTGCGCATCGGCATTGCCGCCGGGCGCGCCGAAGGCTTCCTGGAAGCCCCGGGCCTGCCCAAGTGGATGCACCGCAAGCACCTGGGGACGGGAAAGAGACGTTGACCTCCACGACCGCTCCCGCCTCTTTGATGCGGCGGTTCGCCCTGCGCGAGTGGGGGCCGCTGTACGCGCGCGTGCGCGAGGCGCTGGTCGCGCGCACGTGGCGGGCGATTCCGCTGACGCTGGCGTCGATCCTGCTGACCTCGCTGTTCCAGATCGTGCAGAACCAGCCCTGGGGCTACCAGTTCGTCCAGAACATCGGGGCGCTGCGGGCCGGCGACCCGCTGCTGCCGTCACTTCTCCGCACGCCGCTGTCGCTGTTCGTACCGGCGCTGGACCTGCCGGTGTGGGGGGCGCTGGCGCAGGTGCTGCTGGTGTTCGGTATCGCGGAGATCTGCCTGGGCCGCTGGAAGACCCTGTTCCTCGCGTACGTCGCCACCCTGTCCGGCACGATGTACGCCCGTGTGGGAATCGCCCTCGGCCCCGACCACCCGCTCGGGCTGCCCGAGATCGACCGGACGGTCGTGGACACCGGCCCCTCGGCCGCGGTGGTGGGGCTCGCGCTGTACGTGTGCTGGCAGTTCGGGGCCCGGTGGACGGCGGCGGTGGTCGTCGTGGCGATGGTGATCGAGGTGATCGTCAAGGCGAACCTGGCGGGCAAGGAGCACATCGCGGCGCTGCTGGGCGTCTTCGTACTGATGCTGGTCGAGGGCGCGGTACGCGGCAGGCGCGGGCGGCGGGCTCAGGGCTTGGGCGACGGGGCTCCGCCGATCCAGTCCTGAAGGGCGCGGGTGCGCCGGGACCAGCGGCGGTCGTGCCGGTAGACCCGGCGTATCGCCCTCGCGCGGGCCTTGGGGCGGCGGCGGTAGAAGCGGCGCGCCCAGGGCGAGTGGGGGCGGGCGAGGCGGACCGCGCCGACCAGGCCGACGAAGGGCACCACGATCCCGAACAGGGCGGTGCGCACCTTGCCCTTGAACAGGGCGATCACCGACCACATCCCGTTGAGGACGACGTTCAGGAGGACCAGCCCGCGGCTGTGCATCTCCTCCGGTGTCATGTCGTTGACGCCGAAGGGCAGGGAGCCGGTGAGCACCAGCAGCACCAGGGCGGCGGTGAGGACCACGATCTCGACGCTGCTGCGGCCCTGTTCGGACCAGTAGACGTCGTCGAGGTGGAGGATCAGCGCGAACTCGTCGAGCACAAGCCCCGCGCCCGTGCCGAAGATGACCGCGCAGATCGCCGACCCCACGCCGTGCCGACCGCTGGCGACGGCACCGAAGCCGCCGATGGTGGTGAGGACGACGCCGGGGACGGCGTGGTGGATGTGCATGCCGCCCGGGGTGACGTTGCGGAAGGGGCCCTTGCCGGCCCGGATCATGCGGGTGATGGTGCGGGTGACCAGGAAGGACAGCACGAAGGAGAGCAGGGCCAGGAAGAGCGGGAGCTTGCCCGGCTCGACGATGTTCCGGTACAGCCAGTGACCCATGCCACCCACTCCGCTTTGTCTCATTTGACCGTCGTGCGTAACCTACCGGCCGACGGTGCCAGATAGCCTGCGGCCGGTGACCACTCCTCCCCCGCCCGCTTCTCCCCCACCCGCCGCGCGGCCCGCCCTCCAGGACGGTGTGCGGTTCGCCTTCGGCACCCTCACTGTCCTCCCGGTGCGCGTCACGCGCTGGGACCGGGAGGCGGCGCGTACGGGCATGCTGTGCGCGCCTCTCGCGGGCGCCGTGGTGGGGCTGTGCGCGGCGGCACTGGGCGGGCTGCTGCTCCTGCTCGGCTCCGGGCCGCTGCTCGCCGCCGTGGCCTCGGCGGCCGTGCCCGCCGTTCTCACCCGGGGGCTGCACCTGGACGGGCTCGCGGACACCGCGGACGGGCTCGGCAGCGCCAAGCCGGCGGCGAGTGCGCTCGACATCATGAAGCAGTCCGACATCGGTCCTTTCGGCGTCATCACCCTGCTGTTCACGCTGCTCGCCCAGGTGGCCGTACTGGCGCAGCTGTACGCCGACGGGTGGGCGCACGGCGCGGTCGCGGCACTGGTCTCGGGCGTCGCAGCCCGCCTGGCGCTCACCCTCGCGTCCCGTGCGGGCGTGCCGGCGGCCCGGCCGGAGGGGCTGGGGGCGGCGGTGGCGGGCGTGGTTGCGGTACGTGCCGCCGTCGCCTCGGGAGTCGTGACCACGGCGCTGTGCGCGGCGGCGGGGCTCGCCCTCGGCCCGTACGGGGCGGTGCACCACGCGGTGGCGGTGCTCGGGGCGCTCGGTGTGGCCCAGGTGCTGCTCGCCCACTGCGTACGGCGGTTCGGCGGGGTGACGGGGGACGTGTTCGGCGCACTGGCGGAGACGGCGGCGACGACGACGCTGGTGGTGCTGGCGCTGGGGCGGTAGTCCCCGCCCCGGCGCCCGCTCAGCACGGTCTGCGCCACGCCCCCAGCTCGTACTTCTTCAGCATCGAGCTGAGCTTCAGCTCGCGTGCCTGTGCGCAGAAGTCCGCGGTAGGAAGCTCGTACTCCACGTGGAAGACGGCCTTCCCGGCCTCGATGAACGGCGTCAGCTGCGCGCACTCCTCGAACTCGGCGCACTGCTCGTTGACCGCGAAGTCGAAGTCCGACGCCAGCTCGGGAATCTGGGCGAGGTCGTTCTTCAGGCCGACGGCCATGCCGCGGTCGTGGGCGAGACGGGCGACCAGCCGGTTGTAGCGGAGCTGGTCGGCGGCGGTGAGAGGGAACCCGGTCTCGTTGAGGTGGCCGTCCATGTTGTCCGGCTCGACGGCGTCGAAGCCCTTGTCGCGGCACATGTCCATGCGGGCGGCCATCAGGGGCTCCAGGACGTCGGTGCGGCGGACATCCAGCCAGCGTTCGCCCTTCCAGCCGTTGCCCTTGCCCAGGACCTCCGTCGGGAAGCGGGCGGCGTCCGGGCGGAACTTCTCCCACGCCCCCGTCGACAGGTAGCAGATGACCTTGCGGCCCTTGGCGTGCAGCGCGGCGACGGTCTCGGCGGAGGTGGTGTGCCCGTCCACGTCGTACACCGGGACGTCGACGGACAGGTCCAGCTTCCCGCTGAGCTGCCACTGCCAGGCGAGCCCGGGACGCGGCTGCCAGCGGGGGCCGGTGGGACGGGGCTTGGGCTCGCTGGGCCCGGGGGCGGGCTCGGGTCCGGGACCGGGGCCCGACGCACACCCCGCCGTCAGAAACAGCAGCAACAGGGACAGCAGCGCCGCGGTACGCCTCAGAGAGGTACGCCCCAGAGCAGGACGCCTCATAGAGGTACGCCTCACAGCAGGACGCCTCACCTCGGTACGCCTCATAGAGGCGCCGCCGCACTCAGCCCCTGCGGCAGCGTCCCCCACGGGTGTTCCCCGCCGCCCGGTACCGCGCAGTGCACCGCCGCGCCACGCCGCGTCGCGAGGAAGGCGACGTCCACGTCCGCCGGAGCCTCGTACACCAGATGGCAGAAACGGTCCGCCGGATAGCCGGCCGTCCAGGCCGGTGCGTCGGGTGCGGCCAGGTACGTCTCCCAGCTGCCCTCGAAGGTGACCAGCACGTCCGCCAGCCGGAGGTAGGCGGGGTCGGGGTGCGTCCCGTGGTTCAGCACCAGGGAGCCGCTGCCCGCCGCCCGAGCCGCCACCGCGAGGCGCCGGTAGTGGGCGAAGGCGTCGGCGCCGGAGGAGACCTGGTCGAGGAAGGCCCCGGAGGTGCCGTACCAGTCGCGGTACTGGAGCAGGTCACGCACCACGTCGGCGTGCGGTCGCCGGGCGTAGTCGGTGTCGACGTACCCGAGAACGCGTACGCCCGACTCCCGCAGCCGCTCCGCGACCGCCGCGAACGCCGGGTCGGGTGAACTCCCGGACCCGCTGGCCGGATTGAGGACCACCCCGTAGAGCTGCTCGGGCACGCGCAGGAGCGCCTCCCAGGCGTCGGGGCGCTCGGCGGGGTGTTCGTAGAACGGGACGAGCAGCTGTCTCACGTGTCGTTCCTCATCGCAGTGTCTCCAGCAACGGGGGCTCCGGCAGCCGGGTCTCCGGCGGCCCGGTCTCCGGCGGCCGGGTCACGGCCGGTGCGCCGTTGCCCGCCCCAGCAGTGCGCAGGCGAGCCCGGCCAGTACCACCGCCGCCAGCCCGGGGACGGCCAGTGACGTCAGGGAGGAGGCCCCTCCCAGCACCACCAGTGTCTGTACGAGGGCGGCGGCTCCGCACACCGACGCCGCCACGACGACCGCGCCGAACGCCTGGAGCAGCAGCCCCGTCCACATCAGTGTCCCGATGAGCAGCAGCCCCGTCGCGCGCACCCCGTCGAATCCGCCGGCCTGCGGCCACAGCAGGGTGCCCACCGCGGCGAGTCCTGCCAACACCAGCAGGTACTGCCCGAGGCAGCGGGCCAGCGTCAGCACCGTCGTACGCCGGAACGCCTCCGGTACGGTGGCCGCCCGCAGCCCGGTCAGGCTTCCGCTGCGGAACCGGTGCAGCAGCCATTCCGCCGGGCCCATGCTGAGGGTCAGCGCCACGGCCCCCGGTGCGGCGGCCGCCCCAGCCGCGCCGATCTCGCCGGTCCCCCCGAGCGCCAGTGCGTCGCCGAGCGCGACGTGCAGCACGAGGACGCCGGTGGCCAGGCCGAACACCCCGTACGGCACGGAGGCCACCACCCGGGGCCCGCCGGGCCCCCGCACCCGGCCGCCGACCCCCCGCAGCAGCTCCACCGCGGCCAGCGCCAGGACGGCCAGCGGCGAGACGGCGAGGAGGGCGATACGGGCCGGGTCGGGGAGGCCGTACAGCAGGGCGAGGACGGCGCCCGCGGACATCGGGGCGAGCGCGGCGAGCAGCAGCCGCTCCCGGCCGAGGACGAGCAGGACGGTCGCCGCTCCCTGGTACAGCGCCTGAGCGGACGCGAAGGCGACGGCGCCGCCTTCGCCCGTACCGGCGACGGCGAGGGCGACTCCGGTGCCGAGCAGCGCCCCGAGCGGTGCCCCGGTGAGCAGTGCGCGGGCGGCGGCCGGCCGGTCGCCGAGTCCGAGCCAGGTGTACGCGCGGTGGGCGAGCGCCTGGTTCCACGCCCAGCCGGTGAGGGCGCTGGCGAGCAGGACCGCGATCGGGGTGGCGCCCGTCGCGAAGGGTGCCACCAGGACGTACGCGAGTCCCGGCAGCGCGAACACCAGGCCGCGCAGCAGGCACGGCAGCAGGCTGACGTGCCAGGGGTCGCCCGGCGCGAGCACGGGTTCGGGGTACGTCCGCGGCACGCGTGCGTAAAGGTCCTCGGCGAGTTCGAAGGAGTCCGCGCGGCCGTAGGTGAGCCGGATGTGGTCGTCTGTCATGCCGTCGGATTCGAGGATGGCGGCGATCTCGTCGGGGTGGACCGCGGCCTCTATGAGGTCGCGGAGCCGGTCGGCGAGTTCGTCCATCGGGTCGGCGGCGGCCGCCCGGCGGGGCCGGGGGCGCGGTATGGCCGGCAGGGTGTCCTGCCGGTCGTCGGGCGTCAGCCACATGGGGCCGCTCATGAAGTACCCCCGGGAAGCAGCCTCTTGAGGGCGTCGAGCCTCATGAGGTGGTCGAGCCTCATGAAGTTGTCGAGCCTCATGAGGTCGTCGAGCCTCTTGAGGGCGCGGAGCCTCTTGAGGGCGTCGCAATGGTTCACCAGGTCGTCCCGTCCGCCGCCATCGCCCGCCACGGGTCCGGCATCCGCAGCTGTACGGTCCACTCGTGGGACGGGTCGCCCGCGTCGTGGACCGGGTGGACGAGCGGCTCGGGCACGCCGTCGAGCTCCTCGTAGATGCGGCGGAAACCCTCGACGGAGCGCCGCAGGGTGAACTGGTCGATGACGCGCTGTCGGGAGCGCTCCCCCAGTTCGGCCCGCCGCGCGTTGTTCCGCAGCAGTTCCAGGGTGGCCCTGGCCATGGCCTCCGGCTCGCGCGGCGGTACGACCAGGCCGGTGTCGCCGACCGCCTCGCGCACGCCGCCGACGTCCGTGGAGATCGTCGTACGGCCGCAGGACATGGCCTCGATGATGCTGAAGGGGAAGCCCTCGCTGATGCTGGACAGCATCACGACGCTGCCCGATGCGTAGGCGCGCGCCACGTCCGAGACCCGCCCCTCGTAGGTGATGCCGTCGGTGACCCCGAGTTCGGCGGCGAGCTTCTCCAGCTTGGTCTTGTACGCCTCGCCGCCCTCGGGAACCCCGCCGAAGAGCCGCAGCCGCAGCGCCGGGATCTCGGCGCGGCAGATCGCGTAGGCCCTGACGAGTGTTTCCAGGTCCTTGATCGGGTCGATGCGGCCCGCCCAGCTGAGCGTGGGGATCTCGGGCTCGGGTCCCGCGTGCGGGAAGAGCTGGGGGTCGACGCCGTTGTAGACGGTGCGGATGCGGTCCGGGTCGGCGCCGCCGCGCTCCTCCCACCTGCGGTTGTACTGGTTGCAGGGGGTGATCAGGTCGGCCTCGCGGTAGCCCAGCGAGTTCAGCTCCCGGTAGAAGCCCAGGAGGAGGGCCTTCACGGGCCAGCGCTGCGCCGCCGACCGGTAGCCGAGGTAGCGCTCGCGCAGGTAGATGCCGTGCTCGGTGAGCAGGAAGGGCGCGCCGTCGAAGTGCTTGGCGGCGAGCGCGGGCAGCGTGGCGAGCCCGCTGCTGACGGCGTGCGCGATGCTGCCGTCCGGGAGGCGGGCGCCGAGCGGGCGCAGCAGGTGGTCGATGAGGTCGGTGGCTATGAGTGCGTCGTGCAGGGTGGGCCTGGCCCGGGATATGTCCAGGTGCGGCATGGTCCAGATCCACATCAGGGTGCGCAGCACGTCCTCGCTGCCCAGGGCTGCCGTGAGGCGTCCCTGCCGGGCGAGTTCGGCCAGTGCGTACAGCTCCTGGCCGAAGTCGCAGCTGGACTCCGGGTCGAGGATCGAGAGCAGGAAGCGTTCGTACGTGCCGAGGAAGCCGCGCCTTTCGCGTCCCCTCGGCCGTGCGGCGCGCGAGGTGTCGGCCGGTCCCCACAGCGGCACCACGGTGTGCTCGTAGACATTGCGCGGCAGCTCCCAGGTGACGGGCTCGCGCCCGCTGCCCGTGAGGGACACGACATGGAATTCGACGTCGGGCATGCCGCGCACCAGTTGGTCGCACCAGGTGCTGACACCTCCCTGGACGTGCGGGTAGGTGCCTTCGGTGAGCATGCTGACATGACGCCCACGGCTCATGTTCGTGTCCCCCCAGGACGAGTTGCCGATGGCAGTTGCGGTGGCGCGGTGGTGCTTGGCGCTGATGCTTGCCGCTGATCCGGGTGGGGGAACTGCGGGTCCGATGTGGCTGGCCGCGCAGTTCCCCGCGCCCCTATGGAGCGGTCGGCAGCTTGAGCGTGACGGCGGACTGGAGTGCTTCCGGTCCGGTCCACGCCGATCGCTGCCCCGCGTACGGCGTCCCGAACGCGGCGGTGCCGAGGAGCCGTTGCTTCTGCGTCCCCTCGGGTGCGGTGACGGGCGCGACGACGCCCGACGGTGCCTTGACGGTGACGGTGTTGCCGATGCGGTACGCGGTGACGGCGTTGTTACCGAGGGCCTTGTCCCAGGCGGTGCGGCGGGTGAACTCGACGCCGACGTCGCGCTGGCGCGGGTTCACCACGGGCGCGCTGTCGGCGAACAGGGCCCGGTAGTCGCCCAGGGTCTTGTCGAGGACCGGGTAGAGCAGGCGCGCCTCCGCCAGGTTCGATTGGTGGACGTAGTGCGGGCGCGGGTCGTTGCCGACGACGTGGCTCAGTGCCGTACGGGCCTCCTGCGGGACGATGTACGACGCGAAGCCGGTGTTCACGTCGAGCGGGTCGTCCAGGCAGGTGGAGGCCGGGTTGTCCTCGCAGGCGCCGCTGCCGCCGTCGGCCCTGCTGCTGTAGAGCCAGTTGTACTCGTCGGTCATCTCGGCGGCCGTGCCGACGTTGTAGTACACGTTCATCGGGTGCCGGGGCACGGTCTGCGCCGCCCCCGCCGCCCGCTGCTGCGGCTCGCGCGAGGCGTCGCTCGCGATCCACTTCACGGCGTTGTCGGCGAGCGCGGGAGCCAGGTTCGGGTTGTCGACCGGCTGCTGCGGAGTGGTCCTCAGCCCGGAGTGCTCACCGGTGACGAGTTCGCTCTTGTCGACCGGGATGCCCTTCGCCGTCGCCCAGTTGTGGTTGTCGGAGATCTGCTTGGAGATCTCGGCGCGGCTCATCCACAGCGTGTTGCCCGCCAGGTCGGTGGCGCACTTCCACGGCACGACCGTGTTGTTCTGCGTGCAGCCGAGGAAGGGGTGGGTGTAGGTGTGGTTGATCCAGCGGTACTGGGCCCGGTCGGCCACCAGCTGCGTGGTCAGCGCGTCGGTGCCGCCGTTCTCGGCCTTCCACTCCTCGCCCGCCCCGGCGTTGTAGACCATGTCGAGCTGGAAGCCGCGCTGCTGCTGCCACTGGGCCGCGTACTGCGCGTCGGCGGCCGTCATACGGACCGGGTTCTCAGCCTCCCCTTCACCGCCCTTGCAGTCGAAGTCGCCCGGGGTGCAGTTGAGATCGCTGTCCCAGCGAGCATCCGGGGCGAAGACGTCGTCGACGTGAACGGAGAAGTAGTTGCGGCTCTGTCCGAGGTGTACGCCCTGGGTCAGCCATTCGACGACACCGCGCGCCAGCACTCGGAACTGCCGCTGGTAGGTGTTGTACGCGAAGGTGACGACCAGCTCGCGGCGCCCGTCGTGGGCGTACTCGCCGACCAGGCTGCCGCGCGTCGCGCCGGTTCCGGTGGGCATGTCGACGTAGCTGGTGAAGCCGGTGCGGGGCCGCGCCGCGTACCCGTAACTCTCCATCACCGACGCCGAGTTGTCCTCGAACTTCAGCGGTCCGTCCAGGTATCCAAAGGGCCCCGCCTTCCCCGCGGCGGTCACGGTGGCGTCGACGCCGTCCAGCGGGCCCGCGTAGCCCTCCTGGTCGGTGTAGTCGAGGCCGACGCCCGGGTGCGCCCAGGTGTAGGCGTCGACCTGGCGGACGCCGAAGGTCTTCTCGTACGCGGTGAGCGCGGCCGACTCGGGCGAATCCGTGCCGAACGGCGCCTCGTTGGGCAGCACCACGCCCTGGAACTTGGCGCGCGGGCGGCCGTCGACGGTGTCGCTGAGGAACGCCGCGTCGATCACCGGGCGCCCGGCCGCCCCGAGCTTCACCGTGGTGAACGGCACACCCGTACCGCGCAGTTCGTCGGTGACGGCTCCCACCGCTTCCCCGCCGTCGTCGACGACGAGGACCCTCAGATCGATGCGCGGCGCCTCTGCGGCGACCGCGCCGGTGGGCGACAGTGCCACCACCGCTCCCAGCAGGCCGGCGGTCAGCAGAGCCGTCCCCGCTCTGCCTGCGCGCATCACACCTGTTGCCTTGATTCCGTACGCCACGGCGTACTCCCCTCCCCCTTGAAGGTCACTCAGTACCTCATCCTTGCGGACTCGCCACGAGAGACCTGTGGAAATCATGCAAAGCAATCCCCTGATCCCTTGCACGAACTACGGCGAGTGTGACGCATCGCTCACACTCCGCGCTCCTGAAACCTCGGAGAGACACCTCTGACGAGTGAACGGGTCACCACCGTGATCGAAGTACCGAACCGCGCGTAGTCTCGACCGATAGGCGCACATTCCCGCCATCACCAGGAACCCAGGAAGCGAGATTTCACCACCGTGACTGTTCTCACTCTCAGCACCTCCGGTGCCGCGACGCTGCGCGCCGACGCGCTCGTCATCGGTATCGCCAAGGGACCCAAGGGTCCCGTCGTCGCCGCCGGCGCGGAGGCCGTGGACAAGGCGTTCGACGGAAAGCTGGCTTCTGTCCTGGAGACCCTGGGCGCTTGTGGCGCCGAGGGTGAGGTCACCAAGCTCCCCGTCCTCTCCGGTCTGAAGACCCCCCTCGTCCTGGCCGTCGGCATCGGCGCCGTCCCGGAGAAGGACGACGCGTACGCCGCCGAGTCGCTGCGCCGCGCCGCGGGCGCCGCCGCCCGCGCGCTCACCGGTACCAAGAAGGCCGGCTTCGCGCTCCCGGTGGAGTCCGTCGAGGACGCCGAGGCGATCGCCGAGGGCGCACTGCTCGGCGCGTACGGCTTCACCGCCTACCAGGACCAGGGCGACGACTCCGAGAAGAGCGACGCCAAGCAGCCGCTCGCCGAGATCGCCCTGCTCGGCGCCAAGCCGCGCGACAAGGCCTTCAAGGCCGCCGCCGAGCGCGCCGTCGCCGTCGCGGAGGAGATCAACCGCGCTCGCGACCTGGTGAACACCCCGCCGAACGACCTCTACCCCGAGTCGTTCGCCGCGGTCGCCCAGGCCGCCGCGAAGGAGCACGGCCTCAAGATCCAGGTGCTCGACGAGAAGGCCCTGGTCAAGGGCAACTTCGGCGGCATCCTGGGCGTCGGCCAGGGCTCCGCGCACGGCCCCCGCCTGGTGAAGATCTCGTACACGCACGCCAAGGCGACCAAGTCGCTCGCCTACGTCGGCAAGGGCATCACCTACGACTCGGGCGGCATCTCGCTCAAGCCGGCCGGCCACAACGAGACGATGAAGTGCGACATGGCCGGCGCCGCCGCCGTGTTCGCCTCCGTCGTCGCGGTCGCCCGCCTCGGCCTGAAGGTCAACGTCACCGGCTGGCTGGCGCTCGCCGAGAACATGCCGTCCGGCACCGCGACGCGCCCCGGTGACGTGCTGCGCATGTACAGCGGCAAGACCGTCGAGGTCCTCAACACGGACGCCGAGGGCCGCCTCGTCCTGGCCGACGCGCTGACCCGCGCCTCGGAGGAGAACCCGGACGCGATCGTCGACGTCGCGACGCTGACCGGCGCCATGATGATGGCGCTCGGCAACCGCACCTTCGGCATCATGGGCAACGACGAGTCCTTCCGCACCGCGATCCACGAGATCGCGGAGGAGGTCGGCGAGCAGTCCTGGCCGATGCCGCTCCCCGCCGAGCTGCGCAAGGGCATGAACTCCGACACCGCCGACATCGCCAACATGGGCGAGCGGATGGGCGGCGGCCTGGTCGCCGGTCTGTTCCTCCAGGAGTTCGTCGGCGAGGGCATCGCCTGGGCGCACCTGGACATCGCGGGCCCGGCCTTCCACGAGGCGGCCCCGTTCGGCTACACCCCCAAGGGCGGCACCGGCTCCTCGATCCGCACGCTGGTGAAGCTGGCGGAGCGCACGGCCGACGGCGACCTCGGTTAGTCACCGCATCCGTACGGCCCCGGGCCTGCGCCCGGGGTCGTACGTGCGTGTTCGTACGGTTTCGCCCTAAACGAAATATTTGTACGTACGTACGCGCTGGTAACTCTTGAGAGCGGGGCCCGTCCCCGTCTCAGGACCCGGCCCGGCGTCCCGCCACCCGTCAACAAGTGCGAAGATGGTTCACCGGCAGGACAGGGCCCCCACCACAGGGCCGAACAACAAGCGGCCGTACACCCCCGCCGCCCGGTCATGGATGACCGGCGACCGGCGCACATGCATGGAGGACGTGACGTGGCGAACGACGCCAGCACCGTTTTCGACCTAGTGATCCTCGGCGGTGGCAGTGGCGGTTACGCCGCGGCGCTGCGCGGAGCCCAGCTGGGCCTGGACGTCGCACTGATCGAGAAGAACAAGCTCGGCGGCACCTGCCTGCACAACGGCTGCATCCCGACGAAGGCCCTGCTGCACGCGGGCGAGATCGCCGACCAGGCGCGCGAGTCCGCGCAGTTCGGCGTGAAGGCGACCTTCGAGGGCATCGACATCGCGGGCGTGCACAAGTACAAGGACGAGGTCATCTCGGGCCTGTACAAGGGCCTGCAGGGCCTGGTCGCCTCCCGCAAGGTGACGTACATCGAGGGTGAGGGGCGGCTCTCGTCCCCGACCTCCGTCGACGTGAACGGTCAGCGCGTCCAGGGCCGTCACGTGCTCCTGGCCACCGGCTCCGTTCCGAAGTCGCTGCCGGGCCTGGAGATCGACGGCAACCGCATCATCTCCTCGGACCACGCGCTCACCCTGGACCGCGTCCCGGAGTCGGCGATCATCCTGGGCGGCGGCGTCATCGGCGTCGAGTTCGCCTCGGCGTGGAAGTCCTTCGGTACGGACATCACCGTCATCGAGGGCCTGAAGCACCTGGTCCCGGTCGAGGACGAGAACTCCTCGAAGCTGCTTGAGCGCGCGTTCCGCAAGCGCGGCATCAAGTTCAACCTGGGCACCTTCTTCCAGAGCGCCGAGTACACCGACAACGGCGTCAAGGTCACCCTGGCCGACGGCAAGACCTTCGAGGCCGAGGTGCTGCTCGTGGCCATCGGCCGCGGCCCGGTCTCCGCCGGTCTCGGTTACGAGGAGCAGGGCGTCGCGATGGACCGCGGCTACGTCCTCGTCGACGAGTACATGCGCACCAACGTCGAGACGATCTCCGCCGTCGGCGACCTCGTCCCGACCCTCCAGCTCGCGCACGTCGGCTTCGCCGAGGGCATGCTGGTGGCGGAGCGTCTCGCCGGTCTCAAGACCGTGCCGATCGACTACGACGGCGTGCCGAAGGTGACGTACTGCCACCCCGAGGTCGCCTCCGTCGGTATCACCGAGGCCAAGGCCAAGGAGATCTACGGTGCGGACAAGGTGGTCGCTCTGAAGTACAACCTGGCCGGCAACGGCAAGAGCAAGATCCTGAAGACCGCGGGCGAGATCAAGCTCGTCCAGGTCAAGGACGGTGCCGTGGTCGGTATCCACATGGTCGGTGACCGTATGGGCGAGCAGGTCGGCGAAGCGCAGCTCATTTACAACTGGGAGGCTCTGCCGGCCGAGGTCGCGCAGCTCATCCACGCGCACCCGACGCAGAACGAGGCGCTCGGCGAGGCCCACCTGGCCCTGGCTGGCAAGCCGCTTCACTCCCACGACTAATACGTTGGTCAGGGCGCGACGACGACCACTTCCGCACCATATTTCCGTTAGGAGCAACTGAAACCATGTCGGTTTCCGTAACCCTGCCGGCGCTCGGCGAGAGCGTCACCGAGGGCACCGTCACCCGCTGGCTCAAGGCCGAGGGCGAGCGCGTCGAGGCCGACGAGCCGTTGCTCGAGGTCTCGACCGACAAGGTCGACACCGAGATCCCGGCCCCGGCCGCGGGCATCCTGGCCTCCATCAAGGTCGCCGAGGACGAGACCGTCGAGATCGGCGCCGAGCTCGCGATCATCGACGACGGCACGGGCGGTGGCGCTGAAGCCGCTGCCGCTCCGGCCGCCGCCGAAGAGGCTCCGGCCGCTCCGGCGCAGGAGGCCCCGGCCCCCGCCGCCGAGACGCCCGCCGCTCCGGCCGCTCCGGCCCAGGAGGCGCCCGCCGCCCCCGCCGCCGGTTCTGCCGAGGGCACCGACGTCACCCTTCCGGCGCTCGGCGAGAGCGTCACCGAGGGCACCGTCACCCGCTGGCTGAAGGAGGTCGGCGAGGAGGTCACCGAGGACGAGCCGCTGCTCGAGGTCTCGACCGACAAGGTCGACACCGAGATCCCGGCCCCCGTCTCCGGCGTTCTCCTGGAGATCGTCGTCGCCGAGGACGAGTCCGCCGAGGTCGGCGCGAAGCTCGCCGTCATCGGTGCCAAGGGTGCTGCCCCGGCCGCCGCTCCGGCTGCTGCCGCTCCGGCTCCGGCCGCTGCTCCGGCTCCGGCTCCGGCCCAGGAGGCCCCCAAGGAGGCTCCGAAGCAGGAGGCCCCCAAGGAGACGCCTGCCGCTCCCGACCCGGCTCCGGCCGCTGCGCCCGCTGCTCCGACGCAGGCCCAGACGCCGCCCGCCACCGTCGCCGCGCCTGCTCCGGCCGCCCCGGCCGCGCCCGCTCCCGCCGCCGTCAAGGCCCCGGCTCCGGCCGCGACCTCCGGCGACGACGGTGCGTACGTGACCCCGCTGGTCCGCAAGCTCGCCGCCGAGAACGGCGTCGACCTGGGCCAGGTCAAGGGCACCGGCGTCGGCGGTCGCATCCGCAAGCAGGACGTCGTGGCCGCCGCCGAGGCCGCCAAGGCCCCGGCTCCGGCCGCCGCTGCCGCCCCGGCCGCGACCTCCAAGGCTCCGGCTCTCGAGGTCTCGCCGCTGCGCGGTCAGACGGTCAAGATGACCCGCATGCGCAAGGTCATCGGCGACAACATGATGAAGGCCCTGCACGGCCAGGCGCAGCTCACCTCGGTCGTCGAGGTGGACATCACCAAGCTGATGAAGCTGCGCGCGGCCGCCAAGGACTCCTTCGCCGCCCGTGAGGGCGTCAAGCTGTCCCCGATGCCGTTCTTCGTCAAGGCCGCCGCCCAGGCGCTGAAGGCCTTCCCGGTCGTCAACGCCCGGATCAACGAGGACGAGGGCACGATCACCTACTTCGACACCGAGAACATCGGTATCGCAGTGGACTCCGAGAAGGGCCTGATGACCCCGGTCATCAAGGATGCGGGCGACCTCAACCTGGCGGGCATCTCGAAGAAGACCGCCGAGCTGGCCGGCAAGGTCCGCGG
The DNA here is from genome assembly GCF_040651475.1 of Streptomyces sp. NPDC048442. NCBI lineage: Bacteria > Bacillati > Actinomycetota > Actinomycetes > Kitasatosporales > Streptomycetaceae > Streptomyces > Streptomyces sp. NPDC048442. Next base: position 73,714 of record NZ_JBEZKB010000017.1, read on the forward strand.
TAACAAGATCACGCCGGACGAGCTGTCCGGTGCGACCTTCACCATCAGCAACACCGGCTCGCGCGGTGCGCTGTTCGACACGGTCATCGTGCCGCCGAACCAGGTCGCCATCCTGGGCATCGGTGCCACCGTCAAGCGTCCCGTGGTCATCAACCACCCGGACCTGGGCGAGACCATCGCGATCCGCGACATGACGTACCTGGCTCTCTCCTACGACCACCGTCTGGTGGACGGCGCCGACGCGGCCCGTTACCTGACGGGCGTCAAGGCGATCCTGGAGGCCGGCGAGTTCGAGGTCGAGCTCGGCCTGTAGTCTCTGCCACTTCTCCACCGCAGCGGCCCCTCCGGGCATTTTCCGGAGGGGCCGCTGCGCGTTATGGTAATTCCAAGTCGTGGGAGGGAGCGGGGAATGCAGCCCGGCAGGAAGAGCAGGGCGAAGCGTATTTCGCTGGCTATTACGGGTGCTTTTGTACTGACCCTGGGGATGGCCGGATCCGCGTCCGGCGAGGAGGGCGGCACCGCCTGGAGCACCGGTGCGGGCGGCGCCTCCTGGTGGGAGTCCAAGGGCGATCACCACGTGGTCCAGGACCTCGCGAAGGACGGCCACTCCGCGGTGGGCCGCCTCTACGTCCCGTACCGGAACAAGGTCTACAACAACTGGGTGACCGGCGGCCTGAACTACCGTGCGGACTTCAATTTCAACCTCGCCGAGGATTCCGTGATCTCGTACCAGACCTGTGTCGGCGAGGCCGGCACCGGTGCGTTCAGCGCCTGTGGGCCCTGGGTGTACGGGAAAGCCTGACCGCGTGCGGAAGCGGGGAGCGGCAGCCCTGGCGGTCACGGCACTGTGGCTGCTGGCGGGCTGCGGGGGTACGGAGAAGAGAGCGGCCGAGCCGGTCGACGTCGGGCCGGTGGCCACTCCTTCCGGACCCACCACCACGGAAATGCCTTTCGCCGCTTTTCTGCCCGGCGACGGTGAATTGAAGGAAATCCAGCGGGCCGAGTCCGCACTTCTCCATTCCTGTATGGCCGAATTCGGATTCACGACGCGGATCACCGCCCCTTCCGACGCCGCTCTGCTCGCCGACCTCCGCCGCGGGACCACCCTCCCCCGCACCCTCGAAGAGGCGCGTGCGTACGGGTTCCACAACGTGCCCGACGCGGGGCGCGAGCATGCGGAGAAGCCCGGCCCCGACGGCACCGTCCGGCCGGACCGCCTGCTCGTCCTCAACGGCCCCGATCCCCGTCCGGCCCCCAGCGGCGCCCCCTCCACAGGCCCCGACCGCAAGGTCAACGGCCGCTCGGTGCCGCGCGGCGGCTGCGCGGGCCGCACCGAGCGCACCCTCGCCGAGGGCAGCCCCGCCGAGTCCGCCGAGCACCCCGGCAACAGCGCGCTCAACACCCTCTTGAGGCTGCGGTCCGCCGCCTGGGCACAGGGGGCCGCGGACCCGGCGTACACGGAGATGACCGCCGCCTGGTCCGCCTGCATGAAGCAGCGGGGCTTCTCCTACGCGTCCTTCGACGCCGCCGCCGAGGACCCGGCCTGGGCCCGCACCGCCGAGGCGGGCCCCCGCGAGAAGTCCGCCGCGAGCGCCGATCTCGGCTGCCGTACGAAGGTGAACTACCTGGGCGTCTCCGAGGCCGTCCATCTCGCGTACGAGCGCCGCACGGTGAAGGACGACGCCCCCGTCCTCGCCTCGATCAAGGCCCACTACGACGCGGTCGCACGCAACGCCCGCAAGGTCCCGTAGGTCCCGGCCGGACCGCCCGCGGGCTGCCCGTATCGTCATCTCCACACGGCCCGCCCGCCGCGCCGCCCGTTGCCCGAAGGAGTTCCTCATGACCCCGCCCGTCGTCCACTCGCTGCGCGAGCAGATCCGCGAGCACATCGTGGAGGGGATCGTCAGCGGGCGCTGGAAGCCGGGCGAGCGCATCGTGGAGCGCCGGATCGCCACCGAGCTCCAGGTCAGTCAGACGCCGGTGCGCGAGGCGCTGCGCGAGCTGGAGACGCTGCGGCTGATCGAGTCGGCCCCCAACAAGGGCGTACGGGTACGGAATCTGACGGCCGCCGATCTGGAGGAGAGCTACCCGGTCCGGGCGGGCCTGGAGCAGATCGCCGCCGAGCTGGCCGCCCCCGTGCTCGCGGACGACGTGTCGGCCCTGGAGCCGCACGTGGTGGCGCTGTACGCGGCGGACCGGGCGGTCGACGGGGAGGCGCAGGTGCGGCACACGGTGGGCTTCCACCGGGAGCTGGTGCGGGCGGCGGGCAACAGCGTGCTGCTGCACACCTGGGAGGGCCTGGGCATCGAGGTGTTCACGGCGCTGTCGATCCGCTGGCTGGGGACGGTCCAGAAGTCGTACGCGGAGGAGCACGAGGACCTCGTGGCGGCCTTCCGGCGGCGGGATCCGCGGATCGGCGAGCTGGTGAAGGCGCATGTGCTCGGATGTGCACCGCGCGCTTAGGACGAGCGAATCGCGCCCGGATTGCCCGAATGGGGACTTTCGGCACTGACACTTCGTGCCCACTTTCGTGGCACGGAATGCCTATTTTGGTCTGCGGAAGACTTTTTTGCTCGCAAACTTTGATCGATCATCGATCAGTTGCTTACAGTCGACGGCGGACCTCATCAGGTTCCGCACCACGCACCACCCGGGTCCCGTCCTGCCAGACACAGACCCTCCTCTTGTCTCCACCCCCTCCTTCCCGGAAGGCGGCGTCATGACCGACCCCGTACGCAAGCTTCCGAGCGAGCTCGACCAGCTCCCGGACCGCGACACCGAAGAGACCGCCGAGTGGGCGGCCTCCCTCGACGCCGTCGCCAAGGCCGCAGGCTCCCACCGGGCCGAATACCTGATGCGCCGTACCCTCCAGCACGCCGAGGCCGCCGGTCTGGCGCTGCCCAAGCTGCTGGAGACGGACTACGTCAACACCATCCCGACCGCCTCCGAGCCCGCCTTCGACGGCGACCTGGAGATGGAGAGCCGGATCACCGCGTGGAACCGCTGGAACGCGGCGGCCATGGTGACCCGCGGCTCCCGGTTCGGCGTCGGCGGCCACATCGCCACCTTCGCGTCGGCGGCCTGGCTGTACGAGACCGGCTTCAACCACTTCTTCCGCGGCAAGGAGGGGGACGGCTCGGGCGACCAGCTCTACATACAGGGCCATGCCTCCCCCGGAATTTACGCGCGCGCCTTCCTCGACGGCCGCCTCTCCGAGCAGCAGCTCGACAACTTCCGGCAGGAGGCGGGCGGCAACGGGCTCCCGTCCTACCCGCACCCGCGCCGTCTCCCCTGGCTGTGGGAGTTCCCGACGGTCTCCATGGGCCTCGGCCCGCTGTCCGCGGTCTACCAGGCGCGCTTCAACCGCTACCTGCAGAACCGCAACATCAAGGACACCTCGAACTCCCACGTCTGGGCGTTCCTCGGCGACGGCGAGATGGACGAGCCCGAGGCCACGGCCGCGCTCACCCTCGCGGCCCGCGAAGGCCTCGACAACCTCACCTTCGTCATCAACTGCAACCTGCAGCGCCTGGACGGCCCGGTCCGCGCCAACTTCCGCGTCGTGCAGGAGCTGGAGGGCGCCTTCCGCGGCGCCGGCTGGAACGTCGTCAAGTCGCTGTGGGGCTCCGCCTGGGACGAGCTGTTCCAGCTCGACACCACGGGCGCCCTGGTCCGCCGGCTGCGCGCGGTCCCCGACGCCCAGTTCCAGACGTACGCGACCCGCGACGTGGCGTACATCCGCGAGCACTTCTTCGGCGCCGAGCCGGCGCTCAAGCAGCTCGCCGCGGTCCTGACCGACGCGAAGATCGCCGAGTGCTTCCACACCTCCCGCGGCGGCCACGAGGCCCGCAAGGTGTACGCGGCGTACAAGGCGGCCGTCGAGTTCAAGGGCGCGCCGACCGTGATCCTCGCGCAGACGGTGAAGGGCTACACGCTCGGCCCCGGCTTCGAGTCGCGCAACGCCAACCACCAGATGAAGAAGCTCACCGGCAAGGAGTTCCGCGCGATGCGCGACCTCCTGGAGCTGCCGATTCCGGACGCCCGGCTCGACGAGTCGCTGGTTCCGTACGGCCACCCGGGCGCCGACTCCCCCGAGGTCCGCTACCTCCAGGAGCGCCGCGCCGCCCTCGGCGGTCCGGCCCCCGCCCGCCGCATGCACGCCTCCGCGCCGCTGCCGCAGCCCGCGGAGAAGTCCTTCGCCGCCCTGAAGAAGGGTTCCAAGCAGCCCATGGCCACCACCATGGCGTTCGTCCGCCTGGTGAAGGACCTGATGCGGGACAAGGAGACCGGCAAGCGCTGGGTGCCGATCGTCCCCGACGAGGCGCGCACCTTCGGCATGGAGGCGCTGTTCCCCTCCGCCGGCATCTACTCCCCGCTCGGCCAGACCTACGACCCGGTCGACCGCGACCAGCTCATGTACTACAAGGAGGCCAAGGACGGTCAGGTCCTCAACGAGGGCATCACCGAAGCCGGGGCCATGGCGGACTTCATCGCCGCCGCGAGTGCGTACTCCACGCACGGCGAGCCGATGATCCCGTTCTACATCTTCTACTCGATGTTCGGCTGGCAGCGGACCGGCGACCAGATGTGGCAGCTCGCCGACCAGCTCGGCAAGGGCTTCATCGTCGGCGCGACGGCCGGCCGTACGACCCTGACGGGCGAGGGCCTGCAGCACGCGGACGGCCACTCGCACCTGATCGCCTCCACGAACCCGGCGTCGCTGAACTACGACCCGGCGTTCGCGTACGAGGTCGCGGTCATCGTCCAGGACGGCCTCAAGAGGATGTACGGGGAGAACCCTGAGGACGTCTTCTACTACCTCACCGTCTACAACGAGCCGATGCCGCAGCCCACGATGCCCGAGGGCGTCGAGGAGGGCATCGTCAAGGGCCTCTACCGGTTCAAGGAAGCGGCCCCCGCGACCTCCCCGGACGCCGCGCGCGCCCAGCTGATCGCCTCGGGTACGGCGATCCACTGGGCCCTGGAGGCGCAGGAGCTCCTGGCCGCCGAGTGGAACGTGTTCGCCGACGTGTGGTCCGCGACCTCGTGGGGCGAGCTGCGCCGCGACGCGCTGGAGGCCGACGAGGCGCTCCTGCGCGGCGAGCAGCGCATCCCGTACGTCACCCAGGCGCTGGCCGACGCGCAGGGCCCGGTCGTCGCGGTCAGCGACTGGATGCGTCAGGTCCCCGACCAGATCAGCCAGTGGGTCGAGCAGGACTACACCTCCCTCGGCACGGACGGCTTCGGCCTCTCCGACACCCGTGAGGCGGCCCGCCGCCACTTCGGCGTCGACGCCCAGTCGGTCGTCGTGGCGACGCTGGCCCAGCTGTCGAAGCGGGGTACGGTCCCGGCCTCGGCGGTCAAGGAGGCACGGGAGCGCTACGGCCTGTAGCACCCGTACGGCTTCTCTGTCAGTGGCAGCGCGCATGATGACCTCATGCGCGCTGCCCGTTTGATCAAGATGGTGCTGCTGCTCCAGTCCCGGCCGATGATGACGGCCGCCGAGCTGGCGCAGGAGCTGGAGGTCTCCGAGCGGACGGTCACCCGGGACGCGGCCGCACTCTCCGAGGCGGGCGTCCCGGTGTACGCGGACCGGGGCAGGGCGGGCGGCTACCGCCTGATCGGCGGCTACCGGACCCGCCTGACGGGGCTCGCCCGCAGCGAGGCGGAAGCACTCTTCCTGTCCGGACTGCCGGGCGCACTGCGGGAGATGGGCCTCCAGGACGCGGCGTCGGCGGCCCGCCTGAAGGTTTCGGCGGCCCTCATGCCCTCACTCCGCGACGCCTCCTCGACCGCCGCACAGCGCTTCCACCTGGACGCTCCCGGCTGGTACCAGGAGCCACAGACCCCCGAACTACTGCCCGCGGTGGCGGAGGCCGTGTGGGACGACCGGATCGTCGACACGCGGTACGGGCGGCGGGACCGGGAGGTGGAGCGCCGCCTCGAACCGTACGGGCTCGTGCTCAAGGCCGGCATCTGGTACGTGTGCGCGCGGGCCGGGTCGGGGGACTTCCGCGTGTACCGGCTGGACCGCTTCGCGGCGGTCGCCGTGTCGGACGAGCATTTCGTACGTGCCGATGACTTCGACCTGCCGGCCTTCTGGGAGTCGAGAGCGGCGGATTTCGCCCGGTCGATCCTGCGGACGGAGGCAGTCCTGCGCCTGTCCCCCGCGGGCACCCGCGCACTCCCCCACACCCTGAACCCCACCGCCGCCCGCGAGGCCCTCTCCCGGGCGTCCCCACCGGACGCCCGGGGCTGGGTACAGGTCACCGTGCCGGTGGAGTCGGTGGAAGTGGCGTGCGCGCAGCTGCTGGGGCTGGGGGCGGAGGTGGAGGTGAGGGGGCCGGAGGAACTGCGGAGGATGGTTGTGGGGGCGGTGCGGGGGATGGGGCAGCTTTACGGGTGAGGGGGTGGGCAGGGGGGGCGTGCTCCGCGTGGGGCCGCCCCCTTGCCCACCCGTTCCGCCCCCGGGGGGCGGCCCCGCTGCCCAAGGAGGCTCGGGGGCAAGGGGCAGGCATTTAGGGGCGCGGGGAACTGCGCGATCAGCCACGACGCACCCGCACGACGACCACCCTGCGCGACCAGCCGAGACGCGCCCGCACTCCCCCGGCCCAGCTCACCTGTACTCGGCCGCCAAGACCCCCTCCTCTCCCCCCATCACCCGCGACAAATACCCCCACGCATCCGGCCGCGACCCGTCCGCGTCCGTGAATCCGTACTCCCGCGCCAACTGCCCGCTGGACAGCGACTGTCCGCTCCACCGGGCCCGCGACGGGTCCGCGGCCAGGTGGGCCACGGCCCGTCCCACGTACACCGGTGACTCCGCGATCGCGAAGGTCGGTTCCTTCGCGATCGCGTCGCGCCAGTTCGCCTCGGTCACCCCGAAGTGGTCGAGCATCTGCTCGGAGCGCAGGAATCCGGGGGTCACGGAGACCGCCGTTCCGCCCACGTCCGCCAGATCGTGCGACAGGTTCGACGCCATCCGGATCGGCGCGTTCTTCGCGAGGTCGTAGTAGAAGTCCTCGCGGTACCCCTTGTTCGACTCGGCGGTGCCGTCCGTGATCTCGACGACGAGCCCGCCCTCATGGCGCACCAGCAGCGGCAGCACACAGCTGCTGGTGATGATGTGGCTCTTCACCCCGAGCTCCAACATCCGCATGCCGCGCGCGAGTTCGGTCTCCCACATCTTCTTCTTGCCGAACTCGATCAGGTGCTCGCCGCCCCAGATGTCGTTGACGAGTACATCGAGCCGCCCGCGCTCCCGGTCGATCCGCTCGGCCAGGGCCCGGACCTGATCGGCCTCCAGGTGGTCGGTGGGGACGGCGATGCCCTCGCCGCCCGCCGCCGTCACCAGTTCCGCGGTCTCCTCGATCGTCTCCGTCGTCCGGCCGACCTCGCTGACCTTCTCGCGGGTGGTGCGCCCGGTGACGTACACCGTCGCGCCCATCGCCCCCAGTTCCACGGCGATGGCGCGTCCGGCGCCGCGCGTCGCGCCCGCGACGAGGGTGATCCGGCCGGTCAGGTCCGGCTGCACGGAGTGCGTCGAGTGCTTCGAGTGTTTCGAGTTCATCACGGCTCCTTCGTCGTTCCGATGCGATACGCACGAGGATGCCGCCCAAACCAGACACCTTCTGTCGGGATTAATACCCGAATCGCCGCCGTGCCGGCGCCCGGACGTGAGTAACGAGACAGCCCTCATCCGTGCGCTCCGCGTGCGCCGCACCCGCGTAAGCCCGATGCTGGACCTCGTGATGGACGAGACGGAATTCTGGGAGACGGTCGACAGCACCCGCGTGGCCGCCGAGGGCGACCCCGAGGATCACGCCGACCTGCTGGTCGAGCGACTGCTCCAACTGGACCCCGACGCCGTGCTCGACTTCGCCAGACACTTCGAGGTGCGGTACAACCGCGCGTACCGGTGGGACCTGTGGGGGGCGGCGGCGGTGCTCCTCGGGTCCGCGAACGACGATGCCTTCGACTACTTCCGGTGCTGGCTGATCGGCCAGGGCCGGGAGGTCTTCGAGGGCGCGCTGCACGAGCCGGACGATCTGGCCGGGCTGCTCGACGATTTCGACGACGAGATCGACGGGGACGGGGAGGAGTTGGGGTACGCGGCGGACGAGGCGTACGAACAGCTGACGGGGGCGGTGGCTCCGGACCTCGGGGTCCCGCCGCAGGCGGCCGAGCCGGAGGGGACGGCTCTGGACCTGGACGACGACGGTGTCCTTGCGGACCGCTTTCCGCAGCTTTGGGAGCGGTTCGGCGACTAGGACCTGTCCGGCGGATCTTGCCGCGGTCGCGTGCCCTGGCACGCACATCTGCAGCGTGGGCGAGTGGGGTCTCCCCTGCTCGAGCGGAGCCGAGAGCTTGGGGAAGGGTGGGCAAGGGGGCGGCCCCACGCAGAGCACGCCCCCTCCCGACCGCACGCGCTCGCGACCGCCCCGCCCCCACCCCCCTCAGTAGTGCGTGCCGCCGTCGATGCGGATCTCGGTGCCCGTGATGAACGCCCCGTCCTGCGAACCCAGCATCGCCACCACGCCCGCGACCGTCTCGGCCCCCGCGAAGCCCGCGCCGATCGCCGGGGCGAGCTTCATGAAGAGCGTCATGTCGGCGTCCTCGGGCAGACCAGGGCCCTTGCCGCTGGTCATGTCGGAGGCGATCGAGCCGGGGGCGACGGACACCGCACGCAGACCCTGCTTGCTGTACTCGGCGGCGATGGCGTGCGTCATGGACTGGATGCCGCCCTTGCTCGCCGCGTACGCCGACATGTACGGGTGGGCGAACGAGGCCGACGTCGACGAGAAGTTGACGACGACCGGCTTGTCGCCGGCGAGCAGGGCCGGTATCGACTCGCGGATCATCAGGAAGGTGCCGGTCAGGTTGACCGCGATCACCTTGTTGAAGAAGTCAAGCGTGGTCTCGTGGGTGTGCGAGGAACGCAGGATTCCGGCCGCGTTGACCAGGACGTCGAGACCGCCGAGGGTCTCCACGGCAGCGGCGACGCCCGCCTTCACCGAGGCCTCGTCGGAGATGTCCAGCACGGCCGTGGTGAGGCGGTCGGACACGCCCGCCGCCGCGGCCTGCCCGGCGGTCTCCTTCAGGCCGGCCTCGTTGACGTCGACGGCGACGACCCGGCCGCCCTCCGCGAGCACGCGGTGCACGGTGGCACGGCCGATGCCGGAGCCCGCACCACTGATCAGGACGCGGCGGCCTTCGTAACGCTTCATGGTTCTCTTCTCCGATTTCGCGGTTCCACGGGGCCCGGCAGAGGGCTTCTGACCTTCCTGACGTACACGTTACGCCTTCATGGCACGTTTTGCCATAGCGTCAATATGTGCACATGTGGCTGCCCCCGGCGTACGCTTCCGTGGTGAGCACCCAGCCGACGACCCCCGCCCAGCCCTCCCTCACCGAGCGACGGAAGGCCGCCACCCAGCTCGACATCGCACGCGCCGCCGCCGAGCTGTTCGCCGAGCACGGCCCGGACGGCACCACCGCCGAGGCCATCGCCACGCGCGCGGGGGTGGCGCTGCGCACCTTCTACCGGTACTTCCGCAGCAAGCAGGACGCCGTCGCCCCGCTGCTCTCCGGCGGCGGCGACCAGTGGCGCGCACTGCTCGCGGCGGCCGAGCCCGGGGCGGGCGTGCTGACGGCGCTGGAGCGGGCGGTGGCCCAGTCCCTGGCCGCGCCCGACGACGAGGCCGCCGAGCAGCTCGACTGGACCCGTGGGCTGCTGCGTGCCGCCGAGCAGGACGCCGCGCTGCGGGCCGTCTGGTACCGGGTGAACCAGGAGTCCGAGGAGCGTCTGATCCCCGTCCTGGGCGCGCTCGCCGGGGAGTCCGCCGACCCTCTTGAGGTGCGGCTCGCCGCAGCCGCGGCGACCGCGGCCATCCGTACGGCGCTGGAGGAGTGGGCCCGTACCGAGGCACCCGTCAAGGGCCCCGGCTCCCCCGCCGAGCTGGCCGCGCGCTGCTTGCGCGAACTGACCGGGGGCATGAGCCTCCGCTGAGGGTGCGGTGAGGTGCGTCGCCCATCTGCGGCTCCGTCGTGGCTGGTCGCGCCCACGCGGCAAAGCCACACATCAATACGGCCCTGCACCCCTAAAAGCCGCCCCGCTCAGAGAACAGGCACCCCGTCCTCGCAGTTCTCCGGGTCCGGTTCCAGAAGCAGCAGGGCCACGTCGTCCTCCACCCGGGCCGCGAAGCGCACCAGGTCTCTCTGGACCGCCTCAGCGAGGTCCGCGAGGTCTCCCGTTGCTCCGGCGGCCGGGGCGAGTGCCTGGAGCCGTTCGGCCAGGGGGTAGAACTCCCCGGCCCCGTTGCGGGCCTCGGTAATGCCGTCGGTGTGGGCCAGGATGCGGTCGCAGGGTTCCAGCGGTACGACGGTGACCGCCGGCGGTCCGATCCCGGTCAGCCCGAGGCCCAGCGGCGGGGCCGGGTCGAGCCGCATCTCGGTGACGCGTGCGTCCCGCAGCAGCAGGGGCGGCGGGTGGCCGCAGGAGACCACCCGGACGGACCGGCCGTCCTCGGCGAACTCCATGAGCACGGCCGTCGCGAACAGTTCCGCGTGCTCCACCGCGGCCGAGTCGACGACCAGCCGCCGGTCGAGCCGCGCGGCGACCGCGGGCAGGTCGGCGTCGTCGAGCGCCGCCTCGCGGAAGGCGCCGAGCAGCGCCGATACGGTGGCGACCGCGCCGGGCCCGTGCCCCTCCACGTCGGCGAGCACCGCCCGTACTCCGTGGGGGCCGCCGCGGACGTCGTACAGGTCCCCGCTCACCAGCGCGCCCAGCTCGGCGGCCCGGTAGAGACCGGCGCAGTGCACTCGGCCGACGGAGGCCGGCAGCGGGGGCAGTACCGCGAACTGGGCGACCTCGGCTGCCGTCCCGACGGTCACCAGCCGGGCGTCCCTGCGGACGCGCGTCCAGGAGACGACCACGCTCGTCGCGCAGAGCAGCACCAGGGAGAGCAGCACCCCGTCGCGGTGACCCCAGTCCTCGCCGCCGTGTACAGCGGAGAGGGTCACCGCCACCCCCATGAGCGCGGTGATCACCGGCCCGTACAGCAGGGCGGCGAGCGGGGGCAGTGCGGCGAGGTAGTAGCTCAGCTCGACGTCGGCCGGTGTGATGCGGTCGGCCAGGGCCAGCAGCACCAGGACGGCCAGGGGCAGCAGCCGCAGCCAGAGCGCGGGCTTCTCGCCCCTGAGCCACTTGGGGACCTCGTCCCCTCGACGCGCGCGGACGGAGCTCATCGCGCTCAGGCTCCTCCGGGCTGACGACAACGGGCGGCCACGTGGCACTGCTGATCACTATGCCCGCTGTGTCCCGTTCCTGCCGTTCGGCGGACCGCCCCCGCTCAGCCGGGCGGCGTCATCCACCCTGCCCCCGGAAGCCCTGCCCGTCAGAGCACCTTGCCCATCAGCACGTCGTCCACGTACTCCCCGTGCAGGAAGAACTCGCCGGGCAGCACCCCCTCCACCGCGTATCCCTCCGTCTCGTACAGCGCCCGCGCGGGTGCGTTGGGGCCGAGCACCCGCAGGGTGAGCCGCCGGACGCCGCGCCGGCGCGCCTCGTCGCCCGCGGCCCGCAGCAGCGCCCGCCCGAGGCCCCGGCCGCGGGCCTCGTCGGCGACGGCGAGGCCGTTGATCTGGAGGACGTGCCTGTTGGCGGCGAGCGGGGTGGGCGGCACCAGCCGGACGTAGCCGCAGATCCCCCCGTTCGGGTCCACCGCGACGAGGACGTCCTCGGGCCGGTGGCCGTCGTCGAAGCAGGGGCCGTACGGCGGCTCGGGCGCCGGAGTCACCGCGCTCAGCGGCGACCAGGTCTCCCGGTCGACCCGGCCGATCTCCGCGTCGTCGCCCAGGGTGGCGGTGCGGATCGCGTAGGCGGGCGGGACGGCTGAGGCGGCAGGGCTGCCGTGCGGCTCGGACATGGCGCCACTGTGCCACGGAGCGCGCGCACACCGTGTCCCGGGGCAGGATGGCCCCATGCGGATCGCAGTCACGGGCTCTACGGGCCTCATCGGTACGGCACTTGTACGTTCCCTGCGCGCGGACGGGCACGAGGTGGTGCGTCTTGTACGACGCCCGGCCAGGGCCGGGGACGAGGTCACCTGGGACCCCAGGCGGAGTTACGTGGACACCCGCGGCCTGGTCGGCTGCGAGGCGGTGGTGCACCTGGCCGGGGCGGGCATCGGCGACCACCGGTGGACGGACGCGTACAAGCGGGAGCTGCGGGAGAGCAGGCTGCTCGGCACGGCGGCGATCGCCGAGGCCGTCGCCTCGCTCGACGCGCCGCCGCGGGTGTTCGTCAGCGGGTCCGCACTCGGTTATTACGGGGAGACCGGGGACCGCGCGGTCGACGAGGAGGCGCCGCCCGGCGACGGGTTCCTGCCGTCGCTGTGCGTGGAGTGGGAGGAGGCCGCCGCGCCCGCCGAGGAAGCGGGGATCCGGACGGTGTTCCCCCGCACCGGTCTGGTCGTGGCGCGCGGCGGCGGGGCCTGGGGCAGGCTCTTCCCGATCTTCCGGGCGGGGCTGGGCGGGCGGCTCGGCAGCGGACGGCAGTACTGGAGCTTCATCGCGCTGCACGACGAGGTGGCGGCGCTGCGGCATCTGATCGACACCGAGTCGCTGTCGGGTCCGGTGAACCTGACCGCCCCCGAGCCGGTCACCAACCGGGAGGTGACGGCGGCGATGGGGCGGGTGCTGCACCGCCCCACCCTGTTCGCGGTGCCGAAGCCCGTGCTGCAGGTCGCGCTCGGGGAGCTGGCGGGGGACGTGCTGGGCAGTCAGCGGGTGGTGCCGCGGCGGCTGCTGGAGTCCGGGTTCGCGTTCGCGTTCCCGTCCGTCGACGACGCGATCGGGGCGGCATTGCGCACCAATTGACTCAACTTCATGAACACACTTGACCGTTCACCGAGCACTTCTTGACCGGTTCTCCACCCTCGTGCGACCGCCGTGCATCAGTGCACGGGAGGTGTGCGCCTGCCGCGGAGCCCGCGGCGACTTCTACGCTGCACCCTCCAAACGGGTATTCCGCAAGGCTGTCGGGGGCATGAGCCCTGCACCACAGCCGCGCCGACCTCGGGGAGGGGCACGTGCTCACCACAGCACACCATGCGGACGTCGTCATCGTGGGGGCCGGAGTCGCTGGACTCCGTGCGGCCCACCAGCTCATCAACGCCGGAGTAACGGTCAGCGTCCTGGAGGCCGCCCCTTACCTCGGCGGCCGGATGTCCACCGATGTGATCGACGGGTTCCGGCTCGACCGGATCGGCCAGGTGCTCAGCACCGCCTACCCGGAACTGCTGCGGACCCCGGGCCTGGAGGACCTCGTCCTGCGCCCGTACGCACCCGGAGTCCTCGTGCACAGCGAGGGCCGGCACTACCGCGCGGGTGAGACCGGCGAGACGGGCGGAAAACGGAGCGCGCGGGGCGCACTCACCGCGGCACGCGCCCTAGCGAGCGCCCCCCGGCCACGTCCTCCCGGACCGCTCGGCGGCCCTCTCGACCAGGCCAGGCTGAGCGCGGCGCTGGGCCGGTTCGCCGCCACCCCCGTCGAGCGCCTGCTCGCCAGGCCCGAACTCCCGGCCCTGCAGGCCCTGTTCCGCCGCGGCCTGCCGCCCCGTACGGTCAACGGCTTCCTGCGGCCCCTGTTGTCGGCACTGCTCTCCGACCCCGACCTCACCACCTCCAGCCGGTGCGCCGACCTCGCCCTGCGCGGTTTCGCCCGCGGCCGGCTGTGCGTACCGGAGGGCGGCGCCAGGTCCTTGCCCGAGCTCCTCGCCGCGACACTGCCGCCCGGCACGGTCCGTACCGGAGTGCACGTCACGGGCGCCTCCATCTCCTCCGTCAGCACCAAGGAGGACGGCGACCTCGGCTGCCGCTCCCTGCTCCTGGCGACCGGCGCCCGCGCCGCCGCCGAGCTGCTGCCCGGACTGCGTGTCCCCGACTTCCACCCCGTCACCGTCCTGCACCACACCACCCGCTCGGCACCCCCGACCGGATCCGCCCTGGTACTGGACGCCGACCGGAGTGGCCCCGTCTCGCACACCTCCGTCGTCAGCGCGGTCGACCCCACGCGCGCGCCCGACGGCCACGCGCTGATCTCCTCCACGGTCCTGGGCACTCCCCCGCCAGGGCTGGACGACCGGGTCCGCTCCCACCTGTCCCGGCTGTACGGGACGCCGACGGACGACTGGGAGCTCCTGGCCGTCCACCACGACCCGGACGCCGTGCCCGCGATGCCCGCGCCGCACGACGTACGCCGGCCGGTCCGGCTGCTGTCCGGGCTGTACGTCTGCGGCGACCACCGCGAGACGAGCACCGTGCAGGGCGCGCTGCACTCGGGCCGCCGGGCCGCGCAGGAGATCCTGCGGGACTTCGGCATCCCCTCCGGGAACCCGGCCGAGGAGCTGCGCGCGGCCGCCTGATCCTCCCGCAGCTCACCCACCACCCGACCGGCAGCCACACCCAACGCCCCGGGTGCGCACGACGGCCAGGACCCCCGGCCGGGTCCTCTCGAGGCGGGCCTCCCGGCCGGGATCGCACTCCCGGCCGGAAGCCGACCCCTGCGGGGACCGGGACCGCCTTCAGCCCAGTGCGGCGACCCGGTCCCGGTATCCCCGGACCGCGGCCGCGTCGCGGTACGGCTCCAGGCGCCGCTCGAATTCCCGCACGTACTCCGTCGCCCGCGCCGACCGCATCTCGGAGGCCTGCTGCGCCGCCTCCGCGCCCAGCGTGCACGCCTGGTCCAGCTCCCCGAGCCCGAGCCGCGCCTGCGCGAGGACCACCCGGCAGAACAGCCGGCTGCGCGCGTACCCGTGCGGCCGCAGCTGCAAGGACTTCTCCGCGTGCTGCGCCGCCGCCCGGTACTGCTGCAGGTCCCGGTGACAGTGCCCGAACTCGTCGGCCAGCTGCGCCTCGTCGAAGAACTTCGCCCAGTGCGGTACGTCGTCCCCCGGCCGCGCGGCCTCCATCGCCCGCTCCGCCCGCACCAGCGACGACGTACAGGCCCGCACCTCACCGAGCACCCCGTGCCCGCGCGCCTCCACGGCGTGCAGCATCGCCTGGACGACCGGTGGCGCCGACGACCCCACCCCCTGCTGGGCGACCCGCGCCAGCTGCACGGCCTCCCGCCCGTGCCCGAGGTAGACCGCCTGCCTGCTCATCGTCACCAGGACGTACGACCCGTACGCCCGGTCGCCGGCCGCCTGCGCGAGGCGCAGGGCCTGCACGAAGTACCGCTGGGCGAGGCCGTGCGCCGCGATGTCGTACGACGTCCAGCCCGCCAGCCGGGTCAGATCGGCGGCGGCCGAGAACAGCCGCCGGCCCGTCGACTCCCCATAGACCCCCCTGAGCATCGGTTCCACCTCGTGCTCCAGATAACGCACGAGGGCCTGCCTGGCGTGCCCGCCGCCGTACGCGTGATCCAGCGTGCGAAACAAATCGGCCACCGAGCGCAGGGCCGCGATGTCGCCCATGGTGACCCGCTGGCCCGGCCCCCGGTCGGTCTGCCGCTGCCGGGGCAGCACCGCGGTGGCGGGCCGGCCGCCCTGGGCCGGGACCCGGGCCGCACCTGCACCGTTCAGCGCAGGAGGTTCACCGCGTCCGACCCGGTCGTCGGCCCGGCCGATCAGCCAGTCCCGGCTGGGCACGACGAGCCCGGCCGGGGTGAACGCGATCTTGCGCAGCTCGGCATGGCTGCCGGAGTCCTTGCGCCACAGCCCGCTCACGATGTCCACGGCCTCCTCGGGCGTGGCCGCGAATTCGAGCCCCGCGTACACGGGGGCACACGCGTCGAGCCCGAGGTCCTGCGCGGACAGCCGTCTGCCCAGCCTCCTCGTGAACACTTCGGCGATCAGTGCGGGGGTGGTGCCGCGCGGCTGCTGACCGCGCAGCCAGCGGGTGACCGAGGTCTTGTCGTACCGCAGATCGAGCCCGTGCTCCAGTCCCAGCTGGTCCACCCGTCTGGCCAGGCCCGCGTTGGAGAATCCCGCTTCTGCGATGAGCGTGGCGAGCTGTCGGTTGGGGATGCGCTGCGGAGGTCGTTCCGTCATCAGCTCTGAGCTCTCCTGCCTTCCGGGCCCCGGCTGGCAGCCCTCATGGAACGGCGTGAATTTAGCGACCCTGGGCCCCGCAACGGACCTCTGCGCCTCTGCTTCATCCGATCGTGTGACGATTCTCCGAAGGCGCTGACGGAGACCCCGTGCATCCGCCCTGCCCATGGGCCTCTTCTCCCGCCGCCGTACAGTGGCTGGGGGCGTGGCGAAACGAAGGAGACACCACCGTGAGTGAGCTGCGGTTTGTCCGACTGGGATTCGGCGACGATGCCGTCGAGTACCGGGAGGCCTGGCAGAAGCAGCGTGAGGTGCACGCCGCCCGCTTCGCCGACGAGGTGCCCGACACCTGTCTGCTCCTTGAGCACCCGCCCGTCTACACGGCGGGACGGCGCACCGAGGACAGCGAGCGCCCCCTGGACGGCACCCCCGTGGTCGACGTGGACCGGGGCGGCAAGATCACCTGGCACGGTCCCGGTCAGCTCGTCGGCTACCCGATCCAGAAGCTGCCCCGCCCGGTCGACGTCGTGGCGCACGTACGCCGCCTCGAAGAGGCCCTGATCCGCAGCTGTGCGGAGCTGGGTCTGGAGACGACCCGGATCGAGGGCCGCAGCGGCGTCTGGGTCCTGGGCGACCCGGTCGAGCAGCGCCCGCAGATCGGCGGCCTCTCCCTGGACTTCGACCCGCGGCTGACGGACCCCGAGTTCGACGCCCGGCTGAACGGTCCCGAGTACGCGCCCTCGAACGCCGGCCAGCGGCGCGAGGACCGCAAGCTCGCCGCGATCGGCATCCGCGTCGCCAAGGGCGTCACGATGCACGGCTTCTCGCTGAACGTGAACCCGGACAACACCTGGTTCGACCGGATCGTCCCGTGCGGCATCCGTGACGCGGGCGTCGCCTCGCTCGCCAACGAGCTGGGCCGCGATCTCACCATCGAGGACGTACTGCCGGTGGTCGAGAAGCACCTGACCGCGGTGATGGAGGAGTCCACGCCCGCGCCCCGGGCGGTCGAAAAGGCCCCCGCCTAGGGAATTACCCCGTCCCGCCCAGGGTTGGGCGGACGTAGAGCCATGCAAATATCGGGCGTACCCTGGTGTCCGCCGAAGAATCGAAGTCGTAGGGAGCTGGACGTGTCCGCTGTCGCACCCGACGGACGCAAGATGCTGCGTCTGGAGGTCCGGAACAGCCAGACCCCCATCGAGCGCAAGCCCGAGTGGATCAAGACCCGGGCGAAGATGGGCCCCGAGTACACCAAGATGCAGGCCCTGGTGAAGGGCGAAGGACTGCACACGGTGTGCCAGGAGGCTGGTTGTCCCAACATCTACGAATGCTGGGAGGACCGCGAGGCGACCTTCCTCATCGGCGGTGACCAGTGCACGAGGCGCTGTGACTTCTGCCAGATCGACACGGGCAAGCCCGAGGCCCTGGACCGTGACGAGCCGCGCCGCGTGGGCGAGTCCGTCGTCACCATGGACCTGAACTACGCCACCATCACGGGCGTCGCACGCGACGACCTGGAGGACGGCGGTGCCTGGCTGTACGCGGAGACGGTCCGCCAGATCCACCAGCAGACGGCCGGCCGCGAGCTGGGCCGCACCAAGGTGGAGCTGCTCGCTCCGGACTTCAACGCGGTCCCCGAGCTGCTCGACATCGTCTTCGAGTCCCGCCCCGAGGTCTTCGCGCACAACGTGGAGACGGTGCCGCGCATCTTCAAGCGCATCCGCCCCGGCTTCCGTTACGAGCGTTCGCTGGACGTCATCACCAAGGCGCGTGCGGCCGGTCTGATCACCAAGTCGAACCTGATCCTCGGCATGGGCGAGACCCGTGAAGAGGTCAGCGAGGCGCTGAAGGACCTGCACGAGGCGGGCTGCGAGCTCATCACGATCACGCAGTACCTGCGGCCCTCGCCGCGGCACCACCCCGTCGAGCGCTGGGTGAAGCCGGCGGAGTTCGTCGAGCTGAAGGACGAGGCCGACGCGATCGGCTACTCCGGTGTGATGTCCGGGCCGCTGGTCCGGTCCTCGTACCGCGCGGGCCGTCTCTTCGGTCAGGCGATGGAACGGCGCGGTACACCGGTCGCCGCCACCGGCACCGTGTGAATCGACTCACAAGCAGTTACTGACAAGTACTGGCCGTAATGACGCGGCCCGCGCGAATGCCGCAGGTCGGGGCGTCGTACGGGCCGCGTCAGCGTTTTCGCCCGTACCGTCAAGGTTTCATCGGTGTTTGACCGGCCGGTCACGCACTGGTAACACCAATCAGTGACCCTGGCTTTACGCACCGCAGTTCCGCCGTCACGCACTTCCGCCGTTCCGTCTTCGAGGGGGACCCCCGACATGCAGGCCGTACGCGCCAACGCCCTCCCGTCCGTCACCGACGCGTTGCGCGCCGTCGAGTCGCTGCTGATCGGCACCGGACAGCGCACCGCACGCCGGAACGCCTGGACCGCCGTCCTTGAGGACCGGCGCCGGGCGAAGGACAGGGTCGAGACACAGCACGTCCTGGAGGCCGTGTCCGCTCGTACGTCCTAGGCAACGTAAACTTTCTCGTATGGCGAGGAAGGAACGCGCAGCGAACGCGGACACTGCGAACCCCGGGCGACTCAAGCAGATTGCCCTGACGTACAAGATGACGCGGCGGAATGACCCCAAGGTGGGTCTGATCGTCGCGGGCGTGGGCATCGTCGTATTCGGTGTCCTCCTCGGCCTCGGCTTCCTCATCGGCCACCCGGTCTACCTGGGCATTCTGGGCTTCCTGCTGGCCTTCCTCGCGATGGCGATCGTCTTCGGACGCCGCGCCGAGCGGGCCGCCTTCGGGCAGATGGAAGGACAGCCGGGAGCTGCGGCGGCCGTGCTGGACAACGTGGGCCGCGGCTGGACGACGACTCCGGCGGTCGCGATGAACCGCAACCAGGACGTCGTGCACCGGGCGGTCGGCAAGGCCGGCATCGTCCTGGTCGCCGAGGGCAACCCGAACCGGCTGAAGACGCTGCTCGCGGCCGAGAAGAAGAAGATGGCCCGCATCGTCGGCGGCGACGTCCCCGTGACCGACATCATCGTCGGCAACGGCGAGGACCAGGTGCCGCTGAAGAAGGTCCGCACCAAGATGCTCAAGCTCCCCCGCACCCTCACCGGCCCGCAGGTCACCGCGACCAACGACCGGCTGCGCGCGATGGGCGATTTGATGAGCAATATGCCGGTTCCCAAGGGTCCGATGCCCGGCACCAAGGGCATGAAGATGCCGCGCGGCCGCTGACCTTCCTCCCCGTTCCTTCTACGCAGAAGACGGCCCCGGAACCTTCGAGGTTCCGGGGCCGTCCTGCTGTTCTCCCGTACGTGAGCCGGTTGCACCCGCGTATACGTGGGCCGGTGGCATCCGCGTACGTACGCCGGTTACATCCGCACCTGTACGGCGCGGGCCAGCCGGTCGTGCAGGCCGCGGCCGTCGCGGTCCCAGATCAGCGCCGGGATCGCCAGGCAGAGCAGCACGCTGCGCACCGCTGCCCAGCCGAAGGCCAGCCGCCCGCCGTGCTCGGAGGCGAGCCGCACGCCGAAGATGCGCTTGCCGGGGGTGAAGCCCAGGGTGCCGACGGTCAGTACGTGCAGCACAAGGAAGATGCCGAGCGCGTAGTTGCCCGCCGCCTGTGAGTCGCCGCGGGCGAAGAGCCCGTACGCGATGAGCAGGCACAGCCCCCAGTCGACGAAGAGGGCGCCGAAGCGGCGGCCCAGCGGGGCCACCGAGCCGGGGCCCTCGGGGGGCAGGCCGAGGCGCTTGCCCCGGTGCCCGAAGTCGGCGCCCATCTCTTCGGCCGCCGCGCGCGGCCCGGAGAGCCACGATCCGATTGCTTGCCTGTTGTCCACCCGACAAAGGTACTGCGCCCCCCTTCGTCCCGGTCCGGCCGGGGCAGGGTCGGAGCGGGCCGGCGGGCAGCGCCTTTACCGACGCGGCGGAGCGCCGTAGCGGCTCGACGGGGCACTGTCGCGCCGGGCTGGTTAACTTGGGCGAAACAAATGGGTCATGCTGGAGAAATCCCGTCTGCCTATGGTCGACGCCAGCGTGCGCCACCGCACTGGCCCGCATGGAGACCCGCATATAGCGGCAACCCCGCCCGGCCCCGGGCGGGAGTAGGAGGAGCTGGATGTTCGGGAACGCCGACGAAGCCAAGAAGTTCATCGCGGACAACGACGTCAAGTTCGTGGACGTCAGGTTCTGCGACCTGCCGGGTGTGATGCAGCACTTCACGATCCCCGCAGCGGTCTTCGACCCGGACGAGGAGCTGGCCTTCGACGGTTCGTCGATCCGCGGCTTCCAGGCCATCCACGAGTCCGACATGGCGCTGCGCGCCGACCTGTCGACGGCCCGCCTGGACCCGTTCCGCAAGGACAAGACGCTCAACATCAACTTCTTCATCCACGACCCGATCACGGGCGAGCAGTACAGCCGCGACCCGCGCAACATCGCCAAGAAGGCGGAGGCGTACCTGGCCTCCACCGGCTTCGCGGACACCGCGTACTTCGGTCCCGAGGCCGAGTTCTACGTCTTCGACAGCGTCCGCTTCGCGACGTCGGCGAACGAGAGCTTCTACCACATCGACTCCGAGGCCGGCGCCTGGAACACCGGTTCGGAGGAGAACAACCGCGGCTACAAGGTCCGCTACAAGGGCGGCTACTTCCCGACCCCGCCGGTCGACCACTTCGCCGACCTCCGTGCCGAGATCTCCCTGGAGCTGGACAAGAACGGCCTCCAGGTCGAGCGCCAGCACCATGAGGTGGGCACCGCAGGCCAGGCGGAGATCAACTACAAGTTCAACACGCTGCTCGCCGCGGCCGACGACCTGATGCTCTTCAAGTACATCGTGAAGAACGTCGCCTGGAAGAACGGCAAGACCGCGACCTTCATGCCGAAGCCGATCTTCGGTGACAACGGCTCGGGCATGCACGTCCACCAGTCGCTGTGGCAGAACGGCATCCCGCTGTTCTACGACGAGCAGGGCTACGCGGGCCTCTCGGACATGGCCCGCTACTACATCGGCGGCATCCTCAAGCACGCCCCGTCGCTGCTGGCCTTCACCAACCCGACGGTGAACTCCTACCACCGCCTGGTCCCCGGCTTCGAGGCCCCGGTCAACATGGTGTACTCGCAGCGCAACCGCTCCGCCGCGATGCGCATCCCGATCACGGGCTCCAACCCGAAGGCCAAGCGCGTCGAGTTCCGCGCCCCGGACCCGTCCTCCAACCCGTACCTGGCCTTCTCGGCGCTCCTGATGGCCGGCCTGGACGGCGTCAAGAACAAGATCGAGCCGCCGGAGCCGATCGACAAGGACCTCTACGAGCTGGCCCCCGAGGAGCACGCGGGCGTCCAGCAGGTCCCGACCTCGCTGCCGGCTGTCCTCGACGCGCTTGAGGCCGACCACGAGTACCTCCTGGCCGGCGGTGTCTTCACCCCCGACCTGATCGAGACGTGGATCGACTTCAAGCGCACGCAGGAGATCGCCCCGATCCAGCTGCGCCCGCACCCGCACGAGTTCGAGCTGTACTTCGACCTCTAGGCCGCACCCGGTCGTCCACGGAGCCCCGTCACCGCTTTCGCGCGGTGGCGGGGCTCCGTCGTCATTTCGCGCCGGCCGCAGGGGAGAAGTGGCGGGCGCCCGGGGCGAGGGTGGCCGCCGCGGGGGCGAGGAAGCAGAGGGCGGCGCAGGTCAGGAGGACGGGGGTGGGGCCGAAGGCGGTGACGGCGGGGGCGATGAGGGCGAGGCCCAGGGGGGCCAGGCCGTAGGAGAGGAGGAAGTCGAGGGAGGAGACCCGGGCGAGTTTGTCGGGGGCGACCTCGCGCTGGGTGGCGGTGAACCAGGGGACGTTGAAGAGTTCGATGCCGATGCCCGCGAGGACGTACGCGCCGATGACGACGGCGGGGTGTACGGGCAGGGCCAGGCCGAGCGGGGCGAAGCCGTAGCAGGCCAGGCCCAGGAGAGCGGTGCGGCCCTGGGAGCGGGGGCGCCAGCGAGCCATGAGGAGGGCGCCGCCCAGGGCGCCGAGTGTGTAGGCGGTCATGGCGGCGGCCAGGACGACCTCGGTGCCGTAGCGGTCGCGGCTGATCAGGGGCAGGGCCACGCCGGTGGCGGAGTAGCCGGTGGCGATGACGGTGGTGAGCGCGCCGAGTCCGGCCAGGAACCAGGGGTGTCGGCGGGCCTCGCGCAGGCCGTCGACGAACTCGGCGCGGAGGGAGGGGCGGGGGGCGGGGGCTGCGTCGTCGTGCGGGGCGGGTGCTCCCTCGTCCTGTGGTGCGGGCTTCGCCAAAGTGCCCCGGCCCGGGACCAGCGCGGCGGCCAGCCAGAGCAGGCCGATGCCCAGGAGCAGGGTCGCGGTGTCGAGGAATACCGCGAGCAGCGCGGTCAGGGCCGGTCCTGTGAGCGTGGTGACGCGTACGGACAGGGTCATCGCCGCATTGGCCTGCTGGCGCTGCGGCGGGGCGACGACTTCGGCGGTGAGTGCCTGGAAGGCGGGGCGGCACGCGCCCTGGCCCGCACCGGCCAGCGCCGCCGCGGCCGCCATGAGGAGGAGCGAACGGCCGAGTCCGGCCGCCAGCAGGGGGGCTGCGACCGCGGCCGCGAGGGCCGCCCACAGGACGACGCCGCGCCGGGTGTGGCGGTCGGCGAGGACTCCGCCGACCGCCACGGCTATCAGGAATCCGGCGGTACGGGCGGCCAGGAGCAGGCCCAGGGCCGCCGCGCTGAGGGTGCGGTCGAGGACGGCGAGGCCAAGCACGAAGGGCAGGGCCCAGGTCGCGAGACCGGAGGCGGTGGTGCCGGTCCACAGACGCAGGAAGCGGATGTCCAGGAGGACGGAACGGGCGGGCGGCTCGTCGGGGCGCAGCTCGTCGGGGCGCGGCTCTTCGGTGGGCGGAGGCTCCGACTTCGGAGCGGGGTGGCGGGGGTGGGATGTCGTCACTGGGGGTGAGCTCCTGGGATTTCGTTGCACACCAACTCCCGCTGAGAGGCAGGGGGTTGAGGTGCTGGATCGGGGCGCGGGCAGGGGTGCCCGGACCCAGGGGGCTAGCTTAATGAAAATGATTACCGTTACAGTAGCGCTCGTTCCGGGCCGCGTCAGCACCTGAATGCGGTTTCCGGCCTTCTGCCCTCACTGCTCCGGAGGACCCATGTCCCGTTCCGTCCGGGTCGGCGCCGTCGCGCTGACCCTCTCCCTCGCCTCCCTCGCCGCCGTCGGCTGTTCAGGGCCTGCGACCTCCACGCCGCAGGCCGCAGGCGACAAGGCGGCGGAGGTCGTGAAGGTCACCAGCTGCGGGCGGCAGTTGTCGTTCACCGGGGCGCCGAAACGTGCCGTCACGCTCGACCAGTCCGCGACAGAAGTGCTGCTTGAGCTGGGGCTCCAAGACCGGATGGCGGGCACCTCCAACCTCAAGACGAAGATCGCGCCGGAGTACCGGGAGGCGTACGGAAAGGTGCCGGTGCTGAGTCCGAAGCTGCTCGGTGGCGAGCAACTACGTGCAGCCGCACCGGACTTGGCGGTGGCCGGTTTCAACGACCACTTCACCAAGGACCGGGCGGGGACGCGGGAGGAACTGGCCGCGCTGGGACTGCCGACGTTCCTGAGCGCGGTCGACTGCCCCCAGCAGAACGCCGCCGGGAAGTCCCCCTTCGACCTGCTCCTTGAGGACTACCGGAACCTCGGGAAGGTCTTCGGCGTCGAGGAGCGCGCCGAGAAGCTCGTACGGGACCAGCGGGCCATGCTCGACAAGGCGGCGAAGGACTCGGCCGGAGTGCGGGGCGCGCCGCGCGCGGTGTGGGTGTACTCGGTGTACGGCGATGCTCCGTACGTCGCCGGGAAGACCGCCATGGCGAGTGAGATGAGCCGGATCGCCGGGGCGAAGAACGCCTTCGACGACCTGGACGAGGACTGGCCGTCCGTCACCTGGGAGGAGGTCGCCAAGCGGAACCCGGACTTCATCGTGGTCGGTGATCTTTCGGAGCGCGGCAAGCCGGGCGACAGCGCGGCGGACAAGCTGGCGGCGATACGCGGCAATCCGGTGATGGCGCAGCTGGACGCGGTGCGCAAGAACCGCTTCATCACGGTTCCGGGGACGGAGATGGACCCGTCGGTGCGGACCGTGGACGCGCTGCCCCGGCTGACGGCGGGCATGAAGGCGCTGGGTCATGCCGGGCGATAGGGACGGGCCGGGCGCGCGGGGCGACGTACTGGATCCCGGCGCGCGGGTCGATCTGCCGGCTCCGGGCGCGCGGGCCGATCTGCCGGCTCCGGCCGAGCGGGTCGACCTTCTGGATCCGGCCGCCCGGGAGTTGCCGGAGCTGCCGGAGCTGCCGGAGCTTTCCGCTCGGGAGAGTTCGGCGGCTGCCGTCCGGCCCCGGACCGTGCGTACGGCCGTGCTGTTCGTGGTCGCGTCCGCCGTGTTGCTGGGGTCGGTCGCGGTGTCCGTTCGGATCGGGTCGACCGAGGTCGGTTACGGGGATCTGGCGCGGGCCTTCGGTTCGCGGCTGGGTCTCGGGGCCGGCGGCGCGCCGGCGGCGCGCCTGCTGGACTCGCTGATCTGGGACTTGCGGGTGCCCCGGGTGCTGCTGGCCGCGCTGGTCGGGGCGGCGCTCGCGGTGTGCGGGGCGGTGCTGCAGGCCGTGACGCGCAACGCGCTCGCCGATCCGTATCTGCTCGGGGTGTCCTCGGGGGCATCGACCGGAGCCGTGGTCGTCGTGGTGTTCGGGTACGGGGCGCAGGCGCTCGGGGTGAGTGGCGGGGCCTTCGTGGGGGCGCTGTTGTCGTTCGGGCTGCTGATGCTGCTGCTCAGGCGCAGCGGGCTCGACTCGGTGCGGATCGTGCTGACGGGCGTGGTGGTGGCGCAGTTGTTCACGGCGCTGACCTCCCTGGTGCTGATGGCGTCGGGGGACGCGGACATCGTCCGGGCGATCACGCAGTGGCTGCTGGGGTCGATGGCTTCGGCACGGTGGGACGCGGTGCTGGTGTGTGCGGTGGTGACGGCCCTCGGGTTCGCCGTCGTATGGGCCAACTCCGGTTCGCTGGACGGGTTTTCGTTCGGTGCGGACACCGCGTCTTCGCTGGGCGTCGAGGTGCGGCGGACCCGGTGGGTGCTGTTGGTGGTGACGTCGCTGATGGCGGCGGTCGCGGTCGCGGCGGTGGGAGCGATCGGGTTCGTGGGACTGATCGTGCCGCACGGGGTGCGGTTCCTGGTGGGGCCGCTGCACCGGGTGCTGCTGCCGTTCTCGGCTGTGGCCGGGG
Source organism: Streptomyces sp. NPDC048442 (assembly GCF_040651475.1). Classification (NCBI taxonomy): domain Bacteria; kingdom Bacillati; phylum Actinomycetota; class Actinomycetes; order Kitasatosporales; family Streptomycetaceae; genus Streptomyces; species Streptomyces sp. NPDC048442. The sequence goes on from NZ_JBEZKB010000017.1 coordinate 99,029, forward strand.
CGGTGTTCCTGGTGTGGACGGATGCGCTGGCCCGGGTGGCGTTCGCGCCGCAGGAGGTGCCGGTGGGGGTGTTCACGGCGTTGCTCGGGGTGCCGTTGTTCCTGCTGGTGCTGCGGAGAAGGGGAGAGTTGTGAGGATCGGCGCGCAGGGGCTGACCTGGTCGGTGGGCGGCAAGGCGGTGGTGCGGGACGTCTCGTTGGAGGTCGCGCCCGGCGAGACGGTGGCGCTGATCGGGCCGAACGGGTCGGGCAAGTCGTCGCTGCTGCGCTGCCTGGCCGGACTGCGTACGCCGGACACCGGCTGCGTTTCGTACGACGGCCAGGACGTACGGGGGTGGAGCGCGCGGCGCATCGCACGGCGGGTCGCCTTCGTCGAGCAGGCCGTGGACGTGGGGAGCGAGCTGCGGGTCGCGGAGGTGGTGGGGCTCGGCCGGACCCCGTTCCGCAGCCGGTGGGGCGGGGCGAGTGCGACGGATCTCGCGGTGGTGGCGGCGGCCCTGGAGCGGGTCGGGCTGACGGAACTCGCGGACCGGGAGTGGAAGGCGCTCTCCGGGGGCGAGCGGCAGCGGGCGCATTTGGCGCGGGCGCTGGCGCAGCGGCCGTACGCGGTCCTCCTGGACGAGCCGACCAACCACCTTGATGTGAAGCACCAGTTGGAGCTGATGGAGCTGCTGTCGGCGAGCGGTCAGACGGTGCTGGTGGCGCTGCACGACCTGTCGCTGGCCGCCCGGTACTGCGACCGGCTGCTGCTGATGCAGGGCGGCCGGCTGGTCGCGGCGGGGGCGCCCGCCGACGTACTGACGGGGTCGCTGCTCGCGGAGGTCTTCGAGGTGGAGGCGGAGGTCGGACCGGATGCGCTGGGCCACTTCGCGGTCGCCTACCGGGGGCCGGTGCGCGACGGCATGGACGACATGGACGACATGACTGATCGAGTGAACGAGGAAAGGGAGGCGTCATGGACGTGATCGGGAGTACGGGGACGGAACTGCTTCTCGCGGAGGTGCTGGCCGGTGAACACGGGCCGCTCCCCGAGGAGTTGACGGCCACCAGTGTGTTCTGGGTGCATCACGGGACCCGGCTGGCGGGCGGCACCACCACCTATCTGAACCAGTACGTGCTGGTGCGGGTCGGCGGCGCCTTCGGGGCCTGTGCCTTCGAGGCGGACGAGCTGGACGCGGGGATCTGCGGGGCGATGTCGGGGAGTTCGCTGGGGACGCTGTTGCGCGACCCGGCCCGGCCGGTGCGGATCGCCGCACTGGACGCGTATCTGGCGGCGGTCCGGCCGCACCGGGAGGCGGACGCGGAGCCGGTGACCCTGCCGGCCGGGCCGCCGGAGGTACGGGCGGTGGCCAGGGACGCGGCGATCACCGGCCTCCTGGACATCCCGCAGGGCGCCAAGGTCGCCCTGATCGGCGTCGTCAACCCGCTGGTGGCGGCGATCCGGGAGCGCGGCGGGGTGCCGCTGCTGTGCGATCTGAACCTGCGTACGACGCAGTGGGGCGACCCGGTGACCCGGGACATGGCCGAGGTACTGGACGCGGCGGACGCGGTGGTGGCCACCGGAATGACCCTGAGCAACGGGTCGTTCGACACGGTCCTGGCCAGGTGCCGGGAGCGGGGCGTGCCGCTGGTGGTGTACGCGCAGACCGGGAGTGCGGTGGCGCGGGCGTTCCTGGGGGCGGGGGTGAGCGCGGTGTCGGCAGAGCCGTTCCCGTTCTCGCAGTTCAGTGCGGAGGAGACGGTGCTGTACCGGTACCGGGCGGGTGGTGTCGTATGACGGCCGTCGCCGCCGTGCCTGTCTTCCGTACGGGGGCGGGGCACGCGTCCTGTCACCACGGCGAGATCCTCCAGGGCGTCTTCCGGGACGCGGAGGGGAACGGGTGCGCGGGGCTGGTGACGCTGCCGATGCACGGGCCGGGCGCCCCGGGCAGCCGGGCGGTGTTCGTGCCGCGCCCCGGCACACGGCCCGGGGAGGTGACGGTGGAGCCCGCCGGGCGGACCAAGGCGCGGCGGGCTGCGGTCCTGATGGCCGAGGAGTGCCGCAGCAGGGCCCGTGTGCCGGTCTGCGGAGGCGCGTTGAGGCTGACGGGCGACCTCCCCGTGGGCCTGGGGATGGGTTCGTCCAGCAGTGATGTGATCGCGGCGCTGCGGGCCGTCGCGGACGCCTTCGGGGTACGCCCGCACCCCGGGACGCTCGCCCGGCTCGCGGTACGGGCCGAGGGGGCGTGCGATCCGCTGATGCTGGACGGCGGGCGGCCCGCGCTGTTCGCGCAGCGGGAGGGGCGGGTGCTGGAGGTGTTCGGCGGGGCGCTGCCGCCGGTGGTCGTCGTCGGCTGCGCGCTGGGCGGCGGCAGGCCGGTGGACACCCTGGCGCTGCCCGCGCCGCACACCGGGTCCGCCACCGAGCTGGACACGTACGCCCGGTTGCGGGACCTGCTGCGGCGGGCGGTGCGGGCGGGCGATCCGGTACTGCTGGGGCGGGTCGCCACCGAGAGTGCCCGGCTCGGCCAACGGCGGTTGCGGCACCCGGAGTTCGGCGCCCTGGAGACGGCGCTGGCGGAGACCGCTGAACGGGCGGGTGCCGTCGGGGTGCAGATCGCGCACAGCGGCAGCGTCGCCGGACTGCTGCTCGACCCGGCGGGCGGCGGGCTGCGGCGGCGGGTGCGGGAGTGCGTACGCGCGCTGGACGGACTGGGGCTCCCGGCGGTCCGGGTGTTCGCGACGTACCCGCCCTTCGTCCCGCACCCTCCCTTCTCCCCCTTCACCCCTACCGCCCCTACCGCCCCTCCCCCTTCTTCCCTCCCCTTCGAGGAGTTGTCGCATGGACACGCACATACGGGACCCGCACGTCATGGACACGCACATAGCGGATTCGATCGGCCGCCCGGATCTGGTCCGGCTCGACGAGGGGCTGCTCTGCCTGCGCTTTGAGACCATGAAGGTGGTCTCCGCCCTGGCCGCCGTACGCCATCTGCTCGACACCGGGGCGGTGCGGCGCGGGGACACCCTGGTGGACAGCTCCAGCGGGATCTACGCGTACGCACTGGCGCTGGCCTGCCACCGGTACCAGATGCGCTGCCTCATCGTCGGTTCCTCAACGGTGGACCGCACGCTCCGCACCCAACTGGAGGTGCTGGGCGTGGAGTTGGAGCAGATGGAGCCGTGCGACGACCTCAAGCTCGACCAGAAGCGGCGGGTCGCCCGGATCGGCGAGATACTGCGCGCCCACCCCTCGTACCACTGGATGCGCCAGTACCACGACGACATCCACTACCTCGGCTACCGGGCGGTCGCCGACCTCGTCCGCGGGAGTCTCGCCCGCAGCGGTACGGACCCCCGGCGGCTCACCCTGGTCGGCGGGGTGGGGTCGGGGGCGTCGACGGGGGCGCTGGCCCGGTACCTGCGGGAGAGCGACCCCAGGGTGCGGCTGACCGGTGTACAGCCGTACGGCAGTGTCACCTTCGGCAGCGAGCAGGTGGCCGATCCGGAGATCATCATCGCCGGGATCGGCAGCTCGATCCCCTTCGGGAACGTGGCGCACACGCAGTACGACACGGTGCACTGGATGTCCTTTGGCACGGCCCTGTCCGGGAGCGTCGACCTGCTGCGGCGGCACGCGGTGTTCGCCGGGCTCTCCACCGGGGCCGGGTATCTCGCCGCCCGCTGGGAGCGGGGGCTCGAACCGGACCGGACCGTACTGTTCCTGGCGGCCGACACCGGGCACCGGTACGCCGACTCGGTCTTCGCCAGGCACCGCGAGGCGCGACGGGTCGAGGACCTGGCGCCGCACACGGTCACCGGCACCGGGGAGCTGGCCCTGCCGTGGTCGCGGATGAGCTGGGGGCGGGCGGGGGCGCCGGAGGGTGCGGTGGCGGCGGTGGCGTGAGTGCACGGGAGGGCTGTGCCTGCGGATTCCCGCAGGCACAGCCCTCCCGGTTTCACGAAGGTCCGGCTAGCTCATCTCGTCGCGGATGAGCTCGCGGACCAGGCGGCAGGTGGTGTTGGACGGCGGGTGGATGCCTACGCGCGCGGCCGTGGCGCGGATCTTGCGGTTGGTCGCCTTCTCGGGGACGTAGACCCCGGTGTCCATCAGGGCTATCGCCAGGCGCATGGCCTTGAGGCGGCGGTTGTGGGAGATGTACCACTCGCGCGGCCGGCCGGCCGGGAGGGGCTTCTTGCGGAGCGGTTTCGGCGCGACGCCACGGCCGGTCTTCGGCTTGTGGGGGCGGGCGTTGGTCATCAGTGCGGCAGCGGTCACGGGCATCCTCCTGAGGCGGTCACGGACCCTCTCGGACGCTTCTCATTTTACTGGGCACCACTGACAATCGGCCCTGGCCAGGGGCCGTTTGAGGCCGGGTGGGCGGTGGGGCCGGGGGTACCGTTGGGGCATGGAGATCTGGATCAACCCCGCGTGTTCCAAGTGCCGCTCGGCGGTACAGCTGCTGGACGAGGAGGGGGCCGAGTACACCGTGCGGCGCTACCTCGACGACGTACCGGATGAAGGGGAGATCCGGGAGGTGCTGGGGCGGCTCGGGCTTGAGCCGTGGGACATCACGCGGACCCAGGAGGCCGCGGCCAAGGAGCTGGGCGTACGGGGGTGGCCGCGGGAGGCGGCGGCACGGGACCGGTGGGTCGCCGCGCTCGCCGCACACCCGAAGCTGATCCAGCGGCCGATCATCACGGCCGACGACGGGACGGCCGTGGTGGGACGTACGGAGGAGGCGGTACGGGACGCCATGGGGCGGCTCGGCAACTGAGAAACCCTGCGGCGGCTCAGCCGCCGACGTACGGGAGTACGGCGGTGGTGGCCGCCGGGAGGAGCTCGGCGTCCCGCGAGGCGACCTTGCGGGAGTCGTAGGTACGGCCGCGCTCGGCGAGCATGATCAGGGGGTGGGGGCGGGGGCGCAGGGGGCGCAGCTCGCCGGGGGTGGGGCTCGGACCGGTGACGGGAGCACCTTTTGCGGTGCGGGTGCGGGCGTGGCCGCCAGCGGTGCCGGTGCCTTGCCGGTGCCGTTCAGGACGGCGTCCAGCCAGGTGGCCTGGTCGGCGATCGTACGCAGTGGGCGCGCGGGATCCGCCGCGCCGAGGCCCGGATCCCCTACCGGGTCGACGGCGTGTACGCGGTGGGTGCGGGCGAGGTCGGCGACATGGGCGTATCAGCTCGCGGAGGTGGACGGTGCTCGGTTTCGCCGCGTGACCCGGGGGTCACTTGGCCGGCAGCGCTTCGTCCGGGGCGCGGAAGGCTGCTGAGGTGTCCGGAGTGTCCCGGGCGGCGGGGCCGGTCATGCCGTGGTCTGCTTCGCGGTCGCGTTCAGAGCCGCGTCCGCCTGCGCCAGGATCTCCGTGACGTGGAGGCCGAAGCGGGCGTCACAGGGGTGCGGGGTGCCGGTGCGGGCCGCCTCCAGAAGGGCGCTGATCGCCGTGCCGAAGGAGTCCACGCCCGCTCCCCACACCGCAGGCAGGGGGTGCACGCCCGCGGTGCCGCGGAGTTCGATGTCGACGCCGGACGCCTCGGGCGGGGCGGTCAGGCTCAGGGCGGCGGTGCTGGAGGCACCGGAGGTGTGACGGAGAGTCAGGTGGACGGTGTCGCCGGGGCCGGGAACCGCGGTCAGGCCCGTCACGTCGCCGAGGGTGGGCAGCAGTACGGAGAGGGCGTGCGGGCCGACGTCCCACAGGGCGCCCTTCTCGCCGCGCCACGGGGAGGCGGCATGCGGGTCCGCCGTGCCGGACGTGCCGGCCGCGCCGGGCCGGAAGAAGGCGCCCAGCCAGTGCGCGCAGGCGGTGAACCAGCCGTCGGTGGCGGCCTGTTCGGCGATCCAGGGGGCGGTGCCGGCGGCGAAGCGGAGGGTGAAGAAGACGACGGAGGCGACACCTGCGGCCTCGGCCGCCTCCGCGACCTGACGGGCGCCGTCCGCCGTGGTGGCCACCGGCTTGTCGAGGAGGAGGTGGCAGCCGGCCCGCGCGGCGCGGACGGCGAGGGGGGCCTGGATGTCCGGGGGGAGGGCGATCGCGACGGCGTCGCAGGCGGCGAAGAGGGCGTCGACGTCGTCGTACGCGGTGGTGGAGTGCGCTTCGGCGATCTTGGCGGCGGCTTCGGGGCGGCGGCCCCAAACGCCGACGAAGTCGACTTCGGGGTGGGCTGCGAGGGCGGGGGCGTGGGTGCGGCCGGCCCAGGGGCCGGTGCCGAGGAGGCCGATGCGGAGGAGGGGGGTGGGGGGTGCGGAGGTCATGCGGGCCAGTCTGCCTTGACGGGGACATTCGCGGCCCAGCGCGGGGGGCTCCGCCGTGAGGGGGGTCGGGGTGGCGGGCCCGGCCACGGCTGGTGCGTATCTGCTGGTCGGATGTGGCTGGTCGCGCAGTTCCCCGCGCCCCTAGAAGATTGCCCTCCTGGGCACGTGGGGAACAGCGCGCGCAACCCACAACGCTCCCGAGGAGAACGGCCCGCCCTACGCGGCCCACCGCGGGGGGCTCCGCCCTGAGGGGCTCGGCCTAGAAGATTGCCCTCTTGGGGGCGCGGGGAACAGCGCGAGCAACCGTAGAGAACGGGCAGCCCCGTTGCGACGCATGTCACCTCCGCATCCGGTCCGGTAACACGGGGTTCATCTTTGGGCAACGGGTGGGAAATGGCGGGTTGCCAGGCTGCCGACCATCCCCGCAGCCGCGTAGAACCCGTAAAGGATGGCGTCCGTGACGTTCAAGGCCGAGTACATCTGGATCGACGGCACCGAGCCGACCGCGAAGCTCCGCTCGAAGACGAAGATCCTCGGCGACGGGGCGGCGCTGCCGATCTGGGGCTTCGACGGGTCCAGCACCAACCAGGCCCAGGGGCACGCCTCGGACCTCGTACTGAACCCGGTGTTCTCCTGCCCGGACCCGATCCGCGGCGGCAACGACATCCTCGTCATGTGCGAGGTGCTGAACATCGACATGACGCCGCACTCCTCCAACACCCGCGCCGAACTGCGCCCGCTGGCCGAGCAGTTCGCGGGCCAGGAGCCGATCTTCGGGATCGAGCAGGAGTACACCTTCTTCGAGGGCGAGCGCCCGCTCGGCTTCCCGGTGGGCGGCTTCCCGGCCGCGCAGGGCGGCTACTACTGCGGTGTCGGCGCCGACGAGATCTTCGGCCGCGAGATCGTCGAGAAGCACCTCGACCACTGTCTGGCGGCGGGGCTCGGGATCTCCGGCATCAACGCCGAGGTCATGCCGGGACAGTGGGAGTTCCAGGTGGGCCCGCTGGCCCCGCTGGAGGTCTCCGACCAGCTGTGGATCGCGCGCTGGCTGCTCTACCGCACCGCCGAGGACTTTGGTGTGTCGGCCACCCTGGACCCGAAGCCCGTCAAGGGCGACTGGAACGGGGCCGGCGCTCACACCAACTTCTCCACGAAGGCGATGCGCGAGGGCTACGACGCGATCATCACCGCGTGCGAGTCGCTCGGCGAGGGTTCCAAGCCGATGGACCACGTCAAGAACTACGGGGCGGGCATCGACGACCGCCTGACGGGTCTGCACGAGACCGCGCCGTGGAACGAGTACAGCTACGGCGTCTCCGACCGCGGCGCCTCGGTCCGCATCCCGTGGCAGGTCGGCAAGGAGAAGAAGGGTTACATCGAGGACCGGCGTCCGAACGCGAACGTCGACCCGTACGTGGTGACCCGGCTGATCGTGGACACGTGCTGCACGGCGCTGGAGAAGGCCGGGCAGGTCTGATCTCCCTTGTACGGAGTGGGGCGTTCGCCGGTACGGACCGGTGGGCGCCCCCCTTTGCGTACCCGGGCGGCGCGCGTTTGCGTACCCGGGCGGCGCGCGACTCTGTGTTCTTCCCCACGTGTTCTCCCCGCGCAGCACGCGGTCTGACGGGTCGACCGACAGGTCGATCCCGCTGCCCTCACCGGCCTGGCGCAAGCGGCTGGGCCGAGGGGCACAGGGGGCGCACAGGGGCGTCACAGGTCCGGGGCCGGCTGGGGCCTCCTGCGGTCGGCGTGCGCATGCTTCAATGGGCGCATGACCGGATTCCAGAACATCACCGCTACGGGTCGCTTCGACCTGGAGCCGTTCTGGCCTTCCCGTCAGCATCACGACTTCGACCGGGTCTGTTGTCGCGCGACGAACGCGCGGACCCTCTAAAGCCGTTCCCGGCCTCCCGACAGCACGACAGCATCGGGACATGACCGGCGGTCTTCGGTCCACGCGCACTCCGTAGGAAGCAGTACGCCGCCGCGCGGTTCTCCGCGGCGGCCTCCTTCGCGCGAAAGAGCCGACCAGCCATGGCGAACCCCACCCGTACCACCCGCACTTTCCCCGCCTCGTCCGTCGCGGCGAACGCCGTCCAGCGGCGGGCCGTCCACGAACCTCTGCGGCCCCCTTCGCACCGGTTGCGGGCCGTCGACCGCGACGAGGTGGCTCCGTCGCCCTCGCCCCTCCTCCCCCTCCGGCCGGCCTTCGACGTCGCCGACTACCTTCCGCCGGGCGCCACTTGGCTGCCCGCCCCGCAGCACACGCTGCCCGCGCTGCCGGGCCGTCCGCCGATGGTCGGCTACCTGGTGCTCGTACCGGCGGACCAGCAGCAGGCTCCACAGCCTGTACTGGTCCAGGAGACCGCACCCGCCCCCGCACGGCAGCAGGACGGTGCCGTACGGATCGACTCCTCGCGGCGCATCGTCGAGGTGGACGGGCGGGTGCTGGACCTCACGTACCTGGAGTTCGAGCTGCTCGCGCACCTGGTCGCGCACCCCCACCGGGTGCACACCCGCGACCAATTGGTGACCACGGTGTGGGGCTACGGGCACGTCGGCGACGGCCGCACCGTGGACGTCCACATCGCCCGGCTGCGCCGCAAGCTGGGCGCCGAGCACCGGCGCAGCATCCAGACGGTGCGCCGGGTGGGCTACAAGTACGCACCGTAAGCGCGGGTGGGCTACAAGTACGCACCGTAAGCGGCTGCGGTACGGGTCCGCGCACCCGGTGGTGCTAGGTACACCCCGCTCCGGGTGCCCGGCCCCATGTCCCGTCCCTCTCCACCGGCGACACTGTGGGGGTACCCGGCGCACTGGCCGCGGACGGAGAGGGACCAACCACCATGAATGCCATCAAGATACGTGCGTCAGTCCTGGCCGGATTCCGCGGTCTCGGCCTGTCGCTCATCACGGTCGCCGTCTCGGTCACCCTCTTCACCCTCGCCATCGTCTCGATCGCCTTCGTCGGGCTCGGCATCGGCGTCTTCACCACGCCGCACGTGCTGGAGGCGGTCCGCAAGTGGGCGAATTACCGGCGGCGGCTGGCGGGCACCTGGTCGGACGTGCGGATCGCGATCCCGTACCGGCCGCTGCCCGCCGATGCGCGCACCGGGGTGACCGGGGTCGTCGAGCGGACCACGCTGATGCTGAAGGACCCGGCGACCTGGCGGGACATCCAGTGGCTGCTGGTCGACATGTTCGCCGGGTTCCCCACCGCGGTCTTCCCGGCGCTGCTGCTCTGGTACCCGGTCGAGGGGGTCGTGCTGGCGGCCGGTCTGTGGCGGGTGTTCGAGGACGACCCGTACTGGTATGCCTTCATTCCGGTCAGCGACCAGGTCACCGGGCTGCTGGCCGCCGCACTCGGCATGGTGCTCCTCGTCATCGGGCTGCGCTACAACACCACCCTGCTCCAGGCCCACTTCCGGCTCAGCAAGTACTTCCTCGCGCCGACGAAGGAAGCCGCGCTCACCCAGCGCGTGGAGAAGCTGACCGAGACCCGGTACGACGCGCTGGACACCTCGGCCGCCGAACTGCGCCGCATCGAGCGGGACCTGCACGACGGGGCGCAGGCCCGGCTGGTCGCCATGGGCATGAACCTGGGCACCATCGAGGCGCTGATAGAGAAGGACCCGGCGCAGGCGAAGAAGCTGCTCGGCATGGCCCGCGCCTCGTCCGCCGAGGCCCTCACCGAGCTGCGCGACCTGGTCCGCGGCATCCACCCGCCGGTGCTCGCCGAGCGGGGACTGGGCGACGCCGTACGGGCGCTGGCGCTGCGGCTGCCGGTCGAGACGGAGGTCACGGTGGACCTGCCGGGGCGCTCCGAGGCGCCGGTGGAGTCGGCGGCGTACTTCGCGATCAGCGAGGTCCTCACCAACGCGGTCAAGCACTCGGGCGCGGACCGCATCTGGATCGACCTCCACCGGGCCGGCACCGGGGCCGACGGCATGATCCGCGCCTCGGTCACCGACAACGGGCAGGGCGGGGCGAGGATCGGCGGCGGCTCCGGGCTGAGCGGGGTCGAACGCCGACTCGGTACATTCGACGGTGTTCTGGCCGTCAGCAGCCCCGCAGGCGGTCCCACCATGGTGACCATGGAGATTCCTTGCGCGTCCTTCTAGCCGAAGACCTCTTCCTGCTCCGCGACGGCCTGGTCAGGATGCTCGAAGCGTTCGACTTCGAGGTCCTGGCCGCCGTCGAGACAGGGCCCGAACTGACAAAAGCATTCGCCGAGTTGGAGCCGGACGTCGCCGTCGTCGACGTCCGGCTTCCGCCGTCCCACACGGACGAGGGCCTGCAGTGCGCGCTGGCCGCCCGCCGGGCGAGACCCGGACTGCCCGTCCTCGTACTGTCGCAGCACGTCGAGCAGTTGTACGCGCGCGAGCTGCTCGCCGACGGCAACGGGGGCATCGGGTACCTCCTCAAGGACCGGGTGTTCGACGCCGAGCAGTTCGTCGACGCGGTACGGCGGGTGGCGGGCGGCGGCACCGCGATGGACCCGCAGGTCATCCAGCAGCTGCTGTCACGGCGGGCGCAGGACAAGCCGATAGGCCAGCTCACCCCGCGCGAGAAGGAGGTGATGGAGCTGATGGCACAGGGCCGCTCCAACGCCGCCATCGCGGGCCAGCTGTTCGTCACGGAGCGGGCGGTGGCCAAGCACACCTCCAACATCTTCGGGAAGCTGGACCTGCCGGTGTCCGACGACGACAACCGGCGGGTCCTCGCCGTGCTGGCGTACCTGGACCGGTAGCGGGAAGAGGCAGGGGCAGTGGGGGCGGCCGGGCGGTGGGGCGGTCGGGCAGTGGGGCGGCCGGGCAGTGGGGCGGTCGGGCAGTGGGGGCGGTCGGGCAGTAGGGGCGGTCGGGCAGCGGAGATGGGCGACAATCGGCCAGCTCGTGCATACCCTGTCTCCGGCGTGACCTGTGCGTGACCTGCTCGGCAGGGATTTCGGATTTCGGCGTGAGAGGGGCTGCCCGACGTGCGTGACCGGTGGATGCGGAGGTCCGTGGCCATGACCGGCCTCCTGACGCTGTTGTCGCTGGCCACTGCGTGCGGCGGGCCGGTGGCGTCCGCGCCCCGGCTGGATCCGGGGGTGTCTCCCACGCCGCAGAAGTCCGCCGCCGTGATCGACTATCCGCCGTTCATCGGGGTGCTGGTCGACGGCGAGGAGCACTGGTGCACGGCGAGCGTCGTGGACAGCCCCAAGGGGAACATCGTCGTCACCGCCGCCCACTGTGTGTACGAGGAGGAGGGCACGGAGCCGCGGAAGATCTCGTTCGCCCCCGGGTTCTCCGGCCAGGGCAAGGGCAAGCAGCCGTACGGGGCGTGGAAGGTCCGGTCCGTGCAGGTCGACGACCGGTGGCAGGAGCAGGAGGACGACCCGTACGACTTCGCCTTCCTGACCCTGGAGCCCGACTCCCAGGGCCGCGAGGTCCAGGAGGTCGTGGGCGCCGCGGGCCTCGACTGGGAGTCGGAGCCGCAGCGGCAGGTGACGGTGATCGGCTACCCGGAGCCCGACCACAACCCGGACAACCGGCCGGTCACCTGCACCACCGACAGCAGGATCGACAAGGATCTGCCCGGCATGCTGCAGATGCGGTGCGCTGGCTTCTGGAACGGGACCAGCGGCAGCCCCTGGCTCACCGACTACCGGGGCCCGGACAAGCCGGGGAAGCTCATCGGGGTGCTGAGCGGCGGCGACACCGACGCGGAGTCGACGGCCGCGCTTTTCGGGGCACCTGCGCGGGCCCTTTATCAGCGGGCGCTGAAATCGTGAGCGGAAATAGCTGAACGCGGGCTGAACGCGGCGTCGCCCGCGTACGTATAGGACTTCGCCCGGAAGAAAGCGAAGGCCTTTCATGCAACACAAGCGTTCGAAATTGGCGAACAGGACGATCGCCGCCAGTGCCGCACTGATTCTCGGCGGGGGCACCATGGTCGCCCTGAATGTGGCCGCCTCGGCCAGCGAGGATCCGCCCGCCCAGGCGGCTTTACCGTCCGGACCTCGTATGGCGACCATCGGCTGTCCGGATGTCGCCAACGCACTCCCCGAGGTGCCGGAGGGAGCGCGGCAGGAGGTCGACCGGGAGCTGGCGGCGATGGACAGCCAGATCACCGAGGCGTACCGGAAGTTCGCGGATGCGCGGGGCGGTCCTCAGGGTGGGCCTCAGGGTGGGTCTCAGGACCAGGGCTCCGTGCTCGGGCCGCTGAAGGACGAGCGGACCGCTTCCCTCGGCCGGATCGCCGACGCCGTGGAACGGCAGCCGGAGGCCGACCGCCCGCAGGGGCTCGACGCACTGGCACCGTGCACGCTGCGGGCCGGTGAGCAGCAGGACACCGCCCCCGACGGCAGCCGGCAGGGTCAGGACCCCGACGGCAAGCAGACCGGCGGTCAGCAGGGCGACGACCGGCAGAGCGGCGGCCCGCAGAGCGGCACCCCGCAGGGCGACGACCGGCAGACCGGCACCCCGCAGGGCAACGGCCCCTCCGCCTCCGACTTCGTCGACATCCGCTCCGTACGCCCCAACGTCCCGCGCGCACAGAACCGCCGCACTGCCTCACGCGGCACCTTCACCACCGCCTGCGGCCGTAACGAAAACGGCAAATTCAATCCCGACAATGTCATCGTCGCGCCCGGCGTGAGCAATGGCGCTCACCATATGCACGACTACGTCGGAAATCAGGCCACCGATGCTTTCGCAAGTGACGACACACTCGCCGCCGGTGCGACAAGTTGCCGAAATCAGGGCGACAAATCCACGTACTACTGGCCCGTACTGCGTCTGCAGAACGGAAAGGCCGAAAACGACGCCGGAGCGGACGGCGGCGGAAAGGACCAGAACACCGGCGAGATCCAGACGCCGTCCCGGGTGACCCTCGATTTCGTCGGGAATCCGACCGGCCGGGTGACCGCGATGCCGCGCTTCCTGCGGATCATCACGGGCGACGCGAAGGCGTTCACCAACGGCGATGCGAACGCCAACGCTTCGTGGAGCTGCACCGGGTTCGAGAACCGGCAGCTGAAGAACAAGTACCCGATCTGCCCGCGCGGCAGCCAGGTGGTGCGCACCTTCAAGTTCCAGAGCTGCTGGGACGGCAAGAACGCCGACAGTGCCAATCACCGCACCCATGTCGCGTTCGCCCGGTCCAACGGTGCGTGCGGGCTCGGCTTCCGGCCGATTCCGCAGCTCGTGCAGCGCATCGTGTACGCGGTGCCGCCGGGGCCCGGATTCGCGGTCGACTCCTTCCCCGAGCAGCTGCACAAGCCGGAGACCGACCACGGCGACTTCATCAACGTCTTCGAGGAGAAGCTGATGCGGCGGATGGTGGACTGCATCAACGACGGCCGGCGCTGCCAGTAGCAGCAGCCCCGGCGTGAACCCCCGTACCTGCGCGGTCAGCTCCCGTGATGGCCCCCCGTGTGCCCTTCCCCGCTCCCCGAGTGGTGCACGCCGGTCGTCACCGTCCCCCCGAGCCGGCCGCGCAGCTCCGTGACCACCTTCTCGTCCCCGGCCGCGACCCACTTGCGGCCGAGGAGATAGTTGCCGCCGTAGTCGTTCGCCGCGTCGAGCCACTCCTGCTGCCCCCGGTCGGTGGCGAACGTCGCGAGGACGTAACTCCCCGTCTCCGTCCGGCAGTTGGCCTGCCTGATCTCGGCCGCTTCGGTCCCGATGTCCGGTACGCAGCCCGCCTTCGCGGCCAGTTCCTCCAGGGTCTGGGCCGCCTCTTGCGGTTCCGGCGGCGGCCCGTCGCATCCCGCCATCAGGACCAGAGCAACCAGGGCACCCGCCACTCGCTTGCGCATCCGCCCATCGTGGCGCCACACCATTTCCCCTGGGCCGGAACCGCCGTTTCTGACACCGCCGTTACGCCCCATGCGCGATCATGCCCCCATGCACTTCCCGGACCTTCCCGTGCTCGCCCCCGCCTACGTCGGCGGCGTGCAGCTCGGCGCCCTGGCCGCCCTCCGCCATCTGCCCGATGCCGAGCGCCAGGACTTCCTGCGCGGCTGCTCCACCAATGTCGACCAGCTCGCGGCGGGCCGCTGGGACACCCTTCTGACCAGCGCGGTCGTCGTCGAGGAGCCGATGCCGCTGCCGTACGTGCTGCTGCTCCTCGCCGTACTCGGGTACGCGGAGTACGCGTACGGCGCCTGGTGGGCGGCCGGGGTCTTCCTGCTCGGGCACAGTGCCGCCTCGCTCCTCGTGTACGGCGGACTGTGCGCCACCGGCGCCGACCCGGCGACCCGCTCCGCCGTGGACGTCGGCACCAGCTACGGCTTCAACGCGGTCCTCGGCGCGCTCACCGCGGCCGTGCCGTCCGGCCCGCTGCGGTTCGCCGCCCGCGCCGGACTGCTCGTACTCGGGGCCCGCCCGCTCCTCAACCGCGACCGCCCGACCTTCACGGACGTGGGCCACTTCGCGGCGCTCGCCCTCGGTGTCGGGCTCGGATCCGCGGTCGCCGGGCCCCGCCGGGCCGCCTGACCGCGGGCCACGTACGGTGGCGGGAAACCCCTCGTCAGCAGCAGGAGCCCCGCCGCCATGACCGCACTCGCGTCCACCTCCGTCGCCAATCTCCGCGACCTCGGCGGCCTCCCGCTGTCCGGCGGGCGCACCGTCCGCCCCGGCCTCGTCCTGCGGGCCGGGCAGCTGGACCGGATGGACCCGGCCACCGACCCGGTACTGGCCGGCCTGGGGATACGTACGATCGTGGACTTCCGCAGCGACGCCGAGCGGGCCGACTACCCGGACCGGGTGCCGGCCGGGGCCCGCCTGGTCGTCGCGGACGCGCTCGCCGACACGATCCGCTCCGCCGTCGCGCGCGGCGACTCCGACGACAAGCCGGCCGCGGCCCAGCTGAAGCACATCATGTCCGACCCGGAGCTGGCCGAGGAGCACCTGGGCGGCGGCCGGGCCCAGGCCCTGTTCGCGGAGACCTACCGGGCGCTGGTGTCGTCCGGCTCGGCGGTCGCCGCGTACCGCAGCTTCCTGACCGAGCTGGCGGCGCCGGACGCCGGCCCACTGCTGTTCCACTGCACGGCGGGCAAGGACCGCACCGGGTGGGCAGCGACGATCGTACTGACCCTGCTGGGGGCCGACGCGCAGACCATCGAGACCGAGTACCTGTCGGTCAACCCGGCGGTGCGCGCCGCCTTCGAGCCGCTGATCGAGGGCTTCGTCGCGAAGGGCGGCGACCCGGAGATCGCGCAGGCGGTCATCGGTGTCGTACCGGAGTACCTGAAGACGGCGCTGGCCGAGGTGGACGAGAAGTTCGGCTCGATGGAGGCGTACGTACGGGACGGACTCGGCATGTCGGACGAGGCCGTGACCCGCATCCGCGAACGCCTCACACAGGCCTGAGCAACTCCTTCTCCAGCAGGGTCACCGCGTAGGAGGGAGCCCCGCCCGGGGCCTCCTTCGCCGCGTTCTCACCGGTGACCCGGTAGCCCGCCGCCTCGTAGTACGTACGCAGCCGCGGGTTGTGGGACACGCAGTCCAGCCGGGCCAGCCCGCGGCCCGACTCCGCGATCCGGGACTCGGCGGCGGCCAGCAGCGCCCGTCCGAGCCCCGCCGGAGCGTTCTGCCTGTCGGTCATCAGCCGGTGGACGTAGCCCGCGACCGGCGGCTGCACGCCCCAGGCCCCCTCGTCCTCCCACCAGAGTTCGTACGCACCCACCGCACGCCCCTCCAGCTCCGCCAGCCACACCTCTCCCTCGCGTATCCGCCGTGCGAAGTGGGCGCCGTCCTTCTGGCCGGGCTTCCACTGGTCGATCCCGTGCTGCTGCATCCAGCGCGCCGCCCCGTCGTGGAGACGGACGAGTGTGGTGAGGTCCGTGTCGTCGGCGGGGCGGAAGGTGAGGGGCGCGGTCGTGTCGATCATGCGGAGTACGGTAACCGCCGCGTGAGCGGGCCCCGCAGAGGGCACCCGTCCCCCATGGAACGCACCGACGCGCGCACGGACCGTTCGGAAGAAGAGCCGGGGGCCGAGCCTCGGCCCGCCCCCGCCCAGCCGCCCCGCCGCCGCATCTCCCTCTGGGTCAAGATCCCCGCTGTGCTGCTCGCCCTGGCCGCCGTCCTCCTCCTCGGCACCCGGCTGTTCCTGATCCCCGGTCTCAGCACTCTCTTCGGCACCGAGACCAAGGACCGCACCGGGCCGGCCGTCCTCAAGTCCCTTCAGGACATGAGCAGTTACGAGGCCGCGGTGGGAAACTTCCAGGTGGTGGTGGACCTGGAGAAGGACGCCGCGTTCCTGCCCGACGCGATCCGCGGCACCCGCACCCTGTACGTCGGCGCGGGCACCGTCGGCGGATCCGTGGCGCTGGGCGGGCTCGGCAAGGACGACGTGACGGTCGACAAGGACCGCACCACCGCCACCCTCCGTCTCCCGCACGCCACGCTCGGCAGGCCGGCCCTGGACCCGGACCGCTCGTACGCCGTGTCCAAGCAGCGCGGCCTCCTCGACCGGCTCGGCGACTTCTTCTCCGACAACCCGAACGACGAGAGGGCCGTCCAGCAACTGGCCGCCAAGCGCATCGGCGAGGCGGCGAAGGACAGCGGACTGACCGCCCGCGCCGAGAAGAACACCACGAGCATGCTCCAGGGCCTGCTGCACTCCCTGGGCTTCAAGAACGTGACGGTCACCTACAAGTAGCCGTGGCCACAACGGAGTTACTCGGAAGGACCTCGCTGCTCCGGCACCACAGGCAGGAGCGGCGCCAGCGCCGTGATCCGGGCGAGGAGTTCGCCGAAGGGGCCGTCCGCGGGCTCCTCGGCCAGTATCCGCAGCACGATCTCCGCCATCTCCGCGTCGTACGCCGCGCTCACCGCCATCAGCGCCGCGAAGTCATGGACGAGCTGCAACTCCAGCTCGCCGCGCGGGATGTGGCGCCCGTCGAGCCAGATCAGCGCCGTCGACTCGGCGAGCGAGACCCACGAGCGGACGACGAGTGCGAGCCGGGCGGGCGGCTCGCCGATGCCGAGGTGGGCGAGGATCTGCTCGTACGCGGCCTGCCGCACCTCGTCGATCATCGCGTTCGTCGTGGAGGAGCCGACGGCGGGGCCGCCCCGCATCAGGGCGGAGAAACCGGGGCCGTGCTCGTCGACGAAGCCGAAAAAGCGGCCCATCACCCGCAGCAGACGTCCGCCGAGCGGGCCCTCGTGCGGCTCCTGGAAGCGGGCGGCGAGCTCGTCGGCGGCCCGCCGCAGGGCCGCTTCGTACAGGCTCTGCTTGCCGGGGAAGTAGTGATAGACGAGCGGGCGCGAGATGCCCGCGGCGGCGGCTATCTCGTCGATGGAGACTTCGTCGGGAGAGCGATGGCTGAACAACTCCAGCGCCACACCGATCAGTTGCTGCCTGCGCTCTTCGACGCCCATCCTGCGGCGCACCCCGGTCGTCATCGCACCAGCCTAACCGGCGGGCCCCCGTTGAGGGACCCCCGGGGGCCGGTCCGGATCTTCCCCGGCCCCCTCCGCCTGCTCTGCCTAGAGGTCGAGGACCAGGCGTTCTCCGCGCGCCCGCGAGACGCAGATGAGCAGTGAGTCGGCCCGCTCGGAGTCGGTCAGCAGCTCGTCGCGGTGGTCGATCTCGCCCTCGATGACGCGCTGCTGGCAGGTACCGCAAAAGCCCTGCTCACAGGAGTACGAGACGTTCGGGACCAGCGGTTTCACGGCGGCCAGGATCGAGGAGTCGGCGGGCACGGTGACGGCGGCGCCGGTGCGTCGCAGTTCCACCTCGAAGGTTCCGGAGCCACCGGCGTGCGCGCCCGGCGCGAACCTTTCGACGTGCAACGAGCAGTGTTCCGGCAGTGATCCCTCCACCGCCCCCAGCAGACCCTCCGGGCCACAGCAGTAGACAGCCGTCCCCTTGGGCACTGAGGCCACCAGGGCTGCCAGGTCCGGGAGTCCGTCCTCGTCCTCGGCGACGACGGTGACCCGCTCGGGCCCGCCGAGCTTCTCGACCTCCTCCAGGAAGGGCATCGACGCCCGGCTGCGGCCCCCGTACAGCAGCTTCCATTCCGCTCCCGCCGCCTGTGCCGCACGCAGCATGGGCAGTACGGGGGTGATGCCGATGCCGCCCGCGACGAAGACGTACGACGGGGAATCGATGAGGGCGAAGCGGTTGCGCGGCCCGCGGACCTCGATCTCGGAGCCCTCGTGGAGCTGCTCGTGCACCTCGCGCGAGCCGCCCCGGCCGCCCTGCTCCTCGGTGATGACGCGGGTGGCGACGGTGTACGAGGCACGGTCGGCGGGGTCGCCGCACAGCGAGTACTGGCGGACAAGACCCGACGGAAGGACCAGGTCCAGGTGCGCGCCCGGCTCCCAGCCGGGCAGGTCGCCCGCGTCCATGGCCTCCAGGTGCAGCTGGACGACACCTTCGGCGGGTTCGGTGCGTCCGCTGACCAGGACGCGGGCTCCGCCGGGGCGGCCACGGGTCCCGGATATGGGCTCTTCCAGGGCGGGCAGGGGCCACAGCGGGGCGCGCCGGATGCGGGCGCGCAGAGCGCGGCGGGTGACGACGGCGAGCGAGGCGGCTCCTGCCGCGATCAGGTACGTACGGGCGCGGGGCATGGGTCAGGAACCTCCGGAGGTGCGGGCGTCGGCGGCCAGCGCGGCGGGGGAAGAGGCGAGGTAGGCGACGGCCTGGGCGGTGCTGCCCTCCTGGGAGGGGTGGTAACTGCGGCTCAGGTAGCGGGGGATGGACTTCAGCATGGCGCCGGGCGTCGGCAGCACGCCCTGTCGGCCGCCGCGCACGAGCTCCTTCAGGGTGGCCTTTCCGGTGCCGCCCAGCGTCGGATCGTTCTCCATGAAGAAGCGGGCGCCGCGCTGCCAGAGGAAGACGAGCGCGGTGAACGCGGTCGCCCAGGTGCGGGCCCTGCGCCGGTAGCTGCCGTCGACGTGCTGGAACAACTCGAAGGCCACGGAGCGGTGTTCGACCTCCTCGGCGCCGTGCCAGCGCAGCAGGTCGAGCATGGTGGGGTCGGCGCCGCGCCGGTCCAGCTCGTCGGCGTTGAGCACCCAGTCGCCGAGGAAGGCGGTGTAGTGCTCGATGGCCGCGATGATCGCGATGCGTTCGAGCAGCCACCACCGGCGCGGTCCGCCCGGGGGCAGGGTGCGGTCGCCGAGGAGCTTCTCGAAGAGCCAGTCGACCTGGGCGGTGTAGGGGGTGGGGTCGAGTCCCTGCGCCTTGAGGTGCGGCAGGACGTCGTCGTGGGCCTGCGAGTGCATGGCCTCCTGCCCGATGAACCCGATGACGTCCTCGCGCAGTCGGTCGTCGGTGATCAGTGGCAGTGCCTGCTTGTAGACGTGCACGAACCAGCGCTCCCCGGCCGGGAGCAGCAGGTGCAGGACGTTGATGGTGTGGGTGGCGAAGGGCTGGCCGGGGAGCCAGTGGAGCGGGGTGTCCGCCCAGTCGAAGGCCACCCGGCGGGCCTTGAGCGGCGTCCACTCCGACGCCACCGGGACCGACCCCTGCTGCGTATTAGACATGGCGTCAATGTACTGACGGGTACGACCTTGGCAACAGGTGTGTGCGGCCAGAACTTTGAGAGCGGGAGCCGCAGGGTGATGGGAGCTACCGGGAGCCGCAGGGCGATGGGAGCTACCGGAGGGCGTTCACCTTCGTCCCGTCCTTGAGCTTCCCGGTCAGGTTCGCCTGGGCGCCTCCCCCGGCGGGTACGGCGAGGACGTTGCCGTCCGAGGAGCCCCGTACTCCCCCGCGCACGGACACCGAGGCGACCTTGTCGTTGCCGGCGGCGAGGAGGTACCACTTCCCGGCCTTCGACTTCCACATCACACCGGCCAGGACTTCGGGGCCCTTCGCCCCGCACGCCGCCGTGTTCTCGGCCCGCGCGACGATCGCGCCCGGTGCGCTCCGGCTGGTGCCGGGCTGCTGGAACTGGGCGAGCACCTGGCTGCCCGGTCCCTGCCAGGTCTCGGCGCGGGTGCACAGCCAGCGCGCGGTACCGTTCGATTCGGGCAGGGTCTGACTGGCGTACGCCCAGGAGTTGACGCTGCGGACGCCGTGCGAGCGCAGCGTGGGGAGCAGGCAGGCGGTGTGCGCCCAACTCGCCCTGTCCGACACCGACTTGAGGTCGGCGGGGGCTGCGGCGGGGCCTGCGGTGAGCCGGGCCGGGAGGAGTTCGCCAAGGTCGGTGAGGGTACGTGTGCCGGAGCTGTCGCGTACCTCCATGGCGTCCCAGGTGCGGCAGTCGCGGGCCATCGAGGAGGCGGCGACCGGGGCGGTGACGCCGTCGGAGGTGCGCCTCAGGGCGCGGGGCGCGGCGGTCGGGGCGAGGAGGTCGCGCACGGAGACCTGGTCGGCCCAGGGGGCGGTGAGGTAGCGGACCGTGGTGGCGGTGCGGGTGACGACGATCGCGTTCGCGGTGGCTTCGGTGGCGCCGTCGACCCGGGCGAAGTCCACGCCGGTTCCTGCCCTGTCGCTGTCGGCCCCGTCGCCGGCGCCGTTGGCGGGTTCCGCGTACCGGACAAGGCGCAGGCCGTCGTGGAGCAGGACGACCCTGACGCCGTCCAGCTCGCCCGCGTACAGCAGCTGCGGCGGCCCCATCGCGGGGCCGGTGGGGGTGCCGGGGGTGGCGGAGACATGGGTGGTGCTGCTGGGGGCCGCCCACTCGGCGAGGGCGCGGCGCAGGAGTCCGGCGTCGTCGGCGAGGGGGCCACGGGCGGGCCACGCGGAGAAGTCGGTGCGGTCGGCGCTCTTCCAGGCGGCGGGCTCGGTGCGGGTCAACTGGCTGGGATCCAGGGCCAGTTCACCGGCCGGGTTGGACGCGCCCGGCCTGTTCTCGGCCGTCGCGGTGAGCACCACCGCGCACACCACGAGGGCGGCGAGCACGGCGAGGGAGGCCCGGGTGTGCTGGCGGCGGCGCATCAGGTCGGTGGGGCGGGCCTGCAGCGAGCACGGGTCGAACTCGGCGGACTCAAGAAGCGCGGACGGCTCGACGGTGTCGGCTTCGGCGAGCGCGGCGTCCGGCTCGGCGACCTTGGCGGCCCTCAGCACGCCTCGTACCGCATCGTCGTCCAGCCGTTCCAGACCGCGCAGTACGTACGCGGCGCGGCCCGCACCGCTCAGGGCGGCGAGCCTCTGGTCCAGGGCGAGTTCGTCGGCGCCGCCCGACTTGGGGAACAGTCGCAGCCCCCACACCTGCGGCAGCAGCGGCGGCAGCTGGGCGCGCTTGGGCCACGCCTTGCGCAGCAGCGGCGGCTCGGCTTCGAGGGCCTGGCGCAGTACCTGCTGCCGTACGAAGGCGTGGCCGCGCTCGCGCGCGGAGGACTCGCCGGGGCGGGCCTGCTCCTCGGTGCCGCGCGGCACCGGGATTCCCGCTGCGGTCTGTGAAACCTGTGAGGTCTGTGACGTCTGCGGGACCTGCCCGGTCCGGCCGCGCGGCAGGGCGCGCTGTACGAGGGAGTGCGCGGTCAGGACGCGCCGGTTGCGGCCGAGGTGCGGGGGCAGCACGAGGTAGGCGAGGCGCACGAGACGCGGATAGTGCTCGACGAGCGCGGCCTCGGCCTGCTCGACGCCGACGGCGACCGTCGGGGCGGCAACCGTCGGAGCCGCTGCGGGCGGGGCCTTGTCCGTGACGGTGGCGTCGGTGGGCTTGCGGGGGCGGCTGATGACATCCTGTGGGCGTCGCACATTACGCAGAACGAGCGATTCATCCGATGGTCACCCATGAGTTTCGCCGAGCAGTTCCCGGGTGTGCCGGCCGAGGGCGGGGGCCGGTGCGCGGAAGGTCTCCAGCCCCGCTCCGAAGGTCACGGGAAAGCGGGCCTGCGGGCAGGCGGCGGGGTCGGTGCGGGTGCTGAACAGCCGGCGGGCGGTGGTGGACGTTCTGCATGCTTCCGGTCAATGGCTCCACGCATCACGGAACTCCGCTCCGGCGGCCGGGCGCCCGGTGGCGAGGTCAGGAATGTGGCCCCAGGAGCGCCCGCGCCAGGGCGGATTCCTGGTTGGCGGTGGCTCCTTCCGCGTAGGCGCGCTCGTAGGCGGCGCTGCCTATCGCGGTGCGGGCCTGGTCCTCGCACTGTGCGCGGATCGGGGCCAGTTCGGGGGTGCCGCGCTGGGGGTGGCCGATCTGGCTCCAGTAGGTGTGGCCGGTGCCGTAGACACGGGCGGCCCGTTCGCCGTCGCCCTGGGCTGCGAGTGCGGCGGCGAGCAGGTCGAGGCCGAGTGCGATGCCGAAGCTGTCGTCGAGCCGGTACTTGGCGTCGACCGTCGCGCGCGCGTACGCCGCCGACTCGGCGGGGCGGCCCTGGAGGAGGGCGATGAGGGAGAGCTGGTAGTCGGCGTAGGAGCGGGCCCAGCTCTCGCCCCGTTCGGTACAGATCCGCCGGAGCTCGGTGGCCGCGACCTCCGCGTCCGCGAGCTGCCCCATCCCGGTGAGGGCGAAGAGCCGTACGAGACGGCAGCGCAGCTGCGACGGCGAGGAGAAGGGTTCGCCGGGGCGGGCGGTGAGGCAGCGGTCGGTGACCGTGTGGGCGGCGCGGGGGCGGCCCATCATGAGGTACGTGAGGCCCAGGAGGTACGCCGCCGAGAGCATGTCCTCGGGGTCCTTGGCCTGCCAGGCGGCGAGCGCACACTGTTCGCCGAGCCGGCGCGCGGTTTCGTGGTCGCCCTGGAGCACGTGGGTGATGCCGAGCGCCCAGAGGACGCGGGAGCGGTGCGGGTCCGGCGGGCCTTGCGGGTCCGGCGGGCCTTGCGGGTCCGGCGGGCCTGGCCGGCCCGGCGTGGTCCGTGGCTCCGGGGTGTGTCTTTCCAGGGCCCGGGTCAGGTAGGTGCGGGCCTCGTGGAGGCGGCCGCAGCAGCTCCAGAAGAAGCCGATCCGGCCGGCCATTTCGAGGGCCGCCCCGGGGTCGTTCTCCAGGAGGTGGTCGAGGGCGGCGCACAGGTCGGCGTGTGCGGCGCCGATCCGCTGGTACCAGACGGTCTGCTGCGCACCGAGCCAGCCCTCGTCGGCGCGGCGGACCAGGTCGGCGTAGTACGCGGCGTGCCGGCCTGCCACCCCACCCGTCTCCCCCAGCTCGCCGAGCCACATCGCGCCGTACTCGCGCAGGGTGTCGAGCATCCGGTACGTGCCGTCGGACTGCTGCCGTACGACGGACTTGCGGGTCAGCCCTTGCAGGGCGCGGGCCACGCCGTCGCAGTCGAGGGGGCCGCCCGCACAGATCTCGCGGGCCCCGGCCTCCGCGAAGCCGCCCCGGAAAACGGAGAGGCGGGCCCACAACAGCCGCTCCTGCGGGGTGCACAGTTCGTGGCTCCAGCCGATTGCGGTACGCAGGGCCCGGTGGCGCGGTGGCCAAATGCCGTCCTGGGCGAGGACGTCGAGCCGGGCGGAGGGACCGGCGGTCAGCCGGTCGGCGACGTCCTGCACCGTCCGCGCCGCGTCCCGGCCCGCGTCCCGGCCGCCGTCCTCCAACTGCGCACAGGCCAGCTCCAGGGCGAGCGGGATGCCTTCGAGGTGGGCGCAGACCGCGGCGACGGCCTCGTCCGCGGCCGGGTCGTCGAGGACGAGTCCGGGGAGGGCCTCGCGCGCCCGGTCGAGGAAGAGCGCCGCCGCGCCGTCCGCCCCGTGCAGGGGCAGCGGAGGTACGTCGACCAGGAACTCGCCGCGTGAGCCGAGGGGCTGGCGGCTGGTGGCGAGGACGTTCAACTCCGGGACAGTGGTGAGGAGTTCGGCGACGAGGTGGGCGGTGGGGGCGGTGAAGTGTTCGCAGGAGTCGAGGACGACGAGGAGGCGCTTGCCCTGGAGCCACTCGCAGAGGGCTTCGGCGGGCATGCGGAGGGTGTGGTCGGCGAGGTCGACGGCGTCGGAGACTGCGGCGACGAGGAGCGCTTCGTCGCGGAGGGGGGCGAGATCCACCCACCACACGCCGTCGGGGTAGCGCGCGTTGACCTGTTGCGCGGCGCGCAGGGCAAGGCGGGTCTTGCCGACGCCGCCGGGGCCGGTGAGGGTGACGAGGCGGTGCGTGCCGAGGGCGTGGGCGACGCGGCGCAGGTCGGCCTGGCGGCCCACGAAGCTGGTCGACTCCTCGGGAAGGTTTCCCAACACGGGGTCATTCTGAACTACTTGGGGGCGGGCGGAGCTGGCTCCGCGTGGGGGCTAGGGGGCGGCGGCGTCAGCCGCCCAGGGGGCTAGCGGGGTAAGGGGCAGGCATTTAGGGGCGCGGGGAACTGCGCGACCAGCCACGACGCACCCGCACGATGCAATCCCGCCCCACCCCGCCCCCAGACCTCACCTCACACTGAAGACCCCCACCGTCCGCCCCGGCACGGCAAACGTGCCCGAACCGACCTCGTAGGACGACTGCTTCACCACCGCATCCGCACCCCCCGCCTGCACCGGATGCAGCCCGTAAGCCACCCCCGCCGCCCCCGGCACCACCTGCCTCTGCGTATCCGGAGTCGCGTTGAAGACCACCACCAGCTTCCCGAGCCGCATCGTCACGACCCCCGGTGTCTCACTCTTCCCGGACAGCGGGAAGGAGAGGGCCGTCTGCACCTGCCCCGCCGTCGCCAGGCTGAAGTCCGGCTCCGTGGTGCGGATCTTCAGCAGATCCCGATAGGCGGCCGAGGTGCCCTCGATCTCCGCACACCCCACCTTCAGCGTCTGCGTCGAAAGCAGCGGCTTCCCGAAGGCCCACTTTGATCGGTTGTCCGCCGCCATCGGCAGCCCGCGCCCGAACCCGTTCCCGTCCCGGCAGTCCCAGTGGATCGCGTTGAACCAGTCCCCGCTGTCGTAGGAGTTCCGGTCCAGCGACTTGGACCGCAGCAAGTCCGTCCCCGCCTGGGACAGCGCCGGTCCCTGCGAGAGGGCCGCCGTCGCCATGGAGAGCACCTGCATCCGGGCCCGGTCCGCCGCCGCCGTCCTCGCCGGCAGCTTGAAGGCGAGTGCGTCGTACAGCGACTCGTTGTCGTGCGCGTCCGCGTAGGCGAGCGCGTCACCGGGCGCCGCCGCGTACCCCGCCGGAGCCCCGTTGTAGTCGACCTCGGACCCCTTGACCGTACGGCCGCCGCTGTCGGTGAAGGAGAAGTCGGCGAGGTTCCCGGTCAGCCCCACCTTCACCAAGTCCTGGTAGTGCAGCAACCGGGCCCGCTGCTCCTGCGAAGTCCCGTTCGCCCTGGACCCATTGGGATCGGTGAACAGCCCGCTCCCGAACCCCTGCACGCCCGGGTCCTCGTCGAAGGGCCCGCCGCCCCGCACCGCGTCCCGCGACCGGTCCGAGAAGGTGGCGATTCCCGTCCCCGCCATGTTCTTCTGCGTGGCCTGTACGAAGCGTGCGTCGTCGGCGATCTCGCCGAAGTTCCAGCCCTCCCCGTACAGCACGATGCTCTTGCCGTCGACGCCGTCCTTCGCCACGGTCAGCGCGTCCAGCGCCTTTCGTACCGCGAGGATGTTGGCCTTGGGGTGGTGGCCCATCAGGTCGAAGCGGAAGCCGTCGACCTTGTACTCCTTCGCCCAGGTGACCAGCGAATCCACCACCAGCTTGCCCATCATGGCGTTCTCGGGCGCGGTGTTGGCGCAGCACGTCGACGTGGCGACGGAGCCGTCCGCCGTCAGCCGCTGGTAGTAGCCGGGCACGATCCGGTCGAGCACCGACTTGTCGGACTGGCCGGCGGCGACGGTGTGGTTGTAGACGACGTCCATGACGGTGCGCAGTCCGGCGCCGTTGAGGGACTGCACCATCTGCCGGAACTCGACGGTGCGCTTCGTCCCTTCCGGGTCACTCGCGTACGACCCCTCGGGGACGGTGTAGTGCAGCGGGTCGTACCCCCAGTTGTACGCGTCCTTCCCCGCGGCCTTCCCCACGCACGCCTGCTGCTCCTCCGAGTCCGGTGCGTACGAGGCCAAGTCGCATGCGGGGGTGGCCTGTTCGGACTTCTTCTCGGGGATGGTGCCGATGTCGAAGACGGGCAGCAGATGCACGTACGAGGTCCCCGCCCCGGCGAGCTTCCTCAGGTGCTGCGAGCCCTTCGATTCGCGGTCGGTGAAGGCCAGGTACTGGCCCGGGTGCTTTGAGGTCCTGTCCCCGATCGAGAAGTCCCTGACGTGCAGTTCCTGGATCTGCGCGGTGCGCAGCGGAACGGCCGCGGGCTTCTTCAGCGTGCCCCACCCCTTGGGGGCGAGCGACGGGTCGGCCAGGTCCACGACCAGGCTGCGGGCGGAGTCGGTGGTGAGGGCGGTCGAGTACGGGTCGGTGACCTGGTTGGTCACGACCTTCTGGACGCTCGGCGCCCACACCTTGATCTCGTAGCGGTACGGCTTGCCCGTCCAGCTCCGGTCCCCGGTCGCCGACCAGACGCCGCTGCGGTCGTCGCGCCGCATCGGGACCTTCTTTCCGCCCAGGTCGAGGACGACCTGCTGTGCGGTCGGCGCCCAGAGCGACAGGGTCGGCCTGCCGTCCCGGAAGACGGGACCGAGCGACGCCCGGGTGGCGCGGGCACCGTACGTGGCGTCGAGGACGCCGGGTATCTGGACTCCGGTGGCAGCCAACAGGGCGCCGTTCGCGGCCCGTTGGGTGGCGATGAGCTGCCCGCGCAGCGCCTCGTCGACACGGTCGCGGTCACGTACGTCCACCGTGAACGCCGGGTAGTCCTTGAGGTGCGGGTACCTGGCCTTCTGGGCGTCGCTCAGCGTGCCCGGTGCGAGCCGCAGCCAGCGGCCCTCGTCGTTCAGCGCGCCGTCGACGACCTTGATGCCGCCGTCGCGTGCGTACACGAGCTGCTGGCTGGTCGCCCCGGTCGCTCTGACCTTCCACACCACCGTGTCCCGGTCGATCCACTGCGCCTCGGCCTTGGCGAGGTCGAGCGAGCCCGCTCCCCCGGCCTGCGGCAGCACGTACTTCGGCTCCCCCGCCAGCGCCCACACTTCGTGTCCGTACGTCGCGAGGTCCAGCGACTGGTCGGTGGGGAGGTCCTTCTCGTCGCCCTTGTGCAGGATGTAGCTGAGCGAGGTGGCCCCCGCGACGAGCGGGACCTCGTACGTCACTCCGTACGCGTCCTTCTTCACCGGCTGGAGCGGCTTGGCCCAGTCGGTCGGGTCCTTGGCGCCGGTCCAGACGTGCAGGCCCCAGCCGTCGTAGTTTCCGTCCGCACGCTGGAGGTGCAGGACCGCCTTGGTCTTGTCCTGCGGCGGATACGTCCCCTCCGGGACCTTGGTGCGCTGGCCGTCCTTGCCCTGCTCGACCCAGACCTCACCGGTCGCGGCGAGGTCGATACTGCGGGCAGGACCGTCGGCGGTGCCGTTCTTCTCGACGGTGTACGGGAACGAGGTCGCGCCCTCTGCGAGCTTCACCCACGCGAAGGCACCGTAGGCGTCACGACCGCTGAACACACCAGTACCGGCAGGGGACTTGAGCTGCCAGCCGTCATAGTCGCCGTCGGCGCGCCTGTAGTGGACGACCGCGTACGTACGGTCCCCGGCGCGCGGCTTCTCGGGCGGCGTCGGCTGCCCCGCCGTCGTCGAGGCGAGGGCACTGGCCGTGCGTCCTGCACTGTCCACCACAACTGCCTTGTACCGCAGGGCGGTTTCGGCATGCGCCTCTTCTGCGTCAAGGTACTGGGTGACCTTGTACGGGGCGTGGTCGGCGGAGCCGAGCGTGCGCCAGGGGCCGTTACCGACCTGGGCGGCGAAGACGACCCGGTTGAGCTGCCCGCCGGTGGGCGCGGCCTCGATCTCGACGGTGCCGGTGGCTCCGGCGGCCGGGGCCTTCAGAGTGAGGGCGGGGGCGGTGGCCGGGGCCGGGAGGGGCCGCTCGGCCTGGAGCACGAGGCTGGAGAGGGCGGGGACGGTGACCTTGACCTTGCGGTCGGCGGTGCTGCGTACGGCCTCTGAACCTCCGTAGATGGTACGGAAGTTGGCGTTCGCCGACCCGGTCGGAATCTCGACGGTCTTCGGCTCGGCGGCGTTGTTGGTGGCCACCACGTACTCGGCCTTGCGCTTGGTGTCCGTACGGGAGAAGGCGTAGACGGAGCCCTCCGCGTAACGCTCCTCCTGTACGCCGTCGCGCAGGGCGGGGTGCGCCTTCGTCAGCTTCGACAGGGCGGCGATCGACCGGTAGACGGGGTGCGTGGTGTCGTACGCGTCCAAGGCGTGGGTGCGGTCGGTGCCGAGCTGGTCGTCGTCGAGGTAGTCGGCGGTCTTCGAGGCGAAGAGGGTCTGACGGGAGTCCTTGTCGCCGCCCGCGCCGGTGAAGCCCTGCTCGTCGCCGTAGTAGATGACGGGGTTGCCGCGCCCGAAGAACATCAACTCATTGGCGAGACGCGCCCGTTGGACGAGCTCGGCATCACTCGCCTTCGGGTTGTCCTGCTTGAGGAAGGTGCCGATGCGGCCCATGTCGTGGTTGCCGGTGAAGGTCACCTGCTCGTACGCGTTGGCCTTGTCGGTGGTGTAGCGGTAGTCGGCTCCGTACGCCTTGGCGAGCTTGTCGGCGCCGCCGCTCTGGGAGGCGTACCCGCGCAGGGCGTCCTGGACGGGGAAGTCGAGGGTGGCGTCGAGGCGGCCGCGGGTGACGTACGGGGCGGTGGCGGCCGGGTTGGAGTCGTAGATCTCGCCGAACATGAAGAAGTCGTCGCGGCCCTGCTTCTTCGCGTACGCGTCGAGAGCGGTCGCCCATTGGGTCCAGAAGTCCATGTCGACGTGCTTGACGGTGTCGATGCGGAAACCGTCGATGTCGAAGTCGCGGACCCACTTCTGGTAGATCTTCGCCATCCCGTCGACGACCTCGGGACGCTCGGTCCACAGGTCGTCGAGGCCGCTGAAGTCGCCGTACTCGGCGCTCTCGCCGGCGAAGGTGGAGTCGCCGCGGTTGTGGTACATGAGGGGGTTGTTGAGCCAGGCGGGGGTCTTGCGCTCACCGGCTCGGGGCACCGGGGTGTACGGGAAGGAGTCGCCGTCGACCTGGCCGCTCTTCACGCCCGCGCGGTCGTCGAAGGGGCGGCCCGACTTGTCGAGGTAGGGGTAGGCGCCCTTCGGCCGGTAGCCGTACTTCTTCTCCGCGTGGTCGACGGTGTCGGCGGTGTGGTTGGTGATGACGTCGAAGAAGACCTTCATGCCTTTGGCATGGGCCTTGTCTATGAGGGTCTCCAGGTCGGCGTTGGTCCCGAAGTGGGGATCGACCTGGGTGAAGTCGGTGATCCAGTACCCGTGATATCCGGCGGAGGCGTCTTTCCCCGCCCCCTGCACGGGCTTGTTCTTGAAGATCGGCGCCATCCAGATGGCGGTGGTCCCGAGCCCCTTGATGTAGTCGAGCTTGCTGGTCAGCCCCTTGAGGTCGCCGCCCTGGTAGAAGCCCTTGTCGGTGGGGTCGAAGCCGTGGTCGAGCCGCGAGCCGGTCAGCCCTCCGCGGTCGTTCTTCGCATCCCCGTTCGCGAACCGGTCCGGGAGGACGAAGTAGAACTGGTCCCGGGTGAGGTCGTGGCGGGCGGGCGTGGCAGCGAGTTTCGCGTCCGCGGGGGGCGGGGGCGGCTTCGGAGCGGCGAAGGCGGGGGCGGTGGGGGCGAGGGCGGCACACATCGCTATGACCACGGCGAGGGTGGCGGCTCTTGGGAGGGGGCGGGCTGTCACGGGACGAGGTCTCCTCTAGTAGGGGGTTGGGGATGTCGGGGTCGTGCGGTCGCGGAGGGGCGTGCTCCGCGTGGGGGCCGCCCCCTTGCCCACCCGTCCCGCCCCCGGGGGCGGCCCCGCTGCCCAAGGAGGCTAGGAGGCTAGGAGGCTAGGAGGCTTCAAGGGGGCTGGGAGGTAAGGGGCGGCAGTTGGGGGCGCGGGGAACTGCGCGATCAGCCACGACGCGCCCGCACGACGACCCACCCCACCCCACCCCGCCCCGCCGGCCACGCCTCCGCAGATGCGAACCCACCTCCCCACGGATCAGCAGCTACGTGCGCCCACGTGCAGCGCCACCGCCGTCCCCGGCGCCACGCTCGCGGCAAAGCGTCCCGACCCGTCCACCGTGACCGCCCGACCGCTCTGCACGTCGCAGTAGTTCCCACCGGGCAGCCCGGTCTGGAAGGTCCGGGCCAGGGTCGCGCCCTCGTGATTGATCACCACGTACGCCTTGTCACCGCGCCCGAAGCCGATCTGACTGCCGCCGTTGTCCCACCACTGAGTCACCTGCTGACCCTTCGCCGCATTGCGGAAGCCGACCATCGAGGAGATCTCGCGCCAGTTGTGCTGGCACTTCCAGCCGTCCGCGTAACAGGCGTTGACCTGACCGCCGTTCGGCGGACCTGCGTCCTTGTCGCTCCACTCGTACCCGGAGTGCACGTCCGGCGCCCCGTACGGCCACGCCAGCATGAAGACGTTGGCGAGCGTGTAGGCGCTGCCCGCCTTGTAGTTGAGGGTGTCGCCGCCGCGCTCGGTGTCGTGGTTGTCGACGAAGACGGCGGACTTGCCCGACTCCATGAAGCCCCACCCGGCACCGTAGTTCTTGAGGTAGGCGAGCTTCTCGCCCCCGGTGAAGACCTGCTTGAGCCCGCGCGCGTACCGGAACTCCTGCACGTCGCCCGTGCCGAGGTACTCGCTCGGTGAGACGGCCTCGCCGCCCCCGTAGATCGCCTCCTGCTTCCAGTACACCCCGGGGTTGCTCAGCTTCCCCTTGATCGCGGCGAGATCGGCGGCCGGCATGTGCTTGGCGGCGTCGATGCGGAAGCCGTCGACGCCCAGCGAGAGCAGATCGCTCAGGAACCCGGCGATCTTCGTACGGACGTACTCCTCGCCGGTGTCGAGGTCGGCGAGCCCGACGAGTTCGCAGCTCTGGATGTTGAACCGGTCCTGGTAGTTGCTGATCGGGGCGCGGCAGTCGTCCAGGTCGGCGCCCGAGTAAAGGCCCGGGTAGTCGTACTTGCGGTACGCGGTGCCGCCCGTGCCCGTACCGTCGCCCGCCGCAAGGTGGTTGATGACGGCGTCGGCGACGACCTTGACGCCCGCCGCGTGGCAGGTGTCGACCATGCTTTTGAAGGCGGCCCGGTCCCCGAGCCGTCCCGCGATCTTGTAGCTGACGGGCTGGTAGGAGGTCCACCACTGGCCGCCCTGGATGTGCTCCTGGGGAGGGGAGACCTGGACGAAGCCGTACCCGGCAGGACCGAGGCTGTCGGTGCAGGCACGGGCGACGGACGCGAACTTCCACTCGAAGAGCACGGCGGTGACGTCCCGGTCACCGGGGGGTGCGGCTTCGGCGGGGGCGGCGGGCACACCGACGAGAGCAGTGCCCGCCAGCACGGCGGCGAACGCTGCGGATATGGCAGACGGGAGTCTGCGGGGCATGGGGATTCCTCCTGCGTGGGGGGAGGTGCGCGGCTCTGAATGTTCATCGGGAAGTTCACGCTGCATGTTCTTGCTGAAAGACAGCAGCAACTTCTTGCAGGGTGACGGTACGAGGGGCCTCAGGAGTGGTCAACCCCTTGCGCACGACAAGAACTTGAAAGCCGTGAAAGTTCGAACGATTCCACAAAGAGGCAGGTCAGGGCCGGGCCGTACGGAACCATCGCCCCCTTCGCAACCCACGGGCGCAGGCGCAGGGGAGCGCATAGGTTCGGGGCATGACGACGACAGCGCAAGAAGCATTCCTGCGGGCCTTCCACGCCGAGCAACCCGCCGTGACGGCCGACGCGTTCGGGGGCGGACGGGCTGCGGACGGCCGGTCCAGTTACGAGATTCTGTGTGAGCGGGTCGCCGGGAGCAGGCGGGTGCTGGACCTCGGTTGCGGGGACGGCCTGCTGATGGAGCTGCTCGCGCGGACCGACGGGCGGCGGATCACCGGGGTGGACCTGTCCCCCGAGGCGCTGGCGCTGGCACGGTGCCGGCCGGCGCTGGCCGGGGCGACGCTGCGGGAGAGCCGCGCCCAGGACCTCCCCTTTGCCGACGACAGCTTCGACGCCTGCGTCTCCCACATGGCGTTGATGCTGATGGGAGACGTCGATCAGGTCGTCGCGGAAGTGGCCCGGGTGCTGGCTCCCGGATCCACGCTGGCCTGCGTGATGGGCGGTGGCGCCGTGGGCGGCGAAGCCTACGGGCTGTTTCTCGGGCTGCTGAGGCCGGTGCTGGACGGGACTCCTGCCGCGCAGCGCATCCCGGCGCTGGGAGACAAGAGGACACGGAGCCGTGACGGGCTCGACAGCATCCTCGGACCGGCCGGATTCACGCCGGTCGACTGGGAGACCGTCCCCATCGACCTGAGTGGTCCCGCCGAGCAGGTGTGGTCGGCCGTGTCGGGCGTCTACGACGTCGGGCCCCTCGACCCGCCCACCGTCGCGTCCTTGCGAGAGACGTTCCTCGCCGGGGCGAAGGAGCTTGCGCTGCCGGACGGGCGCATCCCTTGCGGGATGAAGGTCCATGTCGCGACGGCACGTTTGCGGTGAGGCGCGCGAGGAGCCAGTCGCCGGGAACCATGCGGGTACGGGCGGCCGTTGGCCCGGCATGGTCCTGATGCTGACAGTCCCTCTGCTCATGGCGTGCGTGATCGTCGTGCCACTCCTGCTGGCCGGTGCCCGGCGGCTGGTGCTGCGTACCGGGCGTCCCGTGTGGCTGCGGAGGCTCGTGGCGCGTACGACGACGGGCGGTGGCGGGAACGGCGCCGGGGCGGCCGTCGCCGACGAGCTGGCCGCCGCCCTGAACCCCAACAAGCGCGTGGAGATCGCCCAGCGCCGGACGGACGAGCTGGTGCGTCACGACACCGGGGTCGGCAGCCCTGCACACCGCCGACGACGTCAGGCCCTCACCTGCCCCGTCGAGCCCCGCACCACCAGCTCCGGCTGGAACACGAATTCCGTCCGGCCCACCGCTACCGCACTGCCCCTGATCTCCTCAAGCAGCGCGCCGACCGCCGCCGTCGCCATCGCCTGCACCGGCTGGCGGACGGTGGTGAGCGGCGGGTCGGTGAAGGGGGTCAGCGGGGAGTCGTCGTAGCCGACGACCGACACGTCCTCGGGGACGCGCAGGCCCCGGTCCCGTGCCGCCCGGATCACACCGAGCGCCATCATGTCGCTGCCGCACACCACTCCCGTGCACCCCGCGTCGAGCAGCGAGCCCGCCGCCGCCTGGCCGCCCTCCACGCTGAACAGGGTGTGCTGGATCAAGTCCGCCGAGCCCGTCGCCTCGATGAAGCCCTCGCGTTTGCGGTGCGAGGGGACGTAGCGGACCGGGCCGACCGCCAGCCCGACCCGGATGTGGCCCAGTTCGCGCAGATGCGTCACGGCCATCTGTGCGGCGGCGCGGTCGTCCGTCGACACGAAGGGGGCCGTGACCGCCTCGTTGTAGCCGTTGACCAGGACGTACGGGACTGAGCGCGCGGTCAGCGCCTCGTAGCGGGCCGGGTCGCTGGAGAGGTCGGAGTGCAGGCCGGAGAGGAAGACGATGCCGTCGACTCCTCGTTCGACGAGTTGCTCGACGAGCTCGTCCTCCGTCGCTCCGCCGGGGATCTGGGTGCAGAGCAGCGGGGTGTAGCCGTGGCCGGCCAGGGTCTGCTCGATGACCTGGGCGAAGGCCGGGAAGATCGGGTTGGTCAGTTCCGGGGTGAGCAGGCCGATGAGGCCCGCGCTGCGCTGCTTGAGGCGTACCGGGCGTTCGTAGCCGAGGACGTCGAGCGCGGCCAGCACCCGTTGGCGGGTGCCGGCCGCGACACCCGCCTTCCCGTTCAGGACACGGCTGGCCGTCGCCTCGCTGACCTTGGCCTGCGCGGCGATGTGGGCCAGCCTCGGGGCGGCGGGAGCGGTTGCGTTCCCGCCGCCCCGAGGTGCGGGAACACTCACACGGCCCACCAGACGGTGGTGTCGGCGGGCAGGTCGAACTCGTCCTCGTCGCACGTCACTTCGGCGCTGGCGAGGAGTACGCGGCCGGGGACGGCCATGCGTACCGGCGTGCCCGTGGTGTTCGCGGTGCAGACGAAGCCGTCGCGGGCGAAGGCGAGGACACCGGCCGGGGCGTCGGGCAGCCACGTCACGTCCGTGCCCGCGCCGAGGCCCGCGTGGTCGCGGCGGACGGTGAGTGCGGAGCGGTACAGCTCCAGGGTGGAGTGCGGGTCGCCGGTCTGGGCCTCGACCGACAGGCCCGCCCAGGAAGCGGGCTGCGGGAGCCAGCTGCCGCCCGAGCCGAATCCGTACGAGGAACCCTCGATCGTCCACGGGATCGGCACCCGGCACCCGTCGCGGTAGCCGTCCTGGCCGTCCGCGCGGAAGAAGGACGGGTCCTGGCGGGCCTCGTCCGGGAGGTCCGTGACGTCGGGGAGGCCGAGCTCCTCGCCCTGGTAGACGTACGCCGAGCCGGGGAGGGCGAGCATGAGGAGGGTGGCGGCGCGGGCCCGGCGCAGGCCGAGTTCGCCGTCGCCCGCGGTGCGGATCTGGGTGCCGAGGCCCGCCGGGTTGGCGAAGCGGGTGGTGTGGCGGGTGACGTCGTGGTTGGAGAGCACCCAGGTCGCGGGGGCGTCGACCGGGCGCATCGCGGCGAGGGAGCTGTCGATGACCTCGCGGAGGGCTTCGGCGTCCCAATGGGTGCCCAGGTACTGGAAGTTGAAGGCCTGGTGCAGTTCGTCGGGGCGGACGTAGTTCGCGGTGCGCTCCAGGGTCGGGGTCCAGGCCTCGGCGACGCCGATCCTCTCCCCCGGGTACTCGTCGAGGATCTTCCGCCAGGAGCGGTAGATGGCGTGCACCCCGTCCTGGTCGAAGAACGGCATGACGTCGTTGCCGAGGAGCTTGAGCTGGTCGTGCGCGCCGAGGTCGGGCAGGCCCTCCGCCTTGACCAGGCCGTGCGCGACGTCGATGCGGAAGCCGTCGACGCCCAGGTCCAGCCAGAACCGCAGGATCGAGCGGAACTCGTCGGCGACGGCCGGGTGCTCCCAGTTGAAGTCGGGCTGCTCGGGGGCGAAAATGTGCAGGTACCAGTCGCCGTCCGTGCCGTCGGGGTTGGTGGTACGGGTCCAGGCGGGGCCGCCGAAGAGCGACTCCCAGTCGTTCGGGGGGAGTTCGCCGCTCGCGCCCTTGCCGGGGAGGAAGTGGTAGCGGTCGCGCAGTGCGGATCCCGGGCCCTCGGCGAGTGCCCGCTTGAACCACTCGTGCTGGTCGGATGAGTGGTTGGGGACCAGGTCCGTGATGACGCGCAGGCCCAGCGCGTGCGCGTCGCGGATCAGACCGTCGGCGTCCAGCAACGTACCGAACATGGGGTCGATGGCCCGGTAGTCGGCGACGTCGTACCCGGCGTCGGCCTGCGGGGACGCGTAGAACGGGCTCAGCCAGACGGCGTCCACACCCAGGTCGCGCAGGTACGGGAGGCGGCTGCGGACGCCTGCCAGGTCGCCCATGCCGTCGCCGTTGCCGTCGGCGAAGCTGCGCGGGTAGACCTGGTAGATCACCGCGTTCCGCCACCATTGGGTGGCGGTGGCAGCCGTGGCGGGGGCAGGGGCAGCGAGGTGCTGGGTCATGTCGTCCCTGGGGGGTGTGGGGTGGGCGTCCGGGTCAGGACGTACGTACGTGGTGCGCAAGAGGGGTGGTCAGCCCTTGGTCGCGCCCGCCGTCATGCCGGCGACCAGGTGGCGCTGCACGAAGACGAAGACGAGTGCGGCCGGGATGGCGATCAGCACGGAAGCGGCGGCCATCGGGCCCCACTGGCTGCTGTACTGGTTGACGAACTTCTGGAGTCCGCCCGCGAGGGTCATGTTCTCGTCGCCGACCAGGAAGGCCGAGGCGTAGGCGACTTCGCCCCACGCGGTGATGAAGGAGTAGAAGGCGGTGACCGCCAGGCCCGGCTTGGCGAGCGGCAGGATGAGCCGCCAGAAGGTGCCGAACGGGGTCAGGCCGTCGACCTGGCCCGACTCGTCGAGTTCGCGCGGGATGCCGTCGAAGAAGCCCTTCATCATCCAGGCGCAGAACGGCACCGAGATGGTGAGGTACGTGATGACCAGGCCGATCGGCTGGTTGAGCAGGCCCAGCTTCGCCATGGTGTTGTAGATCGGCACGATCAGGACGGCGACCGGGAACATCTGGGTGATCAGCAGCGTCCACATCAGGCCGCGCTTGCCGGGGAACCGGAAGCGGCTCACCGCGTAGCCCGTCGTCGCCGACACGAAGACGCCGATGACGGTCGAGAGTCCGGCGATCAGCAGCGAGTTGCCGAACCACGTCAGGAACGGGGTGTCGTTGATCAGGCCGGTGTAGTTCTCCAGCGTCGTCTCACGGACGAAGTCGGTGGTGGTCGCGTGCTTCGCCGGCTTGAGCGAGGTCAGCAGGACCCACAGCACCGGGAAGACGGCGACGACGGAGGCGACGACGAGCGTGGCGTGCAGGCCGAACGAGGCGAGCGGCGAACGGCGTTCGCGGATCTGGACGTTGGCGCTCTGGCCCGTCACCAGGGTGGGGGTGGTCACCAGACTTCTCCCTGCTTGCGGAGGACTCGCCGGTAGACCGCGGCGAAGAGCATCAGGAGTACGAGGATCAGCACGCCCCACGTGGAGGACTGCGCGAAGTCGCGCGGGCTGATCTCAAAGGAGAACTTGTACGCCTGGGTGACGAGGATCTGCGTCGCCTCGCCGGGTCCGCCCCGGGTCAGCAGGAAGATCACCGGGAACATGTTGAAGGTCCAGATGGTGGAGAGCAGGATCACCGTCGTGCTCACCGGGCGCAGGCCCGGCATCGTGATGTGCCGGAAGCGCTGCCAGGCGGTGGCGCCGTCCATCTCCGCGGCCTCGTACAGCTCGCCGGGGATGGACTGCAGCCCGCCGAGGAGGGCGACCATCATGAACGGAACGCCGAGCCAGACGTTGACGCTGATCACGGCGAACTTCGCCCAGGTCGGGTCGTTCAGCCACGGCACGGCGTCGATGCCGCCGCCCGCGAGGAGCTTGTTGAGGAGTCCGTTGTCCTGGTTGTAGAGGAACCGCCAGGCGAAGACGGACACGAAGCCGGGGACCGCCCAGGGCAGGACCAGCAGCATGCGGTAGAGGCCGCGTCCCGCGATCTGGCGGTTCAGCATGTTGGCGAGGCCCATGCCGAGCGCGAAGGTGATCGAGACGCAGGCGACGGTCCACAGGACCGTCCAGCCGAGGGTGGCGAGGAACTGGCTGCCGGTGATCGCGTCGACGTAGTTGTCGAGACCGACGAACTTGTACGTCGCGGGCAGGTGGTTGACGCCGATGGACCGCTCGACGTTGCGCTCGTTGGCGTTGGTCAGCGACAGGTAGATGCCGCGGACCAGCGGGTATCCGATGATGACGCCGATGACGACCACCACGGGGGCGACCATCGTCCAGGCGTACCAGTGGGTGGAGAACGACCGGCGGAACCTGCCCGGCGGCCTGCCCGTCTCGTGCGGGCCGGTGCCACGGCTCCGGCCGCGGGCGAGGTCCTCGCCCGCGGCCTTCACCAGAGGCCGGCCGGTGTCAGCGGCAGCCATCAGTTGCTACTTCCAACCCTTGAGGAGCTTGCGGTACGCCTCAGCGGTGGTCTTCACGCCCGCTTCCGGGGCGGCCTGACCGGTGAGGACCTTGGTGTACTCGGTGACCAGCGGGGCGAACAGGCTGCCGGTCTCCGGGATCCAGGGGCGCTCGACGGCCTTCTCGACGACCGGCTTGAAGAAGCCCACGATCTCGTTCTTGGCGACGTCCGGCTGGGCGTAGACCGAGGTGCGGGTCGGCAGGAGGTTGAGCTCCTTGGTGACCTGCGCCTGGACCTCGGGCGAGGACATGTAGTCGACGAAGGCGTACGAGGCGTCGAGGTTCTTGGAGCCCGCGTACACGCCGAGGTTGTGGCCGCCCTGCGGGGCGCCCTGCTTGGCGGAACCGGCCGGGACCGGGGCGATGCCCAGGTTGGCCTTGTCCTTGAACTGGTCACCGGCGTAGGTGTCGGCGATCGCCCACGGGCCGTTGATCATCATGGCGACGTCGCCCGACTTGAACGCCTTCTGCATGTTGTCGAAGCCGTCGGTGGCGTCGGTCTTGGCGGCACCCGAGGTGACCAGGTCCTTGACGACGTTCATGGCCTTGACGCCGGCCGGGTTGTCGATCGTGACGGTCTTGGTCTTGGCGTCGACCAGGTCGCCGCCCTCACCGTAGAGGAAGGAGAGGAACCAGTACGCGTCGTCGCCGCGCAGGTACATGCCGGTCTTGCCGGTCTTCTCCTTGATCTTCTTCGAGGCGGTCTTCAGGTCGGCGATGGTCTTGGGGACCTCGACGCCCGCGTCCTTCAGCATCTTCTTGTTGTAGAAGATGCCCATCGAGTCGATGACCTGCGGGACGGCGTACGTCTTGTCCTTGTACTTCGTGGAGGCCGCCGCCTGCGGGAGGAAGTCGCCCGCGTTCTTCAGGGCGGTGGTGCCGTCCAGCGGGGCCAGGTAGCCGAGGTCCGCGAAGTCGGGGGTCCAGGCGACCTCGGAGCGGATCACGTCGGGGGCGCCGGAGCCCGCCTGCGCGGCGTTCTTGAACTTGTTCTGCGCGTCGCCGAAGGGCACGTTGACGTACTTGACGGTGACCTTGGGGTGCTTCTTGGTGAAGTCGGTGGCGATCTTCTTGAAGACCTTGTCCTCGCTGCCGACCGTGGAGGTGTCCCACCAGGTGACCTCGCCGGCCAGTTCGCCGCCGCCCGAGCTCTTGCCCGAGCCGCCGTCACTGTCGCCGCCGCAAGCCGTCGCCGCGAGCGCCAGGGTCGCGACCAGGGCGGTGGCTGCTATGCCACGTCGCATCTGAACTCCTTCAACTGCCGTACCGCTCCGTCGCGGCGCCGGGTCGTGGAGGAACGTAACAAGCCTGAAAGAAGTCCGAAAGAGTTTGCGGGAAATTTCTGCAAGGGGGGTGGATCGTTACATCGGCGTGTCCTGGGGATTGCCGCCGGACCCCTTGCAGGGCAGGCCGGAGGGGTGGGGAGGCCGGATTGAGGGGCCCGTCACGGTATTCGCAAGAACTTGCAAGGCTGTTACTTTCGGAGGGCACCGGCGTTGATCCCGTAGTGGCCGAGCAGTTGCCGACACCGGAGCCCGTACGAGAGCGAGCAGCCCATGAGCCTCCTGCGCACTGTGCACCCCGAGAACACCGTGCACCCCGAGAACCTCACGGCGCCCGGCGCCGAGCCCCGCTCCTTCGCCTCGCGGTGGTGGCGCGACGCCGTCATCTATCAGGTGTACGTCCGGTCCTTCGCCGACGGCGACGGGGACGGCATCGGAGATCTGCCCGGCATCCGCGCGCGCCTGCCGCAGCTGGCCCGGCTCGGTGTGGACGCCGTGTGGCTGACCCCCTTCTACGCCTCGCCGCAGGCGGACGGCGGCTACGACGTCGCGGACTACCGCAGGGTCGACCCGCTCTTCGGGACACTGGACGACGCGGTCCAACTCGTCGACAGCGCACACGATGTGGGACTGCGCGTCATCGTGGACGTGGTCCCCAACCACACCTCCGACCAGCACGAGTGGTTCCGGGCGGCGCTGGCCAACGGCCCGGAGCGCGACCTCTACCACTTCCGGCAGGGGCGGGGCGCGGACGGTGAACTCCCGCCCAACGACTGGGAGTCGGTGTTCGGCGGCCCTGCCTGGACCCGCGTCGCGGACGGCTCCTGGTACCTGCACCTCTTCGCCCCGCAGCAGCCCGACCTCAACTGGGAGAACCCGGCCGTGCACGCCGAGTTCGACTCGATCCTGCGGTTCTGGCTGGACCGGGGCGTCGACGGCTTCCGCATCGACGTCGCGCACGGCATGGTCAAAGCCGCCGGGATGCCGGACATCGGGGCCCGCGAGCAGGCGAAGATGATCGGCTCACAGGTCCTCCCCTTCTTCGACCAGGACGGGGTGCACGCCATCCACCGCGGCTGGCGGCGGCTGCTCGACTCCTACGAAGGGGAGCGGATCGGTGTCGCCGAGGCGTGGGCGCCGTCCCCCGAGCGGCTCGCGCTGTACGTGCGCCCCGACGAGCTGCACCAGGCCTTCAACTTCCAGTTCCTCAACTGCCCTTGGGACGCGACGGCGATGCGGGCGGTCGTCGACGCGTCGCTCGCCGCCACCGGTTCGGTCGGGGCTCCCACGACCTGGGTGCTGTCCAACCACGACGTGGTGCGCCACCTCACCCGGTACGGGGCCGACGACTACCGGAAGGGACTGCGGCGGGCCCGCGCCGCGGCCCTGCTGATGCTGGCGCTGCCGGGCTCCGCGTACCTCTACCAGGGCGAGGAGCTCGGCCTGCCCGAGGTGACCGACCTGCCCGACGAGGCCCGCCAGGACCCCTCCTTCTTCCGCACCGACGGGCAGGACGGGCTGCGCGACGGGTGCCGCGTACCGATCCCGTGGGACGGCGACCGGGCACCGTACGGCTTCGGCAGCGGCGACACAGGCGCAGGCACCGGCACCGGCACCGGCACCGGCACTGGCACTGGCACTGGCACCGGCAGCTGGCTTCCGCAGCCGGACGGCTGGAAGCTGCTGAGCGTGGCGGCGCAGACCGGTGTCGAGGGCTCGACGCTGGAGCTGTACCGCAGGGCGCTCGCGGTGCGCAGGGAGCTGCCGGGTCTCGGCGACGGCGGGATGGAGTGGCTGCCGTCACCGGCGGACGGGGTGCTCGATTTCGTACGCCCAGGCTTCCGCTGCCTCCTCAACACGGGCGCCGAACCCGTCGAACTCCCCACCCCCGGAAGGCTGCTGGTCACCTCGGCCGCCCTCGCCGACGACGGTGGAAGCGTCACCCTTGCGGCCGATACCTGCACTTGGTGGGCAATCCGATGAGCCGCCCGGTAAGGTCCCCTTCCATGACCGCACGGCTAGCCGACATCGCAGCCCAGGCGGGGGTCAGCGAAGCGACGGTCAGCCGGGTACTGAACGGCAAGCCGGGTGTTGCCTCGGCCACCCGCGAATCCGTACTCGCCGCACTCGACGTCCTCGGGTACGAGCGCCCCGTCCGGCTGCGCCGGCTCAGCGCGGGCCTCGTCGGTCTCATAACCCCCGAGCTGGAGAACCCGATCTTCCCCGCGCTCGCCCAGGTCATAGGGCAGGCGCTGACCCGCCAGGGCTACACGCCGGTGCTCGCCACCCAGACCCCCGGCGGCTCCACCGAGGACGAGCTGACGGAAATGCTCGTCGCGCGCGGCGTCTCGGGCATCATCTTCGTCTCCGGGCTGCACGCCGACACCACGGCCGACATGCAGCGCTACGAGCAGCTGCGCGCCCAGGGCGTCCCCTTCGTACTCGTCGACGGTTTCTCGCCGAAGGTGCAGGCCCCGTTCATCTCGCCGGACGACCGGGCGGCGATGCGTCTCGCGGTCACCCATTTGGCGGCACTGGGGCACACCCGGATCGGCCTGGCCGTCGGGCCGAAGCGGTTCGTGCCCGTACTGCGCAAGATCGAGGGCTTCCGCAGCAGCATGCAGGAGCGGCTCGGCCTGAGCGCCGAAGAGGCGGAGGAGCTGATCCAGCACTCCCTCTACACGCTGGAGGGCGGGCAGGCGGCGGCCTCCGCGCTCATCGAGCGGGGCTGCACCGCGGTCGTCTGCGCCAGCGACATGATGGCGCTCGGCGCGATACGGGCGGTACGGCGGCTGGGACTTGACGTACCGCGTGACGTGTCGGTCGTCGGGTTCGACGACTCGCCGCTCATAGCGTTCACCGATCCACCGCTGACGACCATCCGTAAACCGGTGACCGCGATGGGCCAGGCGGCCGTCCGCGCACTGCTGGAAGAGGTCGGTGGGACCCCCGCCCCGCACAGCGAATTCGTCTTCATGCCGGAGCTCGTCGTACGGGGGTCAACCGCCTCAGGGCCTCGTCCTTGAGTCGTACGGGGGACGGGCCAGAACCCACCGGAGGATGATCGGTACCGGACAACGATCTGGCAGACTCGTCTTCCATGGGTGAAGCGACCACGAGAACCGAGGCGGGCCGGGCGGCCGGCCGGAGGGCCACCACCATCCCGTCACCCGATGCGGACGACGACGGGACACCAGGGGCCCGCCGCAAGGCCGGCTCCGTGGTCGAACGCATCCGGTCGCCGCGCCGCCCACGCATCTGGTTCGAGCTCCTGCTGATCGTGGTCAGCTACTGGATCTACTCGATGATCCGCAACGCCGTCCCGGAGCAGAAGGCGAAGGCGCTCGCCAACGCCGACTGGATCTGGAAGGTCGAGAACGACCTCGGGATCGCCGTCGAGAAGTCCGTCAACCATGCCATCGACTCGGTGACCTGGCTGATCGTGTCGATGAATTACTACTACGCGACGTTGCACTTCATCGTGACGATCGGCGTGCTGGTGTGGCTGTACCGGTGGCAGCCAGGGCGGTACGCGGCGGCGCGGACGATCCTGTTCGCCACGACCGGTGTCGCACTGGTCGGCTACTACCTGTACCCGCTGGCGCCGCCCCGGCTGATGAACGGCGGCGGCTTCGTCGACACCGTGCTGGTCCACCACACCTGGGGATCAATGGCGTCGGGCGACCTCAAGAACATGTCGAACCAGTACGCGGCGATGCCTTCGATGCACATCGGGTGGTCGACGTGGTGCGGGCTGACGATCTTCTTCCTGGCTTCGGCGCCGTGGGCGCGGATCCTGGGGCTGCTGTATCCGACCCTGACGCTGGTCGTGATCGTCGCCACCGCCAACCACTTCTGGCTGGACGCGGTGGGCGGACTGCTCTGCCTCTCCTTCGGGTACGCGGTGGCCTACGCCTGGTACGGGTCGCTGCCGCACCGGCTGCCGAAGGTGGTATCCGGGGGCGGACGGGGTCGGCTGCTGCCGGCGCGGGCGTAACGCTTAGCGCTGGCCGCGGGGTGGGGCGGGCACGGGGCCGCAGGGCGCGGGGCGGGGGCCCGGGGCCGGTGGGCGTCGTGCGGGTGCGTCGTGGCTGATCGCGCAGTTCCCCGCGCCCCTAACTGCCTGCCCCATATCCGCTAGCCCTCTTGGGCAGCGGGACCGCCCCCCGGGGGCGGGACTGGTGGGCAAGGGGGCGGCCCCACGCGGAGCACGACCCCACCCCATAGGCTCGGAGCCACACCGCCAGCGCCGAGCAAAAGGCAGGGACCCCGATGGCCGCCCCCGGGCGTCGCAGCAGCACCTTCACGCGCCTGATCCGGCACGGTTTCACCGACCCCGCCGCCGCCGAGCGGCTCCTCGACGACGACGCCCTCGCCCTCGTGCGCCACGACCCCGTCCTGCTCGACGCCCTCGGTGCGAGCGCCGATCCCGACCTCGCCCTGCGCAGCCTCGTACGGCTCGCGGAGGCCCAGCCGGGGGACGACGAGCGGCAGGAGTTCCTCCGTACCCTCGTCGCCGCGAAGCCCCTGCGGGACCGGCTGCTCGGGGTTCTCGGCACCTCCGAGGCCCTCGCCGACCACTTGGCCCGGCACCCCTCCGACTGGCACGCCCTGCTCACGTACGAGGCGACGGACCTGCACCCCGGGGTGGCGGAGTTCGAGCACGGGCTCGCCGCCGCCGACGACCAGGACGCGCTACGGGTGGCCTACCGGCGGTGCCTGCTGACGATAGCGGCGCGTGACGTGTGCGGGACGACGGACGTCGCGGAGACCGCCGCCGAACTCGCGGACCTCGCGACGGCCACGCTCAGGGCCGCTCTCGGACTCGCCCGCAGCGCCGCGCCTGAGGACGCCGCGATGTGCCGTCTCGCGGTGATCGCGATGGGCAAATGCGGAGGTCACGAGCTGAACTATGTCTCCGACGTGGACGTGATCTTCGTCGGGGAAGCGCTGGACGGCGTGGACGAGGCCCAGGCGATGCGGGCCGCGACCCGGCTCGCCTCACACCTCATGCGGATCTGTTCGGAGACCACCGTCGAGGGCACCATCTGGCCGGTGGACGCCAACCTCCGCCCCGAGGGCCGCAACGGCCCCCTCGTCCGTACCCTCTCCAGCCATGTCGCGTACTACCAGCGGTGGGCGAAGACCTGGGAGTTCCAGGCGCTGCTCAAGGCCCGCCCGGTGGCCGGGGACCCCGCCCTCGGCGAGGAGTACGTCGCGGCCCTCTCCCCCATGGTGTGGCAGGCCGCCGAGCGCGAGAACTTCGTCCCCGACGTACAGAAGATGCGCCGCAGGGTCGTCGACAACATCCCACCCGGGCAGGTCGATCGGGAGCTGAAGCTCGGGCCCGGCGGGCTGCGCGACGTCGAGTTCGCCGTGCAGCTGCTCCAGCTGGTGCACGGCAGGAGCGACGCGTCGCTGCACAGCGGCTCGACACTGGAAGCGCTGCAGGCGCTCGCCGCCGGAGGGTACGTGGGGCGGGCGGACGCCGCGCAGCTCGACGAGGCGTACCGGTTCCTGCGGCAGCTGGAGCACCGGATCCAGCTGTACCGGCTGCGGCGCACCCACCTGGTACCCGAGGAGGAGGCGGACCTGCGGCGCCTCGGGCGGTCGCTGGGGCTGCGCGGGGAGCCCGTCACCGAGCTCCAGCAGGTGTGGCGGCGGCACGGGGGCGTCGTGCGCCGGCTGCACGAGAAGCTGTTCTACCGGCCGCTGCTCGACGCCGTCGCCGGGCTCGCCCCCGGCGAGACC
The DNA here is from genome assembly GCF_040651475.1 of Streptomyces sp. NPDC048442. Classification (NCBI taxonomy): domain Bacteria; kingdom Bacillati; phylum Actinomycetota; class Actinomycetes; order Kitasatosporales; family Streptomycetaceae; genus Streptomyces; species Streptomyces sp. NPDC048442. The sequence goes on from NZ_JBEZKB010000017.1 coordinate 143,719, forward strand.
CGGCTGAGCCCGCGGGCCGCCGGCCAGCGGCTCCAGGCGCTCGGGTACGCGGACCCGGTCGGCGCCCTGCGCCACCTGGAGGCCCTGTCGTCCGGCGTGACCCGCAAGGCCGCCATCCAGCGCACCCTGCTGCCCGTACTGCTCGGCTGGTTCGCGGACTCGGCCGACCCGGACGCCGGGCTGCTCGGCTTCCGCAAGGTGTCGGACGCACTGGGCAAGACCCCCTGGTACCTGCGGCTGCTGCGGGACGAGGGCGCGGCGGCCGAGAACCTCGCCCGGGTCCTCTCCGCCGGCCGCCTCGCCCCCGACCTCCTCCTGCGCGCCCCCGAGGCGGTCGCCATCCTCGGCGACCCGCTGGGGCTCACCCCGCGCACCCGCGAGCACCTGGAGCAGGAGGTGCTGGCCGCGGTGGGCCGCGCCAACGGCGCCGAGGCGGCGGTCGCCGCGGCACGCGGGGTGCGCCGCCGCGAGCTGTTCCGTACCACCGCCGCAGACATCATCGGCTCGTACGGTACGGAGGACAGCCCCGCCGAATCCGACCCCGGCGCTCTCGTCGACCGGGTGGGCTGCGCCCTGACCGCCCTCAACGCGGCAACCCTCGCAGGCGCCCTGCGGGCGGCGGTCCGCGCCCAGTGGGGCGACGAACTCCCCACCCGTTTCGCCGTCATCGGCATGGGCCGCTTCGGCGGCCAGGAGCTGGGTTACGGATCCGACGCCGACGTCCTGTTCGTCCACGAGCCGCGCGAGGGCGTCGACGAGCAGGAGGCCGCACAGGCCGCCAACAAGGTCGTCACGGAGATGCGACGACTCCTCCAACTCCCCACCGCCGACCCACCGTTGATGATCGACGCCGACCTGCGCCCGGAGGGCAAGAGCGGCCCGATGGTCCGCTCCCTGAAGTCGTACGAGGCGTACTACCGGCGGTGGTCCCTGGTCTGGGAGAGCCAGGCCCTGCTGCGCGCCGAACCGATGGCCGGCGACCTGGAGCTGGGCGGCCGCTTCATCGAGCTGATCGACCCGCTGCGCTACCCGGCGGAGGGCCTCGGCGAGGACGCGGTCCGCGAAATCCGCCGCCTGAAGGCCCGCATGGAGTCGGAACGGATGCCGCGCGGCGCCGACCCGACGCTCCACACGAAGCTGGGGCGCGGCGGCCTGAGCGACGTCGAGTGGACGGTCCAGCTCCTCCAGATGCAGCACGGCTGGGCCGAACCGGGCCTGCGCACCCCCCGCACACGGGATGCCCTGGCCGCCGCCCACGCGGCCGGCCTGATCCCGACCGAGGAGGCCCAGATCCTCGACGAGGCCTGGGTCCTGGCCTCCCGGGTACGCAACGGCGTCATGCTGGTACGCGGCCGCGCCGGCGACACCTTCCCCTCGGACGGCCGCGAACTGGCCGCCATGGGCCGCTACTTGGGCTACGAGACGGGGCACGTGGGCGACATGCTGGACGACTACCGCCGCATCACGCGACGGGCACGTGCAGTCATGGAGGACCGCTTCTACGGGGCATAACCCTGCCCCCTGGCCCCGAGCCCCGAGCCCCTAGCCCTCTTGGGCAGCGGGGCCGCCCCCCGGGGGCGGGACGGGTGGGCAAGGGCGCGGCCCCCACGCGGAGCACGCCCCTCCACCACCGCACCCGCTCCGCCACCGCACCCCCGTGCGGCCCGGTGGGCCGCTTCGCGGATTCGGCCCCGCCCCACCCCTCCACCTAAACCGCTCGCCGCGGGGCGGGGGCGGGGAAAGCATCACGGCTGGCGCCGGTGGGGGCGAGCGTCCCGGGCTGCGCCCGGTGCACGGCTGCGCCGCGCGTCCTCAAACGCCGGACGGGCTGGAGTGGCTGGACCAGGCTGAAGATGCCCGGACAGGACTGAAGTGGCCGCACAGGGCTGAAGTGGCCGGCCAGGGCTGAAGGGGTTCGGCCGGGCTGAAGGTGGCCGGCGGGCCGTTCTACGCCCCCACCACCCCGTCCACCCCTTCCCGCAGAAAGTCCGCATGCCCGTTGTGCCGCGCGTACTCGTGGATCATGTGCAGCATCACCCACCTCAACGACACGTCCTCGCCCCACCGCGCGAAGTGGCTGTACACGTCCAGCGACTCCGCCTCCCGCTCGATGCGGCGGGCGTGCTCCACCTCCGCCTCCCAGGCGGAGAACGCCTCGCCGCGCGTGGACGTGCTCGCGTCGTACGCCTCCTGGTAGTCGCTCTTGTCGGACCAGAGGTGCGGGAGGTTCTCCTGGTTGACGACACGCCGGAACCAGGTCCTCTCGACCTCCCCCATGTGCCGTACGAGCCCCAGCAGCGAAAGCGTCGACGGCGGCATCGACTTCTGCCGCAGTTCCTCGTCGTTCAGCCCCTCGCACTTCATGGCGAGGGTGGCGCGGTGGAAGTCGAGGTAGGCGCGCAGCATTTCGCGTTCGGTGCCGCGCTTGGGGGGTTCGGGGCGATTGTCGACGGTGGTCATGGGATCCGGTCAGCCTTTCGTCGAGCGGAGCAGCAGGGTGTGGAAGCCGAAGCTGTCGCGGTAGCCGCGCAGCCATTCGGTGCGGTGGACGGCGGAGGTTTCGAGGGCGGCCGCGCTGTCGGGGTCCTCGGGGTGGTCCACGGCCCATTCGGCGAGCGACCCGGTCCAGTGCCACTCGTAGTCGTCGAGTTCGTGGCGGGTGCTGAGGTGGCCGTAGACCGGGACCCAGCCGTCGGCGGCGATGTTCTCCACGGTCGTCGCCAGGTCCTCGTACTCGCCGAGCATCTCGACGGCCTCGGGGCTGGGGTCGGTGAGCCAGTACGCGTCGCCGACCAGCACGGTCCCGCCGGGTGCGAGGTGCTTGCGCGCGGCGGCGAGGGTACCGAGGATCCCGCCGAAGGCGTGCGTGGCGCCGACGCTGAGGACGACGTCGAAGGGGCCCTGGAGGGTGGCGGTGGCGGCGTCCGCGGCATGCAGTTCGAGCCGGTCGCCGACGCCTCGCGCGGCTGCTTGCGCACGTGCCTCTTCAAGGGCGTTCGCCGCGATGTCGACACCGACCGCGGTCGCGGCGGGGTGCGCCTCCAGCGCCCGGATCAGCCATTCCGCCTGGCCGCAGCCGAGATCGAGGAGCCGTGCGCCGTCCCGGGTGACGGCCCGGTCGATGAGCCGCCGTACGGATTCGTCGTCGAGCGGGGCCGCGATCGGGTGGTGCGCGTGGGCCAGTTGGGACCTGCGTGATCGTTCCATCCGGGCAGCGTCTCAGCAACGTGCCCCTGTCGCACCCGTAATTCGGCTCACAGTGCCAAACAGACTCAACGGGTGCGACAGGAGGAGCAGTTGCTACAGCACCGGCAGGTTCTTCCGCAGCTCGAAGGCGGTGACCTCGGAGCGGTACTCCTCCCACTCCTGCTTCTTGTTGCGCAGAAAGAAGTCGAAGACGTGCTCGCCGAGGGTTTCGGCGACGAGTTCGCTGCGTTCCATCAGGGCGATGGCTTCGCCGAGGTTCTGCGGGAGCGGCTCGATGCCCATGGCGCGGCGCTCCGCGTCCGAGAGGGCCCAGACGTCGTCGTCGGCGCCCGCCGGGAGTTCGTAACCCTCCTCGATGCCCTTGAGGCCCGCGGCGAGCAGCACCGCGTAGGTGAGGTACGGGTTGGCGCCGGAGTCGATCGAGCGGACCTCGACCCGGGCCGAGCCCGTCTTGCCCGGCTTGTACATCGGGACGCGGATCAGGGCGGAGCGGTTGTTGTGGCCCCAGCAGATGTACGAGGGGGCTTCGCCGCCCGCGCCCGCCGCGCGGGACGAGCCGCCCCAGATGCGCTTGTAGGAGTTGACCCACTGGTTGGTGACGGCGGAGATCTCTGCGGCGTGCTTGAGCAGACCGGCGATGAACGAGCGGCCCACCTTGGAGAGTTGGTACTCCGCGCCCGACTCGTAGAAGGCGTTCCGGTCGCCCTCGAACAGCGACAGGTGGGTGTGCATGCCCGAGCCGGGGAATTCGGAGAACGGCTTCGGCATGAAGGTGGCCTGCACGCCCTGTTCGAGCGCGACCTGCTTCATGACCAGGCGGAAGGTCATGATGTTGTCGGCCGTGGAGAGCGCGTCGGCGTAGCGCAGGTCGATCTCCTGCTGGCCGGGGGCGCCCTCGTGGTGGCTGAACTCCACGGAGATGCCCATGGATTCGAGCATGGTGATCGCCTGGCGGCGGAAGTCCATGCCGACGTTCTGCGGGGTGTGGTCGAAGTAGCCGGAGTTGTCGGCGGGGGTGGGGCTGGAGCCGTCCAGGGGCTTGTTCTTCAGGAGGAAGAACTCGATCTCGGGGTGGGTGTAGAAGGTGAAACCCAGGTCCGAGGTCTTGTTGAGGATCCGCTTGAGGACGTAGCGGGGGTCCGCGAAGGACGGCGAGCCGTCCGGCATGAGGATGTCGCAGAACATCCGCGCCGTGCCGGGAGCCTCCGCCCGCCAGGGCAGGATCTGGAAGGTGCCGGGGTCCGGCTTGGCGATCATGTCGGACTCGTAGACCCGGGCGAAGCCCTCAATGGCGGAGCCGTCGAAACCGATGCCCTCGTCGAAGGCCTGCTCCAGCTCGGCGGGGGCCACCGCGACCGACTTCAGGAAGCCGAGCACATCGGTGAACCACAGGCGTACGAAGCGGATGTCCCGCTCCTCCAACGTACGGAGCACGAATTCCTGCTGCTTGTCCATTTTCACTTCCATTCCTTGCTGGTCAGGCCGCCTGCTCCCACGCCTCGGGACACACTGGGGGCACCCCAGCATCCCACCACACGGTTTCCGGCAGATTGCGGACCGGCCCCTGATCACCGTGGCGGGATCACTGCGCGGGATCACTGCGGCGGACGGCTGACCACGTACACCGTGCGCAACAGCACCGCCGCCGAGATCGCCAGGAGGTGGAAGCCGGCGAGTCCGTACAGGCTCAGCGTCTCACCGATCCTCGGGCCGCCCTTCATGTCGACGATCTGCAGTCCGATCACGCCGAGGAAGACGCCGACGGCGGCGAGGACGACGCGGGACTGTGCATCAGCCGGTGACGCCTACTGGTGACGTACGGCGAGGTGGCCGTTACGATCGCGCCTCATGGGGGGTTTACGGCACTTCCGCAACAGGGGCACCAGCGCACACGTCGCGCGCATCAGGCGCGGCGTGTCCCTCCTGTGCGCCGTCGCGGCCCTTTTCGGCGCGCTGCTGGTCTGTCTGGGCCCTGCGGCGGGGGCCGGGGGCGGTGAGGTGCATGCGGGCTCCGCCGCCGAAGCCGCCGCGTTCACTCCCGTCTTCCCGGCGTCGCCCGCGTACAACTGCCCCTACGGCCAAGGTGATTGCGGGGTCTTCCCGCACGCCTCGCCCGCAGTGCTGACCGCCCCGCCGCTGGAGCCGCTGCCGGGCACCGTGGCTCCGCAGGTGCGGCACGGGGGCGACGGCGGGGTCGTGGGGATCACGCGCGGGGACGGGGCGTGGGCGCGGGCCCCGGGAGCGCATGTGCTGATGGTGCTGCGGAGGTAGGAGCGAGTACGGGCGCGGTACGGGCGCCGCACTGGCGCGCCGAGCGCATGGAATCCGGCAACTCCCCTCTCCGACAAGGATGTTCAGCATGTCTGTCGACACCTCACGCAAGGCCCGAATAGAAGAGATGCGGCGCGCCGACAAGTCGCGCGAGCGCCGCAACAGGATCGTCGCGTTCAGCGTCGGCGGAGCGGTCCTGGCCGGTCTGATCGGCTTCGGTGCGTACGTCTTCACCAAGGAGTCGGACAGGAAGAATTCCGAGGTCGCCGACGCCAAGGGCCCGATCAAGGGCGAGAAGGTCTGGGACGCGAAGAAGCTGGGCCGCACCCATGTCACCAAGCAGGTCACCTACCCGATGACCCCGCCGGTCGGCGGCGACCACCATCAGGCGTGGATGAACTGCCAGGGCGACGTCTACAAGAAGCCGGTCCCCGCCATGAACGCCGTGCACTCGCTGGAGCACGGCGCGGTCTGGGTCACGTACAACGACAAGGCCCCGAAGGCCGACCTCGACAAGCTGGCCGCGAAGGTCAAGAAGACGCAGTACTCGCTGATGAGCCCGCTGCAGGAGCAGGCCGGGCCGATCATGCTGAGCGCGTGGGGCAAGCAGGTCACGGTGGACGGGGCGGACGACCCGCGGGTCAACCGGTTCTTCACGCGGTACGTGATGGGCCCGCAGACCCCGGAGCCGGGCGCGGCCTGCTCGAACGGGGTGACGCTGGACGCCTCCGGCGCTCCGGTGATGGGCGGGGGCATGCGGGAGTGACGCGCTCGTGGTGGCGTGCGGTGGGGACGGTGGTGTTCGCGCTGGCGGTGGTGGTGGGGGCGGTGACGGTGACCCGGGTGGCATCGGGGGCTTCTGGGGATTCTGGGACTTCCGCCGCCGCCGAGTCGGCGGCTCCTGCGGGGAATTCGGCGGACGCCGGGTTCGCGCGGGACATGGCGGCGCATCATCAGCAGGCGGTGGAGATGTCGTTCGTCGTACGGGACCGGACGAAGGATGCGGACGTACGGCGCCTCGCGTACGACATCGCCAATACGCAGGCCAACCAGCGGGGCATGCTGCTGGGCTGGCTGGACCTGTGGGACCTGCCGAAGATCGCGTCGCCGGACGCGCCGCCGATGGCGTGGCTGGGCGAACCCTCCGGGCAGCCCGGCCCATCCGGGCACGTCGGCCACGCGGTCCGTCCGGACGGACTGATGCCGGGCATGGCCACCCGGGCCGAGCTGAAGGCACTGGGCGAGGCGGACGGCAAGGCGGCGGAGGTCAGCTACCTGCGGCTGATGACCGCCCACCACAAGGGCGGCGTCACGATGGCCCGGGGTTGCGCGAGGCTGTGCACGGTGGGGGTGGAGCGGGAGCTGGCGCAGGGGATGGTGGATGCGCAGGAGGCGGAACTGGAGCTGATGGAGGGGATGCTGAGGGAGCGGGGGGCGGGGCAGTAGCGCCGTCGCGAGGGCGTGCGGTCGGGGGGGCGTGCTCCGCGTGGGTGCCGCCCCCTTGCCCACCCGTCCCGCCCCCGGGGGGCGGCCCCGCTGCCCAAGGAGGCTCGGGGAGGTAGGGGCAGGCATTTAGGGGCGCGGGGAACTGCGCGACCAGCCACGACGCACCCGCACAATGCCCCCGGTCAGCCCGGACGCACCCGCACAATGCCCCCGGCCAGCCCCGACGCACCCGCACACCGCCCCCGCCCCGCGCCCAGCGGCCGGCGGCTGGCCGCCCGAGCCGCCCCTACCCCCACACAATCCTCGGCGGCCGCACCCCCGCACACAACGGCATTCCCGCCGAGTCCGTCAGACCCACCCGCCCCTCCGCCGCCCCCGCGGCGACCAGCGGTCCCGGTACGTCCGCCAGGAAGATCTTCGCTCGGCGGAACATCTCGAACTCCCCGCCCTCCGGCCGCTCCCCCCACGTCAGATACACGAACCGCTCCCCCGGCCGCCCCTGCACATGCGGACCCTTGAAGTCCGCTCCCCCGTCACGCCCCTGCACCACCTCCACCGGAAACTCCCACACCGCCTCGGCCGCGTCCCCCCGCACCAGCCCCTCGGGCTCCTTCTTTCGCTGCACGGCGACATGCACGTCCCTGAACTCACCGCACTCGCTCCCGGGCAGCGCATGGCCCACGATCCGCAACTTCAGTTCGGTCATGCCTCCATACCAGCACAGGGGTCTGACACCCGGCCCGTTCAGCCCCTCAGTACCGCCTCCGCCACCCGCTCCGGCCGGTCCAGCATCAGCAGGTGGCCGGCGGGTGAGGCGATTTCGAAGCGGGCGGCGAGCGTGTCGGCCAGGTCGCGTTGCCGGTCCAGCCAGCGCAGCGCGGAGCGCCTCGGCCTGCCGTCGTACGCGGCGAGGACCGTGACCGGCACGTGCCCGGGGAGCGGGCGGGATGCGCGCAGGGCGAGGAGTTCGGCGGCGACCGCCAGGTAGTGGGTGTTCTCCAGGAGCGCGCCCTGCAGCACGCGCGCGGTGCGGTAGGTGCGGCGTACGAGAGGGGTGGGCGCCGGGTCGTGCGCGCCGCGCGCCCGTGAACCCCGTACGGCGGCACGGCGCACGGCCGGCCCCAGGGCCGCCGGGATCCCCGCGGCGACGAGGGCCGCCCCGAGGGCCCCCGCCGCCGCCGTCCGGACGGCGGGCGCCGCGGGGACGCGCGCGTGGGGCTCGACACTGGAGTCCACGAGGACGACCGACGCGGTGCGTTCGGGATACAGCCGGGCGAACGCCTCGGCATGGAATCCGGCAATGGAATGCCCGACGACGGTCACAGGCCCGGCCACGTCCACACCCGCACGCGCACCCACACGCGCACCCACACCCGCACCCGCACCCGCACCCAAATCCGCAACCGCACCCAAATCCGCAACCGCATCCACCACCGCCGCGATCCGCTGCGCCTCCCCCGCCGCCGTCGGCGGCACCCGTGCCGCGCCCGAGAGCCCGTGTCCCGGCCGGTCGAAACGCACCACGGTGCGGTACGGCGCGAGCAGTGCGGCCACCGGTTCCCAGTCGAACCAGCTCATCGCGAGCCCCGCGCTCAGCACACACACCGGCCCGCTGCCCTCGACGAGCACATGGTGCGCAACCCCGCCGATCTCCCAGAAGAACTCATCCATGTCTGTCACGGGGACAGCCTCTCGCGCCGCACCGAGTACGCGAGCACCGCCAGCCACATCGCGACCAGCAGCACCTGGAGCCGCTGCCCGATGCCGAGCGCCCAGGTGCCCCGTCCGGCCTCGAACGCGGCGACGGACGCCAGCGTCCAGGTGGTGGCGGCCAGTTCGAGCCAGACCAGCACCGGCCCCCTGCGGGAGAGCGGGGACCACTGCCGGTACCGGTGGGCGGCGACGGTCAGCGCGACGATGCCGGTGAGCGCGCCCAGTACGGCGAGGCTGCTGCTCCACGCGTGTGCCGTGTGGGTGGCGGGGACGAGCCCCGCGGTCTCCCGCGCGGCGCACTCCGGGTCGACGGTGGGCGCACAGCTCAGCGGCAGCCGCGAGTCCGCGACGGTCGCCCCGCCGAACAGGACGAGCCCCGCCCAGCCGGCCAGCAGCCAGGGGCGGCGCGGAGTACGGACCAGGGCCCACAGCGCGCCCAGGAGAAGCAGGGTGCCCGCCGCCAGGTCGGTGGCGCGGAAGACGCCGCCCAACGGCTGGTCGGCGGCGGCCAGTTCGCTCACGTACGTATTGATGGGGTCCAGGCCCGTCCATACGAGCACTTCGAGCACCCACGCGGTGTACGCGGCGGCGCCGAGCCCGAGGAGGAGGGAGACGGGGCGGGAGGAGTCGGAACGGTCGGGGCCACGGTCAGGACCAGTCGGCACATCGAATGTGGACATAGTGGGATAGATGCTAGTTCGAAGTGCTCATTCGGAACCCCACCCCTCCCCGAGGGGGATACCCGGCGGGGGTAGGGTGCGGGCATGATGTCGACGAGCGTGGGGGGTGCGTGGGGCGGCCGGCTGCTGCTGTTCGCGGCGCTCCTGCTCGGCATCGTCACGATGCACACGCTCGGCCATCCCTCCGGGGAGCACGGCGGGCGCGACACCGGATCCGTCAGCATCAGCGCGCCGATGACGGCACCTCACGCACTGCACACCGCCCCCGGAACGACGGCTTCCGACCCCACCCCCGCCCTCTCCTCCCCCCAAGGCCCCCTGCACGGCATGGACCCGATGTCGGTCTGTCTCGCCGTGCTCACCGCCTGGGGCGTCGCCCTGCTCGGGGCCCGGTTGCTGACGAGCCGTCCGTTCGCGTGGGCCGCTCCGCCCGGGGGCGGTGTGCTGCTGCGTGCGCTGTGGCCCCGGCCGCCGCCACGCAAGGCTGTTCTCGCCAGGTTGTCGGTTCTGCGGATCTAGGAGCGGGCCCGCCGTTTCCCCGTACCGGAAACGGCTCCGCCTTCGACCCAGAGAACGCAGAGAACACCGACAGACACACGAGGTACTCCGTCATGCGTACGCACCACACGCGCCGCACCCTCCTCGGCGCGGGAATCGCCGCCGCCTCCACCGGGCTCCTGGCCGCCTGCTCCGGTTCCGACTCCAGTGCCGGCTCGTCCGGTCACGCGGGAATGGACCACGGCGGCTCCGCGCCGTCGCCCTCCCCCGCCGCCCCCAAGGGCTTCGTCGCTCCGTACGACAGGGAGGTCGCCACCGCCGAGGCCGCCCGTGGGGCCCGCGGCCCGGTCCGCTCCGTGAAGCTCACCGCCACGCCCACCACCCTCGACCTCGGGGGCGGTACGACGGTCAAGTCGTGGGCGTACGGCGACGCCCTGCCCGGCAAGGAGGTGCGGGTCACCGCGGGCGACACCCTCGCCCTGACCCTCGCCAACCACCTCCCGGCCCCCACCTCCCTGCACTGGCACGGCCTCGCCCTGCGCAACGACATGGACGGCGTCCCCGGTCTCACCCAGCAGGAGATCAGGCCCGGCGCCGACTTCGCCTACCGCTTCGCGGTGCCCCACCCGGGGACGTACTGGTTCCACCCGCACTCGGGCGTGCAGCAGGACCGCGGGCTGTACGCGCCGCTGATCGTGGAGGACCCGAAGGAGCCGCTGAAGTACGACAAGGAATGGGTCGTCGTCCTGGACGACTGGGTGGACGGCGTGGACGGCTCCACCCCGGACGCGGTGCTCGCCGAACTCAGCAAGGGCATGGGCGCCATGGACCACGGCAGTGGCGGTGGCGGAGGTGGCCACGAGGGGCACTCGATGCCCGCACCGGACAAGCCTGCCGCGACGACTCCGCCCGCCGGCGGCGGTCCCTCCCGCATGCTGATGGGCGCCACCAGCGACCTCCTGGGCGCCGACGCGGGTGATGTGGCGTACCCGCACTACCTGGTCAACGGCCGTACGCCGGCGGCCCCTTCGACGTACCGCGCGAAGCCGGGCGACCGCATCCGGATCCGCCTGATCAACGCGGGCGGGGACACCGCCTTCCGGGTCGCGCTCGGCGGCCACCGGATGACGGTCACGCACACGGACGGCTTCCCGGTCGAGCACGCCACGACGGACGCGCTGCTGCTGGGCATGGGCGAGCGGTACGACGTGCTGGTCACCGCAGGGGACGGGGTGTTCCCGCTGACGGCGGTCGCCGAGGGCAAGAAGGCCGCGGCCCTCGCACTGCTGCGCACCGGGGGCGGCGGCGCGCCCTCCGCCTCCGTACGGCCGAGGGAACTGACCGGAAAGCTGCTGACGGCCGACAAGCTGGCGGCGGCCGGGTCCGTGGCACTGCCGTCCCGGAAGCCGGACCGTACGATCCGGATCCGGCTCACCGGCGGGATGGCGAAGTACGACTGGGCCTTCGACGGGAAGCCGTACACCCCCGACCAGCGGCACGCGGTGAAGGCGGGCGAGCGGGTCCGTCTCGACTTCACCAACGCGACGGCGATGTGGCACCCGCTGCACCTGCACGGCCACACCTTCGCCCTGGCGAACTCCGCGGGAGGCGCCCGCAAGGACACCGCGGTCGTCCTGCCCAACGGGCGGCTGACGGTGGACTTCGACGCCGACAACCCGGGCCTGTGGATGATCCACTGCCACAACGTCTACCACTCGGAGGCCGGAATGATGACGGTCCTGGGCTACCGGCGCTGACCGGGCGCGAACGCCGCCGGGGCGGGGCCGAGCGCCCCGCCCCGGCGGCCCGCGAAGAGATGTAAGCAAAGGGTGAAGGCGCTGTTAGGGTCCTCGGAGCCCGCGAAGTCGAACCCGTATTCGCACTCGCCCACCGGACTCCGAGGACCCCCGCATGACCCAGCCGCCCTCTCCGCACGAGCCGAACCCGTGGGCCCCGCCCCAGAGGGACGCCCAGGAACCGGCCGCACCTGGGCAGTCCGAGCAGTTCGGGCAGCCCGGACAGCCCGGGCAGCAGACCATGATCGACGGCCCGCCGGCCGCTCCGTACGCGCCCGGACAGGGTTACGGATACGGCCCGACGCCCCCGTACGGCTACGGCCCGCAGCCCGAGGCCCCGCGCAACGGCATGGGCATCGCCGCCCTGGTGCTCGGCATCTTCGGCCTCCTGCTCAGCTTCACGGTCTTCCTGTTCTGGCTGAGCTGGCTGCCGTGCCTGCTGGCCGTGATCTTCGGCTTCGTCGCCCTCGGACACATCAAGAAGGGCGTCGCCAACAACCAGGGCCTGGCCTGGAGCGGCCTGGCCCTGGGCGCGGTCGGCATGGTGCTGACGATCCTCGGAGGCGTCCTCACCGTTACTTTGTTCAAGACCGGTGTCGACGAGTACGACCGCATACTCCAGGTGGAGGCGTCGGAGAGCCGCAAGGCCGACGACGCCCAGTCGCGGAAGGCGGCCGACGAGGCAGCGGCGGAGAAGGCCAGGCACCTGAAGTTCGGCGAGACGTACACCTACCCGAACGGGCTCAAGGTCACCGTCGCGAAGCCGCTCCCGTACGCCTTCGACGACTACACCGTCTCGGTCGAGACCAAGGGCAAGAAGGCACTCCAGGTCGTCGTGACGGTGGTCAACGGCAGCTCCGCGCCGGTCGACTTCAAGACGGCCCTCCCCCAGGCGACCGACGCGGAGGGCAACGACGCGGAACTCGTGATCGACGCGAGCAGCCGGCAGCAGATCATCAGCGGCAAGGTCGGACCGGGCAAGACGAAGGTGGGCAAGACCGCCTACGCCATGCCGGCCGGGGCGACCGGCTCGCTGGAGGTCATCTTCACCCCGGACGTCGCCCACTTCGAAGACCTGACCTGGTCCGGCCCCACCAAGTAGCCCCACCAGGCAGCCGCACCAGGCAGCCCCACCAAGTAGCCCCACGCAGCACGAGCCGTCCGCCAGGGCATCGCGTCAAGTAGACGATTAGACTGGCGGGCGTGCCTCAACTACGTCTCGCTCTGAATCAGATCGACTCGACGGTCGGCGATCTCGCCGGGAACGCCGAGGCGATTGTCCACTGGACCCGGCACGCCGCCGAGCAGGGGGCGCATCTGATCGCGTTCCCCGAGATGGCGCTGACCGGCTACCCCGTCGAGGACCTGGCGCTGCGGTCGTCCTTCGTCGACGCCTCCCGTGACGCCTTGCGCGCGCTCGCCGTGCGGCTCGGCGAGGAGGGTTTCGGGGACATCCCGGTCGTCGTCGGTTACCTCGACCGGGCGGCGAAGGCCAAGACCCGCTACGGCCAGCCCGCGGGCGCCCCGCAGGACGCCGCCGCCGTACTGTACGGCGGCCGGGTGGCGCTCTCCTTCGCCAAGCACCATCTGCCCAACTACGGCGTCTTCGACGAGTTCCGGTACTTCGTGCCGGGCGACTCGCTGCCCGTGATCCGGGTGCACGGCGTGGACGTCGCGCTCGCCATCTGCGAGGACCTCTGGCAGGACGGCGGCCGCGTCCCCGCCGCCCGTACCGCCGGGGCCGGGCTGCTGCTGTCCGTCAACGCCTCCCCGTACGAGGTGCACAAGGACGACACCCGCCTCGACCTGGTGCGCTCGCGCGCCCGGGAGGCCGGCTGCACGACCGCGTACGTCGCGATGACCGGCGGCCAGGACGAGCTCGTCTACGACGGCGACTCGATCGTCTGCGACAAGGACGGCGAAGTCATCGCGCGCGCCCCGCAGTTCAGCGAGGGCAGCATGCTGCTCGATCTGGAGCTGCCCGCCGCGAGCGACGACCCGGTCACCGGAATGGTCGACGACGGCCTGCACGTCGACCGCGTGGTGCTGAGCGCCGAACCGCTCCCGGCGTACGACGCCGAGCTGACCGGCGGCTACTCGGCGCGCCTGGAGGACACCGAGGAGATCTACACCGCGCTGGTCGTCGGGCTGCGCGCGTACGCCGCGAAGAACGGTTTCCGCTCGGTCCTGATCGGGCTGTCCGGCGGCATCGACTCCGCCCTCGTCGCCGCCATCGCCTGCGACGCGGTCGGCGCGCAGAACGTGTACGGCGTGTCCATGCCGTCCAAGTACAGCTCGGACCACTCCAAGGACGACGCCGCCGAACTGGCCCGCCGTACCGGACTGAACTACCGGACCGTCGCCATCGGCCCGATGTTCGACGCGTACATGGAGGCCCTCGGCCTGACCGGTCTCGCCGAGGAGAACCTCCAGTCCCGGTTGCGCGGCACCACCCTGATGGCGCTCTCCAACCAGGAGGGCCACATCGTCCTCGCCCCGGGCAACAAGTCCGAGCTGGCGGTGGGCTACTCAACGCTCTACGGCGACTCCGTCGGCGCGTACGGCCCCATCAAGGACGTCTACAAGACGTGGATCTTCGAGCTCGCCCGCTGGCGCAACAAGGCCGCCGAGGAACGCGGCCAGACCCCGCCGATCCCGGAGAACTCGATCGCCAAGCCGCCGAGCGCCGAGTTGCGCCCCGGCCAGGTCGACACCGATTCGCTCCCCGACTACGACGTCCTCGACCGGATCCTGGAGCTGTACGTCGACCGGGACCAGGGGCTGGAGGCGATCGTGGCCGAGGGCTTCGACCGCGCGCTGGTCGCGAAGACGCTGCGGATGGTGGACACGGCGGAGTACAAGCGCCGCCAGTACCCGCCGGGCACCAAGATCTCCCCGAAGGGCTTCGGCAAGGACCGCAGGCTGCCGATCACCAACAGGTGGCGGGAGTCGGCGGGTTGATCCGTTGAGTTCGTACGGCTAGAACTTGACCCGTGCCGCGATCGGCAGATGGTCGCTCGCCGTCTGCGGCAGCGTCCACGAGGACACCGGTTCCACGCCCCTGACCATGATCTGGTCGATGCGCGCCATCGGGAACGCGGCCGGCCAGCTGAAGCCGAACCCGTCGCCCGCCGCGCCCTGCGTGGAGCGCATCTGGGCGGTGATGCCGTTGAGGGCGCGGTCGTTCATGGTGCCGTTGAGGTCACCGAGCAGGACCACCCGGCGCACCGGCTCGCGGGCGATGGCCTCGCCCAGCGCGTCGGCGCTGTCATCGCGCTGACCTGCGGTGAAGCCCGCATTGAGCTTGACCCGTACGGACGGCATGTGGGCCACGTACACCGCGACGTCGCCCTTCGGCGCGGCCACCGTGGCGCGCAGCGCGCGCGCCCAGCCGAGCTTGATGTCGACCTTGCGGGTGTCGGTCATCGGGTACTTGCTCCACAGCCCGACGGTGCCCTGCACGGTGTGGTACTTGTACGTGCCGCGCATGGCCTTCTCGTAGCCGGCGAGGTTGTCGCCCGCGATCTCCTCCAGGGCGACGACGTCCGCACCGGATGCGGCGAGGACGCGGACGGTGCCCTCGGGGTCGCTGTTCTCGGCGTTGACGTTGTGGGTGGCGACGGTGAGATCTCCGCCGGGTGTCGACTTGTCGGTGTAGAGCCCGCCGAAGAGGTTGAGCCACACGGCTGCCGGGAGGATCAGCGCGACCAGGGCGAGCGCCGAGCGGCGCAGCAGGGCCAGGACCAGCAGCAGCGGAACCGCGAGGCCGAGCCAGGGCAGGAACGTCTCGGTGAGGCTGCCGAGGTTGCCGACGGTGTTGGGGATCTCCGCGTGGAAGATCATCACGAGGGCGACCAGGACGGCGAGGACCGCGAGGAAGATGCCCCGGCGCCAGATGCGACGGTCGCCGCGCCAGCTGCCGCCGGCCGCCCCGCGCCAGCGGGAGCCGGTGCGGGTGCGGGTGCCGGTGCCGGTGTCGGTGCGGGTGTCGGTACCGGCCGCGGCATCGGCACCACCCGCGGCATCGGCTCCACCGACGGTGCCGGCGGCTCTGGCAGTGGCCCCGGAACCGGTCCTGGAGGGCTCGGCCTCCGGGCCGTCGTTTCCGGTGTCCGGCCTGTACGCCTGCGCCATTGAGCTGTCCTCACTTGCCTTTGCTGCTGCCTTGCTGCTGCCTTGCCCGTACGGCCCCCGACCCGCCCTTGACCCTAGGCGATGACCGGTACGCATCTCCGCCGCCATCCGGGGCGGTCGTACGGCGAGGAGGACGACCGGGCACCCGCCGGGGGTTCCGGTCCGGCGGCCGCACTCGCCCACTGTGACGAAACGCGCACAAAGACGCAGGTGGGAAGGGTGTCGACGCGGCCCACTTCCGGACGGGGGCCAGGGGTGCCTACGATGGATGCGGTCCGGAGACGCCGTAAGGGCGCTTCGAGATGACGAAGGAGCTGTACCAGCCATGACGCTTCAGGCTGCCCAAAACGCTGCACCCCCTCGTACCGCCGACCCCAAGGCCCTCTACGGGGGCACCGGCACGCGTCGGATCACCGTCCACCAGATCGCCGCCGCCAAGGAGCGCGGCGAGAAGTGGCCCATGCTCACCGCGTACGACGCGATGACGGCGTCCGTGTTCGACGAGGCCGGGGTGCCGGTGCTGCTCGTCGGCGACTCGATGGGCAACTGCCACCTCGGTTACGAGACGACCGTGCCGGTCACGATGGACGAGATGGCCTTCCTGTCGGCCGCCGTCGTACGGGGCACCACGCGTGCGATGGTCGTCGCGGACCTCCCGTTCGGCTCGTACCAGGAGGGCCCCGTCCAGGCCCTGCGCAACGCCACCCGCCTGATCAAGGAATCGGGCGTCGGCGCGGTCAAGCTGGAGGGCGGCGAGCGGTCGCTGCCGCAGACCGAACTCCTGGTGGCCTCCGGCATTCCCGTGATGTCGCACCTCGGCCTCACCCCGCAGTCGGTGAACACGCTCGGCTACCGCGTACAGGGGCGCGGCGACGAAGCGGCCCACCGGCTGCTGCGGGACGCGAAGGCGGCGCAGGACGCGGGTGCGTTCGCGCTGGTCCTGGAGCTGGTGCCGGCGGAGCTGGCCGCGGAGGTCACCCGCAGCCTGTCCATCCCGACGATCGGGATCGGCGCGGGGGCGGACACGGATGCGCAGGTGCTCGTCTACACGGACATGGTCGGTCTGACGGGGGGGAAGGTGCCGCGGTTCACGAAGCAGTATGCGAATGTGCGGCAGACGTTGGGGGACGCGGCGCGGGCCTTCGCGGACGAGGTCGCGGGGGGGTCGTTCCCGCGGGAGGAGCACACCTTCCACTAGGCGTGGGCGGTAGGGAGGGGTGCGGCTCCGCGTGGGGGCCGCCCCCTTGCCCACCCGTTCCGCCCCCGGGGGCGGCCCCGCTGCCCAAGGAGGCTCGGGGGCAGGGGGCGCGGGGCGCGTGTCGGTGATCTGTCGGTGGCTGGAAGGGTCTGTCGGCTGATTGTCAGTGGGGGCTGCTCCAATGGCGGACATGACGCGATACGACAAGAAACCGGACGGCGGCAGCGTCCGCACCGGCAGCACCACCCACGCCATCGAAGTACGCGGCCTGGTCAAGCACTACGGCGGGACCAAGGCCCTCGACGGCATCGACCTGGACGTCCGCGAGGGCACCGTGCTCGGTGTCCTCGGGCCCAACGGTGCGGGCAAGACCACGCTCGTACGGTGCCTGTCCACCCTGGTCCAGCCGGACGCCGGCACGGCGACGGTCGCCGGGTACGACGTGGTCCGCCAGCCCCGCCAGCTGCGCCGCACGATAGGCCTGACCGGCCAGTACGCATCGGTCGACGAGAAGCTCTCCGGCTGGGAGAACCTCTACATGATCGGGCGGCTGCTCGACCTGTCCCGCAAGGACGCCCGCAAGCGCTCCGACGACCTCCTGGAGCGGTTCTCGCTCACCGAGGCGGCGAAGAAGCCCGCCGCGCAGTACTCCGGCGGTATGCGCCGCCGGCTCGACCTGGCGGCCTCGATGATCGGGCAGCCCGCAGTGCTCTACCTGGACGAGCCGACCACCGGCCTCGACCCCCGCACCCGGAACGAGGTGTGGGCGGAGGTGCAGCGGATGGTCGGCGAGGGCGTCACCGTCCTGCTCACCACGCAGTACATGGAGGAGGCCGAGCAGCTGGCGAGCGAGCTGACCGTCATCGACCGGGGGAAGGTCGTCGCGGAGGGCAAGGTCGACGAGCTGAAGGCCAGGGTCGGCGGACGGACACTGCAGATCCGCCCCAGCGACCCGGCCCAGCTCCAGGCCATGGCAGGCACGTTGCGCGAGGCGGGCCTGGACGGCATCGGGGGCGTCACGACGGTCGCCGAGGAGGGCCTGCTGTACGTGCCGATCCTCAGCGACGAGCAACTGACCGCGGTGATCGGCCTGTTGGGGTCGCGCGGTTTCGCGATCGCCGGCATCGGCACGGACCTGCCCAGCCTGGACGAGGTGTTCCTGGCGATCACGGGCGAGAAGAGCAGCGAGAGTGACGCGCTCAGCGACGAGCTCAGCGACGCGAAGGAAGAGGTAGCGGCATGAGCACGGCCACCCTGACGAAGCAGGAACCCGGGCAGCAGCAGCCGCCCCGGCCGGCCGTCGTCGTCGACGGCAATGAGGGCCGGATCGGCCTGCGCGCCAACCTGCGGCACATCGGTGCCCTCGCCCGGCGCAACATGCTCCAGATCAAGCAGGACCCCGAGTCGATGTTCGACGTCCTGTTCATGCCGATCATCTTCACCCTGCTGTTCACGTTCGTCTTCGGCGGCGCGATGGCGGGCAAGGGCAACCAGGACGCCTACGTCAGCTATCTGGTGCCCGGCCTGATGGCCATGATGGGCCTCAACGTGTCGATGGCGGTGGGCACCGGCATCAACGAGGACTTCCAGAAGGGGGTCATGGACCGGTTCCGGACGATGCCGATCGCCCGTTCCTCGGTCCTCATCGCGAAGATCGTCACCGAGATCGGCCGGATGCTGGTCGCCTTCACGATCCTGCTGATCGTCGGGTTCATCCTCGGCCTGACGGTCGCGACCTCGCCGCTGCACGTGCTGGCAGCCGTCGGCCTGTCGCTGGCCTTCGGCGCCTCGCTGATGTGGATCTTCATCCTGATCGGGCTCTCCGTGAAGACGGCGCAGGCCGTACAGGGAATCGCGATGATCGTGCTGATGCCGCTCCAGTTCGGCTCGTCGATCTTCGCCAAGCCGGAGACGATGCCCGGCTGGCTGCAGACCTTCACCGACTACAACCCGCTGTCCAACCTGGCGGACGCCTCGCGCGGTCTGTTCCTGGGCAACCTGGAGATGCGCGACGTATGGATGGTGCTGGGCTGGGCCGTGGTGATCACCGCGGTGACGGCGCCGCTGGCGATCTCCAAGTTCCGCAAGAAGACCTGAGGTCGAGAAAGCCCGAGGTCGAGAAAGCCTGAGGTTGAGAAAGCCTGAGGTTGAGAGGGCCTGAGGTGAAGAAAGCGTGAGGTTCAGTCCTCGCCCACCCCTGCCGTCCGGTACTGATCGCGTCGAGTGCGTACGAGGGCGCCCGCCTGCTCCTCGGAGAGGCGGGCGCCCTCGGCGTACGCCGCCCGGTACGCGGCGTCGCCGAGCACGGAGCGAGCCGTCCGCTCGGTGTGATCGCGGATGCCGACCTCCTGCGGGTCCGAGTAGTGGCCCTCGGGCAGCAGCGCCGCGTACGCCCCGAGCAGCCGGGCACCGTCCACGGCCAGGGAGCCGTCCGCGGCGTCCTCGCGGGTGGCGAGGCCGACCAGGGAGGCGGCGCCGCCCATCAGGTGCACGGCGATGGTCTGCGGGGCGATCATCCGTGCCACCGCGTCCCCGGACCTCTCCAGGGCTCGTACGGTGAGTTCGAGGGACTCCTCGAACTTGCCCTCCAGGTTGCTCACCCAGGCCAGCAGCCCCAGCGCGATCCCGTCGAAGAGCCCCAGGTTGCCGCTCGCGAACTCACCGCGCAGGAATTCCAGTTGCTCCCGCGCCTCGACAGGGCGGCCGGTGCGCCCCAGCCACGTCGACAGGATCAGGCGGGCCGCCGGATATCCCTCGTACCCCGCCAGGTCCCGGTCGGCGAGGATGTCCCGCAGAATCGCCTCCGCGACGTCCCCCTCCCCCCTCTCGATGAGCACCCCGGCCAGCCGGGCGCGCAGCACCGCGGTCTGGGAGTGGGCCTCGGACTTCTCGGCGTACTCCGTGGCGGCCCGGTAGGCCTCGGCGGCGGCCGCGTACTCACCGCACCGCTCGTAGGCCTCTCCGCGCGCGGAGAGCGCTTCGGCGCAGCCCCAGGCGTCGCCGAGCCTGACGAAGATCTCCAGGCTCTCCTCGGCGTCCCGCTGGGCCGCACTTGCCTGGGCGCTGAGGTTGGCCATGAGGTTGGCGCGCAGCTGGAGGGTGAATGCCAGGTCCCACTCGTACCCCAGCTCGCGGCAGACCCGCGCGGTGACGTTGAGTACTTCGTACAGGAAGGACACGCTGCTGCCGGTCAGGATGGCGGCGAAGAACCACAGCGACCCCGGCTGGCGGCAGGTCTGCGGGAGGCCCGGCCGGTACGTGGCGACGACGCGGCTCAGCCAGGCGATGGACTCGGGCGTGGCCCAGGCGTCGTGGTCGTGGTCCATGTTGGCCATGTGGATCAGCCGGACACCGCGTCTGGCCTCCTGGAGGAGCGCGGGGGACATCGGCGGCGGGGCGTCCGTGCACCGCTCGTACAGCGGTTCGGCCTCGACGATCGGGGCGTCCACCGCGAACGGGTCGGGGCTCAGCTCCATGGCGGCGCCGGCCCAGTGCCGGGAGTCCGTGCGCAGGTCGCGCATCTGCCAGTACCAGGCGAGGGAGTGCACCAGGCACAGCACCTCGTGCTCGTCGGTCGCGGCGGCGTGCCGCAGCGCGGTGCGCAGGTTCTCGTACTCGCCCTGGATCAGGGCGACCGAGCGCTGCTGGGCGTGACTGCGGAGCAACGGGTCGGTGGTGCGGGCGAGTTCGCGGTAGTGGACGAGGTGGCGGCGCTCGGCCCCGGCCCGCGCCCCGGACTCTTCCAGCCGCTCGGCGGCGTATTCGGCGACGGTCTCCAGCAGGTGGTAGCGCATCCCGCCGTCGCCCTGCGACGGTGCGGCGACGACGAGGGACTTGTCGACGAGCGAGCCCAGCAGGTCGAACGCGTCGGGCCCGCAGACGGCCTCGGCCGCCGCGAGGTCGCAGCCGCCCGCGAAGACCGACAGCGCGCACAGCACGCGCCGCTCTTCCTCGTCGAGGAGCTCCCACGACCAGTCGACGACCGCCCGCAGCGTCTGCTGCCTCGGCAGTACGGTCCTGGCGCCGCCGGTGAGCAGCCGGAACCGGTCGTCGAGCCGGTCGGCGATCTGTCGGGGGGTGAGCATCCGCAGCCGGGCCGCAGCGAGCTCGATGGCGAGCGGCAGCCCGTCGAGGCGGCGGCAGATCTCGGCGGCGGCGTCCGGGTCGTCGTCGATACGGAACCCGGGCCGGGCGGCGGCCCCGCGGTCGCCGAACAGCCGCAGCGCGACGTGCGGCGGCAGCGGGTCGACCGGGCGGACCCACTCCCCCGGCACGCCGAGGGGTTCGCGGCTGGTGGCCAGGACGGTCAGGCCCGGACAGTGGGCGAGGAGGTGCTCGGCGAGGCGGGCGGCTGCGTCCACCAAGTGCTCGCAGTTGTCCAGCAGGAGCAGCATCCGGCGGCGGGAGCAGTGCTCGGTGAGCCGCACGAGGGGGTCGTCGGCGTGTCGGTCGGCGGCCCGGATGCTTTCGGCGCCGGCGCCGCGCAGGACGGTCTGGCGGGCACCGAGTGCGTTGAGGACGGCGTCGGGGACGGCGTCCGGGTCGTCGACGGGCGCGAGTTCGACCATCCAGACGCCGTCGGGCCAGGGGGACGCGGCGGGGCCGGGGGCGACGGTGCGTACACCGGCAGTCTCTGGCGTCTTGGGCGTCTCTGGCATCTCCGCCGCCTCCGCCGCCTCCTGCGAGAGGCGCGTCTTGCCCGCGCCGCCGGGGCCCAGCAGCGTCACCAGGCGTGCCCGCGCGAGATCGCCCCGGATCGCGCCGATGTCGGCCTCCCGGCCGACGAAGGAGGTGAGGCGGGCGCGGAGGTTGCCGCCGGGCGGAGCGGGAGGTGCGGAGGGGGTGGGCGGTCGGGGGCCCTCGGCCCGCACGGGCGCGTTCTTGACGGCGGGCACCTCGGCCGGTTCCAGCAACTCCGCGTGCAGCGTGCGGAGTTCGGTGGACGGGTCGACGCCGAGGCGGTCGGCGAGGTCCTTGCGTACGTCCTCGTACGCGTCCAGTGCCTCCGCCGTGCGGCCCGCCGCGTGCAGGGCGCGCAGGCGCAGGGCCTGGAGGGGTTCGTCGAGAGGGTGGGCCTCGCAGAGTGCGACCAGTTCGGGGAGTACTTCCTGTGCGCGGCCCAGCGCGAGGGAGGCCGCGAGGCGGGCGCGCCGGGCGTCGAGCCGGCGGGCCGCCCAGCGGGCCGAGTCGGCGGCGTGCTCCGGCAGGTCGGCGAGGGCGGGGCCGCTCTGCCAGAGGGAGAGCGCGTCGTCGAGGAGGGCGACGGCCTTCGTCGGGTCGGCCTCGGCGAGGGCGCGGGTGCCTTCGGTGGTGAGGCGTTCGAACCGGTACAGGTCGACGTCGTCGGGGTCGGCGGCGAGTGCGTAACCGCCGTCGACGGAGGTGACCGCTTCCCGGCCGATGCTGCGGCGCAGCCGGGCGATCAGGGCCTGGACGGCGGCGGGGGCGTCGGCGGGCGGGGTGTCCGCGTCACCCCACACGTCGCCGACGAGCACGGCCACCGGAACGTGCCGGCCGGGTCGCAGCGCGAGCGCGGTCAGGGTCGCACGCAGGCGGGTACCGCCGAGGGGCACGGGAGTGCCGTCGTCCTGGAGGGCTCGGGCGGGGCCGAGGATCTGATAGCGCACGCAGACATTGTCGCTGGCGGGGACGAGCGTGTGTGGTCGGGAGCGGTTGCGCTCCGCGTGGGGGGCAGCCCCGCTGCCCAAGGCCGGCTTGCGGGTAAGGGGCAGTCTTTTAGGGGCGCGGGGAACTGCGCGACCAGCCACGACGCACCCGCACAATGCCCCACTGCCCAAGGAGGCTAGGCATTCAATCTGCCCCGGAACCTCTGTGCCGGTGCCGGACGTTGGTCTCGTAACACCGGTACGGTCGAGGCCGCCGGAAGCCCACACCCCGTACCCCGCACCCGGTACCCCGCATCCCCGCGTCCGCCCACTCCCAGGAGCCGCCCCCATGACCACCGCCATCAGCCGCAAGGATCGCCGGGTCAGCCCGGTCTTCCTCGGCATCGTCGCCGTCATGGCGGTCACGGGATGGGCCGTCTGGACCGGCTTCGCGGCCTCCCCCGGCATCGCCGTGTTCCTGTTCGTGACGTCCGCCTGGATCGTCTCCCTCTGCCTGCACGAGTACGCGCACGCCCGCACCGCCCTGCACAGCGGCGACATCACCATCGGCGCGAAGGGCTATCTGACCCTCAATCCGCTCAAGTACACGCACGCCCTGCTCAGCATCGTGCTGCCGATCGTGTTCGTGATCCTGGGCGGCATCGGCCTGCCCGGCGGCGCCGTCTTCATCGAGCGGGGCCGTATCCAGGGCCGCTGGAAGCACAGCCTGATCTCCGCCGCAGGACCGCTGACGAACGTACTGTTCGCCGTCGTCTGCACGGCGCCGTTCTGGCTGGACGCCCTGGACGGCGTCCCGCTCGCCTTCCGCTTCGCGCTGGCCTTCCTGGCCCTGCTCCAGGTGTCGGCGGCGCTCCTGAACTTCCTGCCGGTGCCGGGGCTCGACGGGTACGGCGTGATCGAGCCCTGGCTCTCGTACAAACTCCGGCGGCAGATCGAGCCGTTCGCGCCCTTCGGGCTGCTGTTCGTCTTCGCGCTGCTGTGGGTGCCGGAGGTCAACCGGGTGTTCTTTGACGTGATCTACGCGCTCACGGGCGGGCTCGGTGTGAACGAGGTGGAGGCGTACTGCGGGCGTGACCTGTTCCAGTTCTGGACGCGGATCTGGGGCGACGCGACGCCGGCCTGTCCCACCTCCTAGACGGAGGCCGCAGCTGCTTCCTTCTCCACCTTCGCCTTGCGCAGGTAGTACCAGGTCATGTTCGACGAGACGCCCGCCAGCAGGATCCACACGATGCCAAGCAGGTTGCCCGCAGCGAAGGAGACCACGGCCGCGGCGACCGACAGAACGCAGACGACCAGGGCGTACAGAGCGAGGCGGGGCATGGGGGACGGCTCCTGTCCGATCAACGGGGGGACTGCGGGTGCTGCGGATGCTGCCCGTCCAGTGTCCCCCATGCCCGGATCGCCTTATACGTCGGTTCGCGCTTCGTCCTGTACGTCGGTTCGCGCTTCGTCCTGTACGTCGGTCACGCGCAGGCCCGCGTGCGCCTTGTAGCGGCGGTTCACCGAGATCAGGTTGGCGACCAGCGACTCCACCTGGTGGGCGTTGCGCAGCCGGCCCGCGAAGACGCCGCGCATGCCGGGGATGCGGGCGGCGAGCGCCTGCACCAGGTCGGTGTCGGCACGCACCTCGCCCAGCACCATCACGTCGGTGTCGATCTCCTCGATCGCCGGGTCCTGGAGCAGGACCGCGGAGAGGTGGTGGAAGGCGGCCGTGACGCGCGAGTCCGGGAGGAGCGCGGCGGCCTGCTCGGCGGCGCTGCCCTCCTCCGGCTTCAGCGCGTACGCACCCTTCTTGTCAAAGCCGAGCGGGTTCACGCAGTCGATCACGAGCTTGCCCGCGAGGTCCTCGCGCAGCGATTCGAGGGTCTTGGCGTGCCCGTCCCACGGCACGGCCACGATCACGACGTCGCTGCGGCGCGCGCACTCGGCGTTGTCCGCGCCCTCGACGCCGAGGCCCAGCTCGCCTGCGGCGGTCTGGGCGCGCTCGGCGGCGCGCGAGCCGATGATCACCTTCTGGCCGGCCCGTGCCAGCCGGTAGGCGAGTCCGCGGCCCTGGTCGCCTGTGCCGCCGAGGACGCCGACGACGAGACCGGAGACGTCGGGCAGGTCCCAGGGGTCCTTGACCGGCTTCTTCTCCGCTGCGGGCCGGGAGGTGGAGTCTGTGGTGGAAGTCATGGCCCGACCCTACTTGCAGGTACGCCAGCCCCGTCCGGGTGAGCCGGACCCGGACCCGCGGACACCGTCGCGCCGCGCACGGGAGGATCCCGCCCATGGATGCCGTGAGGGTCGCACTGCTGCGGGAAGTCCTGGCCGGTACGGAGTGGCTGGGCGCGACGCGGCGGTTCGCCGGGGTGCTGCGCAGCTCGGTGGTGCCGCAGGGCAGCGGGCTGCTGCTGGTCGGTACGGAGCGGTACGAGCCGTGGCACCTCGCCGCCCACCTGCTGGACGAGGCGGCGTGGTCGGGCCTGCCCGCGCTGGCCCCCACCCTCGTACGGCACGAGGTGGGCCGGCACGACCCCGCGCACCTTTCGGTGGGCCTGGGCAGGCTGGAGGCGGCCGGGCGCGGGGAGACGCTGTTGGTGGTGGCGCCCGGGGCGGCGGAGCCGGGACTGCTGGAGCGGGTGGACGGGGTGCGCCGGGCGGGGGCCACGGTGCTGGCCCTCTCCGGGGAGGGCGAGGGGGCCGAACTGGCCTCTCTGGCGCATGAGCTGCTCGCGGTTCCGCCGGCCGGGGAGGTGGACCTGGACACGGTCCAGCACCTGGTGAGTGCGGCGGCCGGGGAGAATTCGGTGCCGGGGCCACGGGGCGGGAAGCGGTTCCGGGACCGGGTGTCCCGCCTCGCGGAGCGGCTGACGGCGCCGCCGCCGGAGCGGTGGTAGGGGTTTGGGGCCGCAGCCGGCGCCGGTGGGGCCCGGGGCCCGGGGCTGCGCCCCGTCCGCGGACTGCGTCCGTGCGCCCTCCAACGCCGGGCGGGCCGGGCTGCCTACGGGCTGCCGACGGGCTGAGAGGGTCGTCGTGCGGGTGCGTCGTGGCTGGTCGCGCCCACGCGGCGGAGCCGCATATCAACACGGCCCCGCGCCCCCAAAAGATTGCCCCTCGCCCCAAACCGCCTTAGCCCCTAAACCCCCTTGGCCCGCCGGCCCCCTTGGCCCGCCGGCCCTCTTGGGCAGCGGGGCCCCGAAAACAAGTTGCCTGCGCCACCCATCCCGCCGCACCATGACCCCTCGTGGCACGAAAGCTCTCCTCCCTCCTTCCCGATCTCTCCCCCTGGCGCTCCTCCGCCGACTTCCGGCTGCTGTGGGTGCAGGGGCTGGTCGCGTTCTTCGGCAGTTCGATGGCTCTCGTCGCGCTGCCGCTGCAGATCGCGCACCTCACCGATTCCCCGCTGGCCGTCGGCGCGATCGGGGCTGTGGAGCTGGTGCCGCTGATCGTGTTCGGGCTGTACGGAGGGGCGCTCGCCGACGCCGTCGACCGGAAGCGGATCATCCTGCTGACGGAGGCCGGGCTCGGCGTGCTGGCCGTGGTCCTGCTGGTCAACGCGCTCCTCCCGGAGCCCATGCTCTGGCCGTTGTACGTCGTCGCCGCCGGGGTGGCCGCCCTCGCCGGGCTCCAGCGCCCGGCTCTGGACTCCCTCATGGCCCGGATCGTGCCGCACGACCAGCTGACCGCCGCCGCTGCCCTGAACGCGCTGCGCTGGCAGGTCGGGGCGATCGCCGGCCCCTCGCTCGCCGGGCTCGTCGTGGCGTCGGCGGGCACGCCGACCGCGTACGCCGTCACCGTCGCCGGGTTCGCCGCCTCCGTCGTGATGTGTCTGCGGCTCTCCCCCGCCCCGCCCTCGCGCGACGCGCAGAAGCCGTCGCTGCGCGGCATAGCGGAGGGTGCCCGTTACGCGTGGAGCAAGCCGGTGCTGCTCGGTACGTACGGGATCGACCTGGCCGCGATGTTCTTCGCGTTCCCGAACGCGATCTTCCCCTTCCTCGCGAAGGACCTGGACGCCGAGTGGTCGCTCGGCCTCATGTATGCGGCGATGCCGCTCGGCGCGTGTGTGGTCGGGCTGACCAGCGGCTGGGCGTCCAAGGTGCGGCGGCACGGGCGGCTGGTGGTCCTCGGGGCGACCGGCTGGGGTCTTGCCATGACCGCCGCCGGCTGGAGCAGCAACATCTGGCTGGTGCTGCTCTGCATCGCCTTCGCGGGCGCCGGCGACATGCTCAGCGGGCTCGGCCGCTCCACCATCTGGAACCAGACCATCCCCGAGGAGCTGCGCGGGCGGCTCGCCGGCATCGAGATCCTGTCCTACAGCTGCGGCCCGCAGCTCGGCCAGGTCCGCTCCGGTGCGGTGGCGGGCTGGACGGGCGTACGGGGCGCGGTGTGGAGCGGTGGCGCGGCGTGCGTCGTCGCGGTGGGCCTGCTGGCCGCCGTACTGCCCAAGCTGATGTCGTACGACTCGGAGACGGACGCGGACGCGGTACGCCGCCGGGCCCAGCGGGAGCGGGACGCGGAGCCGGTCGCCGGACAGGCCGCAGGACAGGCCGCTGAGCAGGCCGCAGGGCAGGCCCCGGGGCAAGCCGCAGAGCCTGCCCGTACGGCGGCGTAACGGCCGGGGTCAGGCCCCGCCCTCCTCCTGTCCGCCCTGCTGGGACCCCTTGTCGTGCCACTTCGGGTCGTTCTCCCACTCCAGGTTGCGCTCCCGCGCCGTCTCCATGGCGTGCTGCGCCTCCTGCTGGGTGGCGTACGGCCCGAAGCGGTCCTTCGAGGGGCACTGCGGGCCCTCCTCGACGGTTTTGTGCTCCAGGCAGTAGAACCACTCGCCGGGCTTGCCGGTGGTACGTCGTTTGAACAGGGCCATCGCCTTGACTCCTCGTGTCGTGAGCCGGTCCTCTATGACGCCATAGTGCCCCCGCGGCGCTGGCTAGACTCGTCGGCATGTCTGGCCAGTCGCTGCTCGTACCAGGGGAGCTCTCTCCCATCCGTTCCGTCCCCGGCAACATCCGGCGCCCCGAGTACGTCGGGAAACCCGCGCCGACGCCGTACACAGGGCCCGAGGTCCAGGACTCCGACACCGTCGAGCGGATGCGCATCGCGGGCCGCATCGCCGCTCAGGCGATGGAGGAGGCCGCCAAGCACATCGCGCCGGGGGTGACCACCGACGAGCTCGACCGGGTCGCGCACGAGTTCATGGTGGACCACGGGGCGTACCCCTCGACCCTCGGCTACCGGGGCTATCCGAAGTCGCTGTGCAGCTCGGTCAACGAGGTCATCTGCCACGGCATCCCCGACTCGACCGTCCTGAAGGACGGCGACATCGTGAACCTCGACGTCACCGCGTACATCAACGGCGTGCACGGCGACAACAACGCCACCTACTTCTGCGGCGACGTCGACGAGGAGTCGAAGCTGTTGGTGGAGCGGACCCGCGAGTCCCTCAACCGCGCGATCAAGGCGGTCAGGCCGGGCCGCCAGATCAACATCATCGGCCGCGTCATCGAGTCGTACGCCAAGCGCTTCGGCTACGGCGTCGTACGGGACTTCACCGGTCACGGCATCTCGACGTCCTTCCACTCCGGGCTGATCGTGCCGCACTACGACAGCCCGCACGCGACGACCGTGATGCAGCCCGGCATGACGTTCACCATCGAGCCGATGCTGACGCTGGGGACGCACGAGTACGACATGTGGGAGGACGGCTGGACGGTCGTCACCAAGGACCGCAGGCGCACCGCCCAGTTCGAGCACACGCTGGTGGTGACGGAGACCGGGGCGGACATCCTGACGCTGCCGTGAGTCGTGGACCGTTCGGGGTTTTTACCGACAGGGTGTCGGGAACAGATTGACTTAGGTAAGCCTAAGCAGGGAAGATCAGTGAGGGCGGGCGCCGTTGCCGCCACCACCGCTCTCCCCGTCCGCCCCCACCTGTTCCCATCCGGCCCCATCTGTCACCGGAGGTCCGCTTTGGACACCCTCTTCTCCACCCAGATCCGTGTCGCCTCGCACGAGCAGCACACGGAGGCGGAGACCTCGACGTTCATGGGCGACCTCCTCGGCGGCAGGCTCGGCGTGGACGCGTACACGCGCTACACCGAGCAGCTGTGGTTCGTCTACAAGGCTCTTGAGGACGCCGCCGGCTCGCTGCGGACCGACCCGGTCGCGGGCCCGTTCATACAGCCCGAGCTGATGCGCGTCGCCGAGCTGGAGCGCGACCTGACGCACCTGCGCGGCGCGCACTGGCGCGAGGGCCTTGTCGCACTCCCCGCGACGGCGGCGTACGCGGCACGTGTCACGGAGTGCGCGGTCACCTGGCCCGGCGGCTACGTCGCCCACCACTACACGCGCTACCTGGGCGACCTGTCGGGCGGCCAGATCATCCGCGACAAGGCCGAGAAGACCTGGGGCTTCGACCGCAAGGGCGACGGGGTCCGCTTCTATGTCTTCGAGGGCGTCTCCAACCCGGCCGCGTTCAAGCGGAGTTACCGGGAGCTGCTGGACAAGATCGCGGCGGACGAGCTGGAGAAGAAGCGCATCATCGAGGAGTGCAAGCGGGCATTCGACTTCAACGGGGCGGTGTTCAGGGAGCTGGGCGGTGAATTCCCGCTCAGTGCGTAGTTTTTGACGGTACGTCAGTGAGGGTGAGGCCCGCGCCGGTGTCGGCGCGGGCCTTCCGTGCTTCCGCCCTCACACCTGCGCGCCGAACCGGACGCGGCCGCCGAGCTCGATCAGGCCGTCCGGGCCCGGGGCGGTGAGGAGCTGGGAGCCCTTCCCCTGCCTGATGTTGAGGGCGCGGCCGAGCTGTGCGGTGAGGAGGAGGGCTGCGGCGCCCGTCGCCTCGTCCTCGTCGATGCCGTCGTCGCGACGGGGGAAGGCGCGGGCCCTGACGCGCCCGGCGGCCTCGTCCTCCCAGGCCCACGCGTACAGCCAGCCCTCGCCGGGCGGGGGCGCGGGGAGGGCGTCCACCTCGGCCGCGGTGGCGTACTGCTGGAGGGTGCGCGCAGGCGCCCACTCGGCGCGCGCCGTGATCCAGGTGAACTCGCCGTCCTGGCGCGCGAAGATCTCGCCGACGGCGAGCTCCAGCACCTCGATGTCGAGCAGCCAGGCGGCGCCGACGAGGGGGTGCCCGGCGAAGGGCAGCCGGAAGGTGGGTGTGTAGATGTCGAGGACCCCGCGCTCGGGGTCGTCGACGAACACGGTCTCGCTGAAACCGAGTTCACGCGCACGGGCCTGCCGGGCGTCTTGGCCGGGATAAGTGCGGGGCGCGTCCCGCACCACACCGAGGGCGTTGCCGTGGGTGCCGTCGGGGGCGCAGAACACGTGGAGTACGTCTAGGTCATTCACGGCGGCATTGAAGCATGGGGGGCCGGGGGCGGGGCGGAGGTGGGGGTGGGGCGGAGGAGGGGGTGGGGGTGGGTGAGGGCCGGTGGTCGTCGTGCGGGAGCGTCGTGGCTGATCGCGCAGTTCCCCGCGCCCCTAACTGCCGCCCCTTAGCCCCCTAGCCTCCTTGGGCAGCGGGGCCGCCCCTCCTGCCCTCCCCCTAGCCTCCTTGGGCAGCGGGGCCGCCCCCCATCAAACCCCTCAGCCCTGCACCCGCCGCTTTCGCGCCGCGAACACCACGGCTCCGCCGGCAACTGCCAGCGCCCCCGCCGCCCCCACCAACACACCCGACGGTGCCGAAGCGCCCGTCGCAGCCAGGTTGCCGCCGACCGAGCCGCCTCCCAGGCCGCCGCCGACACTGCCGCCACCGGTCGTACCCGCACCGCCCGTGGAGCCGCCCGCCGTACCCGCACCACCGGCGGAGCCACCCGGCAGCCTCGCCCCCTCCTCCACCGACACCGCAACCGTCAGCGCATCCAGCTCCTGCCCCGCCTTGTACATCCCGCCGAACGCCTTCGAGCCGCCCGCCGTCAGCTTCGCCGGCACGCCCGCGAGCTTCACCACGCCGTCCACGACGGACAGTTCACCCGCCGGGGTCAGATCCGCGATCGTCAGCGCCTTGAAGGTCTCGACCTTCTTCGTCGCACGGTCCTTCGTCGACACGTCGGCGACCAGCGTCCCCCTGCCGCCCTTCACCTCGACCTTGAACGCGGAGAAGTTGAGGTCGAGGGTGTACTCGCCGCCCTCCTCGTGACCGACGAAACGGACCTTGCCGGCGAAGGCCGCGGAGAGGTTCTGCTTCTCCGCGTCGAAGGAGCCCTTGCCCTTCGGGAAGCGGAAGCCGACGCCGGACTTCACCGCGCCGCCGGAGAGCTCGACCTTGCCGTGCGCGATGGGGCCCGTGACGTAGTCCCGGAAGCGGCCCAGTACACCCCAGTCGAGGTTGCCGTCGACGACGGCACCCTGCTCGGCCCCGGCCGGCGGGCCGACCGGCGGCTTTGCCTGGCCCGGGTCCGAGATCGGGGGCGCGGTCGGGTCGAGGGGCGGCTTCGTCGGGTCCAAGGGCGGCTTCGTCGGGTCCAAGGGCGGCTTCGTCGGATCCACCGGCGGCCTGGTCGGGTCGACCGGCGGCTTCGTCGGATCCACCGGCGGCTTCGTCGGCTCGCCGCCCCTGTCGGCCACCACCGAGAGCGTGGCCGGGTCGAGCTTGTCGCCCTCCTTGTACTGACCGTTGAACGCCGTCGAGCCCGCCTTCGTCAGTGTCGCCGGAATGTCCTTGAAGACCATCGCCCCGCCGGCGCCCTGACCGGGCTTCACCGCGGACAGGTCGAGCGCGGCGAGCTCCACGTCGTCCTGGACGACGAACTCCTTGCTGCCCATCGGCTTCGACCTGACGTCGGCGGTGATCGCACCGGCCTTGCCTGCCGTGCCGACCTTCAGGTCCGAGAGCGTGACGTCGAGAACGCCCTCGTGGGCGGTGAAGTGCACCGAGCCCTTGAAGCCGGTCTGCGTGCCGTGCGTCTTCATGTCGTACGTGCCGACACCGTCGACGAAGGTGAACACACCGTTGTTCGCGGCCTGCTCGGCACCGCCCGCAACCGTGATCCTGCCGCCGGAGAACGGCGAGGCCAGGTACGTGCGGAAGGACTCCTTGAAGCCCCAGTCCAGCGTGCCGTCCTTCAGCTTGATCTGGGCCGGGGGCCCGGCCGGCGCTTCGGCGGCGGTGGCCGGGAGAGCGAAGGCGGTGGCACCGACGGCGGCCACCGTGGCTACGGCTGCGGCGAGGGCTATCGGGCGACGGTTGGCTGCCATGTTCCGGGAACTCCTAGAGAGGCGGGGAGTGGAGGGGAGGGGAGAAGAGGGATGCTGCGTGCGGGAGTTGGTCAACTCGCGGCGGTACCGCTGCCGCTGCCGCTGCCGCGCCTGCGGACCGCGAAGTACACGACCCCCGCGCCAAGCACCAGGACGACCGCGCCGATGGCGACGTACATCCCGCTGTTCGAGGAAGCGGAGGCGGATGTGGAGGTGGAGGCGGAAGCGGCCGTCTTCGCTGCCCCCGAAGGCTTCTTCTCGGCCCCGGCACCCGCCGCAGCCGACTTCGTGTCGCTGCCCAGGTCCGGCAGGGCCGGCAGCTTCGCCTTGTCGTCGACGGCGACGGCGAGCGACACCGGGTCCATGTCGGTGCCCGCCCGGTACATCGAGCCGAACGCCTTCGCGCCCTGCTCGGTCAGCTTCGCCGGGGCCTCGGCCAGGTCGACCAGGCCGTCCTTGGCGGTCAGCGCCTTCGCCTCGAAGGTGACCAGCGGCACGGCGGCCGTCCGGACGTCCTTCTTCGACCGGAGGTCCTTGGTCGCGACGTCGGCGGCCAGGGTGCCCGTGCCGTCCGCGACCTTGACGTTGACCTTCGAGAGCGTCAGGTCCAGGTGCGCGCCGGAGAAGCGGACGCTGCCCGCGAAGGCCGCGTCGAGGGTCTGCTCCGTACTGTCGTACGCGCCCTTGCCCTGCGGGAAGCGGAACAGTGCGCCGCCGTCCAGTGCGCCCCCGCCCAGGTCCCACTTGCCCTTGGAGAGGGGGCCGGTGACGTACTCGCGGAAGGTGCGCCGTACGCCCCAGTCGACGGCCGCGTCCCGGAAGGCGCCGGACGCCGCGTCGCCCGCGGGCTTATCGTCGGGCTTCTCGGCATCGGACTTCTTCCCGTCCGGGGTCTTCGCCGGTTCCTTGGCCCCCGCCGCCACGTCCGCCGACAGGCTGACCGGGTCGAGTGCGGTGCCCGCCGTGTAGTAGCCGGCGAAGGCGCTCGCGCCCTGCGAAGTCAGCGTCGCGGGAACGTTGTTGAGGGCGACCGGGCTGCCGCCGCCCTTCATGTTGATACCGCCCACGGCGAGGGAGGCGAGCGGGATCTGCGCGGAGCTGGTCACCTTCCCGGTGGCCTTGCTCCTGCTGGTGACGTCCGCGAAGAGGGTGCCGCTGCCGCCGGAGATCCTGACGGTGGGACGGCTGAGGGTGAGGTCCAGTTCGTGGGTGCCGTCCGGCTTCTGGTGGCCGGTGAAGCGCACCCCGCCGGAGAAGCCGGAGCTGAGCGCCCCGCTGACCGGGTCGTACGAACCGGAGGCCGAGTGGAAGCGGAACTGGCTTCCGCCGACGGTCGCGGCCCCGCTCCGGAGGGTGAAGTTCCCCTTGGCTATGGGCCCGGTGACGTAACTCTGGAAGGAGGACTTGATCCCCCAGTCGAGCCTGCCGCCTTGTACGGTGCGCGCCGCCGCACTGGCTGCGGAGGCCGGGAGCAGAGCCCCGAGCACGGCCGCAAGGAGCGCGACGGCGCATGCGCGGGCCGATCCGGTCGACAACATCAGGGTCCCTCCGAGGTCTGGCAAGCGAGGTAAGGCTAACCTAAGCTATGCCCGACCTGGTCCGGAACCCTCCGCACCCTGACGAATCGGCCGGACAGCAATAACTCCCCCGCAACAGCAGCCACTTGAGCCCGTAAGAGACAGTCCGCAGAGACAGTCCGCAGAGACCGCAACAGAACAGGACGGTGCACTCCGTGCGAACGCCGGCCGCATCCCCGCGCCCCTCACGCCTGGCAGGCGCCCTGATGTCCGTGCTCGCCCTCGCCGTCGCCGCCACCGGCTGCGCCGCCGTCCCCGAGCCCGACGGGTACGCACCGCCGAAGGCCGAGGGCCAGCAGGCTCCCGACCGCGTCGAGCCCCTCGCCACCGCACCCGGACCCCAGCTGCCCGTCACGGTCGCGTCCGCCGACGGCAAGCGGGTCAAGGTCACCTCCACCGACCGGATCGTGCCGCTGACCGGCAGCCTGAACGAGATCGTCTTCACCCTCGGTCTCGGACAGAACGTGGTGGCCCGCGACATCACCGCCACCTTCGAGCAGGCCAAGGCCCTCCCGGTGGTGACGCGGGCGCACGACGTGTCGGCGGAGAGCGTCCTCTCCCTGAAGCCGACGGTCGTCCTCGCCGACACCACCACGGGACCCGCCGAGGCGGTCGCCCAGATCCGTGACGCGGGCATCCCCCTCGTCGTCGTCGAGCCCGCCAAGGAACTCGCCGACGTCGACAGGCGCATCGACGCGGTTGCCGCCGCGCTGGGCGTGCGGCCGGCCGGTGCCGAACTGAAGAAGCGGACCCAGGAACGCATCGCCGCCGTCCAGAAGGACATCCCGAAGCCGAAGGACGGCAAGAAGCCGCGCGTGACGTTCCTCTACCTGCGCGGTTCGGCGTCCGTGTACCTGCTCGGCGGGCGCGACTCCGGGGCGGCCTCGCTCCTGGAGGCGGCCGGTGCGGTCGACGCGGGCAAGGACTCCGGGCTGAACAAGGACTTCACCGCGATCACGAGCGAGGCGCTGGTGAAGGCCGCGCCCGACGCGATCCTCGTGATGAGCAAGGGGCTCACGTCCGTCAACGGGGTGGAGGGACTCCTCAAGGTCCCCGGAGTCGCCGAGACCCCGGCCGGCGTGGACCGCCGCATCGTCTCCGTGGACGACGGCGTGCTGCTCAACTACGGCCCACGCACGGACCAGGTCCTCAAAACCCTCGTCGATCAGCTCTACGGCAAGGACAAGTGACCCGGTGACCTCCACTCCCGAGGCAGCACAGGACACGAAGCCTCAACCCGCCGCCCCCGCCGACGACTTGAAACCCACCCCGGCCCGAAGGCGCTCCAGCACCACCTTCGCCCTCACCGCCGGCCTGGCCCTCGCCCTTCTCCTGCTGGCTCTCGTCTCGGCCGGGCTCGGGGCGTACCACATCTCCGCCGGCGACGTCCTCGCCTCCGTACAGCACCGCGTCGGTCTCGGTGGTGGGCCCCTGGACCGGGTCGGTGAGAGCGTGTTGTGGAACATCCGGCTGCCCCGTGTCGTCCTCACCCTCCTCGTCGGGTCGTCCCTGGGCTGTGCGGGTGCGCTGATGCAGGGCGTGTTCGGCAATCCGCTCGCGGAGCCCGGGGTCATCGGCATCTCGGCCGGTGCGGCGGTCGGTGCGGTCGCCTCGATCGCGCTGGGGCTGAGCTTCTTCGGCAACTGGACGGTGACGTTCTGCGCGTTCGCCGCCGGTCTGATCACCGTGCTGATCGTGTACGTACTGTCGCGCTCGGGCGGCCGGACCGAAGTGGTCACCCTGATCCTCACCGGCATCGCGGTGAACGCCTTCGCGGGCGCGTTGATCGGCCTGTGCCTCTTCTTCGCGGACAACGCGCAGCTCACCCAGATCACGTTCTGGCAGCTCGGCTCGCTCGCCCAGGCCACCTGGCCGAAGGTCATCGCCGTGCTGCCGTGCGCGCTGCTCGGGCTGCTCGTCGCGCCGTTCTACGCGGGGAAGCTGGACCTCCTCGCGCTCGGCGAGCGCCCGGCCAGGCACCTCGGCGTGGACGTCGAGCGGCTGCGCACGGTGCTCGTGCTGGTGGTGGCCCTGCTGACGGCCGCCGCCGTCGCCGTGGCGGGCATCATCACCTTCGTCGGTCTGCTCGTCCCGCACCTGCTGCGGATGGCCAACGGCCCCGGGCACCGCTTCCTGGTCCCCGGCAGCGCCCTGGGCGGTGCGCTCGTACTGCTCGCAGGTGACCTCGCGGCCCGTACGGTCGCCAGTCCCGCGGAGCTTCCGCTGGGTGTGCTGACCGCGCTCTTCGGCAGTCCGTTCTTCTTCTGGCTGCTGCGCAGGACCCGTCGCAAGCAGGGTGGTTGGGCATGAACAGCACATGGAAGTCCCTCTTCTCCCCGGGGCGCAGCCGCAGCCTCCCCTCCCCCGTCGTGCGCGGCAGCGCCGCCGTCGAGGTGTCCGCCCTGCACGTACGGCTCGGGCAGCGCGAGGTGCTCTCCGGTATCGACCTGGACGCCCGCGCGGGCGAGGTCCTCGCCCTTGTGGGCCCCAACGGGGCGGGGAAGTCGACCCTGTTGGCGGCGGTGGCCGCCGATCTTCCCGCCTCCTCGGGCACGGTACGGATCGGCGGCCGGCCCGTCGGCGACTGGAGCGCACCGGAGCTGGCCCTGCGCCGCTCCGTGCTCCCCCAGTCGGCGGCGCTCTCCTTCCCCTTCCCCGTCGAGGACGTCGTACGGATGGGGCGCGCACCCTGGGCGGGCACCCCGCTGGAGGACGAGGACGACCTGGCGGTCGCGGAGGCCATGGCGGCCACCGAGGTCACCGGGTTCGGGCCGCGCCCCTTCGAGGCGCTGTCCGGCGGCGAGCGTGCGCGGGTCGCGCTCGCCCGCGTACTGGCGCAGCGCACCCCCGTACTCCTGCTCGACGAGCCGACCGCCGCCCTCGACCTGCGCCACCAGGAGCTGGTGCTGCGGGTCTGCCGGGAGCGGGCGGCGGCGGGGGACGCGGTGGTCGTCGTACTGCACGACCTCGGGCTCGCGGCGGCGTACGCGGACCGGGCGGCCGTCCTGCACGGCGGGCGGATCGCGGCGTGCGGGCCGCCCGCCGAGGTGTTCGACGAGGAGCTGCTGAGCCGGGTCTACCGGCAGCCGGTCGAGGTGCTCGCGCATCCGCGCACCGGTGCCCCGCTGGTCATCCCGAGGAGGACCGCACAGGGAATTTGACCTCCTCTTGACCCGACGCCGAGGTGCCCATGGGGCTCCCGTGACCGCCTCGTACTCGTGGGACCCAGGTGAGATCTGAATCACTGCACGGGCGGTGATGTCCGGAGTAAAGGGCGTTTAACTTAGGTAAGCCTCAGTAGACCTGAGGGCCTTGTAGACCCTGTCGATGACCCCGTCGATGTTCCGCCCCGCCCTTTCACCCGCGTGGAGTCACCTGATGCGTCCCGTACGTCTCTCCGTCCTCACCGCGGTCGCCGCCGCGACCGCCCTCACCGCCGTGACCGGCTGCGCAGAGAAGAGCGACGCCAAGGACGGCGGTGGCGAGGGCGCGGTCCAGGTCGTCGCCAAGGACGACTCCTGCGAGGTGTCGAAGAAGGAGTTCCCCGCCGGGAAGATCGAGCTGGCGGTGGAGAACAAGGGCACCAAGGTCACCGAGGTGTACGTCCTGTTCCCGGACGACCGCATCGTCACCGAGCGCGAGAACATCCTCCCCGGCACGAAGGCGAAGCTGACGGCGGAGATCAAGGCCGGATCGTACGAGATCGCCTGCAAGCCCGGCATGAAGGGCGACGGCATCCGGCAGAAGATCACCGTCAGCGGCGCCGCCGCCGCGAAGCGCAGCCCGGAGCAGGACGCCGCGGTCGCCGCGTACCGCACCTACGTGCGCGAGCAGGCGGAGCAGACGCTGCCCAAGGCGCAGGTGTTCGCCGACGCGGTGAAGGCGGGCGACCTTCAGGCCGCGAAGAAGGCGTACGCGCCCTCGCGCATCGGCTGGGAGCGCACCGAGCCCGTCGCGGAGTCCTTCGGCGACATCGACCCGATGGTCGACCTGCGCGAGGACGGCGTCGAGGAGACCGGCAAGCCGTGGACCGGCTGGCACCGCCTGGAGAAGGCGCTGTGGCAGGACAAGAAGATCGGGGAGCCGGAGAAGAAGCTCGCCGACACCCTGATGAAGGACCTGAACACCTGGGTGAAGAAGGTCGGCACCGCCGAAATCACCCCGTCCTCCATGGCCAACGGCGCCAAGGAGCTCCTCGACGAGGTCGCCACCGGCAAGGTCACCGGCGAGGAGGAGCGCTACAGCCACACCGACCTCGTCGACTTCAAGGCCAACGTCGAGGGCGCCGAGAAGTCGTACACGCTGCTCAAGCCGGTCGCGTCGAAGAACGACCCGAAGCTGACCGCCCAGCTCGACAAGCAGTTCGGCGCGCTGAACAAGTTGCTCGACAAGCACCGCCCGGACACCACCTCGTACGACTTCACCTCGTACGACAAGGTCGGCAAGGACCAGCGCAAGGAGCTCTCGGACGCGGTGAACGCGCTCGCCGAGCCGCTGTCGAAGCTCGCCGCAGCGGTCACGAAGTAAGTCCTGACGAACCCGTACGAGGAGGGTCCGGCCGTGCCTGAAGACACCTCAGCAGAAGACACCTCAGCAGATGTCAAGAACTCCCCCGCCCCGTCCCGCCGTTCGGTGATCGGCTGGGGCGGCGCGGGGCTCGCGCTCGGCGCCGCCGCCGCGGGCGGGGCCGCGGTCGCGCTGAACCGCGAGCCGGACCCGGCGCCCGCCGCGTCCGACGGCGCGGCCGTCCCCTTCTACGGTGCGCACCAGGCCGGGATCGCCACGGCGGTCCCCGACCGGCTGCACTTCGCCGCGTTCGACGTGACGACCAAGGACCGGGCGGAGCTGGTCCAGCTCCTGAAGGACTGGACGGTGGCGGCGGCCCGGCTGACCGCAGGACGGGTGGTCGGCGAGGGCGCGTACGGCGGGCAGCCGGAGGCGCCGCCGGACGACACAGGCGAGGCGCTGGGCCTGAAGCCCTCCCGCCTCACCCTGACGATCGGGTTCGGCCCCTCCCTCTTCGACGACCGCTTCGGGCTGAAGGACAAGCGCCCCGCGGCGCTGATCGACCTCCCCAAGTTCCCCGGCGACAACCTCGACAAGGCGCGCAGCGGCGGCGACCTGTGTGTACAGGCCTGCTCCGACGATCCGCAGGTGGCGGTGCACGCCATCCGCAACCTCGCCCGCATCGGCTTCGGCAAGGTCGCCGTCCGCTGGTCGCAGCTCGGCTTCGGCAAGACGTCGTCGACGACG
The DNA here is from genome assembly GCF_040651475.1 of Streptomyces sp. NPDC048442. Lineage (NCBI taxonomy): Bacteria > Bacillati > Actinomycetota > Actinomycetes > Kitasatosporales > Streptomycetaceae > Streptomyces > Streptomyces sp. NPDC048442. The sequence continues at coordinate 182,293 of NZ_JBEZKB010000017.1, forward strand.
CCGGACGCACAGACCCCCCGCAACCTCTTCGGCTTCAAGGACGGCACCCGCAACATCGCGGGCACCGACGGCGCCACGCTCGACAAGCACGTGTGGGCCTCCGCGAAGGACGGATCGGCGTGGATGGCCGGGGGTTCCTACCTGGTCGCGCGCCGCATCCGGATGAACGTCGAGACCTGGGACCGCACTTCGCTCCAGGAGCAGGAGGACATCTTCGGCCGCGACAAGGGCGAGGGTGCGGCCGTCGGCAAGTCCAAGGAGCACGACGAGCCGCTGCTGAAGGCGATGCTGCCGACCTCGCACGTACGGCTCGCGCACCCGGACTCCAACTCCGGTGCGCGGATGCTGCGCCGGGGCTACTCCTTCACCGACGGCACGGACGGGCTCGGCCGGCTCGACGCCGGGCTGTTCTTCCTGGCCTACCAGCGCGACGCGCGGGACGCGTTCATCCCCGTGCAGCGCAGCCTGGGGCGCTCCGACGCCCTCAACGAGTACATCCAGCACGTGGGTTCGGCGCACTTCGCCGTCCCGCCGGGCGTCCGGGACAAGGACGACTGGTGGGGCCGGGCGCTGTTCTCGTAGCCCCCTCCCGCAACCCTCGAAGTAAAAGAAAAGGACGGGGACCGACGTGTTCGCCAACTACCTGACCGGTCTGCGCGAAGGCCTCGAAGCCAGCCTGGTCGTCTGCATCCTCATCGCCTACCTGGTGAAGACCGGCCGGCGGGACGCCCTGCTCCCGGTGTGGGCCGGCATCGGCGTCGCCGTGCTGCTCGCGCTCGGCTTCGGTGCCGGACTGACGTACGGATCGCAGGAGTTGACCTTCGAGGCGCAGGAGGCGCTCGGCGGTTCGCTGTCGATCGTCGCGGTGTGCCTGGTGAGCTGGATGGTCTTCTGGATGCGGCGCACCGCCAGGCACCTGAAGTCCGACCTGCACGGCAGGCTCGACGCGGCGCTGCAGATGGGCACGGCCGCGCTGGTGGCGACCGCGTTCCTGGCGGTGGGCCGCGAGGGTCTGGAGACCGCGCTGTTCGTGTGGGCGTCGGTGCGGGCGTTGGGCGACGGTACGAACGGGCCGCTGATCGGCGTCGCGCTCGGCCTGGCCACGGCGGTGCTGCTCGGCTGGATGTTCTACCTGGGTGCGGTACGGATCAACCTGGCGAAGTTCTTCACGTGGACCGGGGCGATGCTCCTCGTCGTCGCCGCGGGCGTACTGGCGTACGGCGTCCACGACTTGCAGGAGGCGCGCTTCCTGGGCGGGCTGTCCAGCAAGGCGTTCGACATCACCGAGCAGATCCCGCCGGACAGCTGGTACGGCACGCTCCTCAAGGGCGTCTTCAACTTCCAGAGCGACCCGACCGTCCTCCAGGTCACGGTGTGGGCGCTGTATCTGGTCCCCATGCTCGTGCTGTTCTTCGCCCCGGTAGGGTTCCGGACGTCGGTGACGGCGGGTACGGCAGAGACGCAGAGGGCAACGCATGAGGACGCGCACGCGAAGACTGGGGCGGCGAGTGGCGACGCTGGCGACGGCGGCGGCCCTGGTGCTGACGGCGAGCGGGTGCGTGACGGTGCACGGCGAGCGGGAGATCGTCCCGGCGGCGACCAAGGCTGAGGCGGCCCAGGCCCTCAAGGACTTCACGGACGCCTACAACAAGGCGGACAAGGCGTACGACCCGGCCCTCGTCGCGGGCCGGGTCACCGGCGCGCTCGGCGCCATCAACCAGGCGGGGCTCAAGGCTCGCCGCACGCAGAGCCCCGGCGGCAACAGGGCCCACCAGCCGCTCGCCCTCTCCGACGCCCGGTTCCTGATCCCGAAGAGGGCGGGCTGGCCGCGCTGGTTCGTCGCCGACACCGACAGCAACCGGGACACCGAGGGCGGCGACAAGCGCGCCGACACCCGCTGGCTGCTCGTGTTCGTACGGGGCGGTGCGGACCAACTCTGGGAGGCCTCGCACCTGTTGACGCTGCGCAAGAGTGAGCTTCCCGAGTTCGCGGTGGACGGCGAGGGGTGGGCGAAGACCGCGGACGAGTCGACCCTCCAGGTCCCGCCGCAGGACCTGAGCCAGGCCTACGCGACGTACCTCCAGACCCCTCCCGGCAAGCCCGCCACGTCCGGTGGCCTCGCGACCGCCTTCGCCCCCGGCCCGGACACCACCGCGTGGCTGGCCTCGCGCAAGCGGGCCTCGCAGCGCGTCGGCCGCTCCATGCAGTACCTCGACCAGGCACTGAACACGGGCGCGTTCGCCCCGGTCGGGCTCGCCACCAAGGACGGCGGCGGCTTCGTCTTCTTCGCCTCCCGCCACTTCGAGAAGCAGACGGCGGCCCGGGGCGTGCCGCTGCTCGACCTCAACGCGGACGTACGGGCGCTGATGACCGGCACCGCGAAGTCCACGCTGCTGAAGGAACGGGTGTCGAGCCAGGTGGCGCTGGTGCCGAAGAAGGGCGCACAGGGTGCGGCGGGCCCAGCGGTGGAGCTTCAGTCCCGCGTCCAGGGCCTGGTGTCGGCCACCGGCTCGTAACGCAACTCCCCTGCCCTCTACGGGAGTTCAGCCTTCTACGGGAGTTCAGTCCTCTACGGGAGTTCAGTCCTCTACGGGAGTTCAGCGCCCGATCGGCCAGGCCACCGCATGCGGGTCGGTGTCCGAGTCGGCGTCGTCCGCGTACCGGGCACAGGCGTCGGTGAGGGTCTCCAGGAGGGTCAGCGGATCCGGCAGTACGTGCTCCAGGCCGCGCACCCAGTGCACGTCCAGGTCACCGGGCAGCCGGGCCGGCGGGACGAGGACGTAGCTCCCGCGGCAGTGCCAGCGCAGCCCCGGATGCTCGTCCATGGTCTCGGGATGGCAGTCCAGCTCGCAGGGCCACCACTCGTCCTCGTCCTCGGGGGTGCCCCGGGTCGCGGTGAAGAACAGCATGCGGGCCTCGGCCTCGCTGCCGCCCTCGCCGAACACGGCGACGGGGCCGACCTCGATACCGGCCCCGACGAGCCGCTCCAGCGCACTGCGGCCTGCCTCCAGCGGTACGTCGAGGACGTCGTGGACCATGCCGGTCGCTGTGATGAAGTTGGCCTGGGGCTGGGTGTTCGCCCACCGCTCGACCTGGGCGCGGTCGGTGGTCGACTGGGTCTGCCAGGCGAAGGACACGGGGTGGCGGGCGGGCGTCGGACAGCCGACGCGCTCGCACGAACACCGATAGCCGGCAGGGTACGCGGCGGGGGCGAGCGGCAGCCCCGCGCCGGCGGCGGCTCGGAGCAGGTCGAGGCGGTCGGCGGAGGTGTCGGGTACGGCTTTGCCGCCGGACCGGCGGCGCAGCCACTGGGCGATCCGGCCGCCCTGCGCGGCCGGGTCCCGGTCGGGGCCCACGCCCTGCCCGGCAGCTGCCTTCGGCTGCGGCTTGGCCGCTGCCTTCGCCTCGGGATTCGAGCCTGTCCCTGCGCCGCGATTGCGGCCGAACTCCGCGCCCATCTGGCTCCTCACCCTCAAACCGTCGGCCCCCGGCCCTGAGCTCTCGCCCCCGGCGGACCTCTCCATGCTCGCACCATCCTGCTCCTCCGGTGGCAGGTGTCCGCATCCGGGGTCACCGGGAGGCGTGCTCAGCGCGGGGCGAGACCGTGCACGGCGTACTCGACGAGGCTGTCCGCGTACGCGTGGGTGAGCGGCCCGGTGCGCAGGAACCAGCGGTGCGTGAGCGGCCCGGTGAACAGCTCCAGGGCGATCTCGGGGTCCACCCCGGGGCGGACCTGGCCCGCCTCCTGTGCGGCACGCAGCCGGTCCACGTACAGCTGGAGGGACGGCCGCAGCAGCTTGTCGACGTACTGGGCGCCGAGCTCCGCATCGACGATGCCCTCGGCGGTGAGGGCCCGGGTGGGGATGTCGTACTTGGGGTCGACGAGTTCATCGACGGTCGCGCGCAGGACGAGCTTGAGGTCGGCCACCAGGTCACCCGTGTCGGGGATCGCCTGCCCGACCTCTCCGACGGCTTCGGCGGCCTGCTCACTGAGGTCCACGAAGGCCTCCAGGAGGACGGCCGCCTTGGAGGGCCACCAGCGGTAAATGGTCTGCTTGCCGACGCCGGCGCGGGCGGCGATGCCCTCGATCGTCGTCTTCTGATACCCGACCTCGCCGACGAGGGCGAGAGCGGCGTCATAAATGGCCCGCCGGGAACGGTCGCTGCGACGGGCGGAGTCGGGGGTCTTGCCGGGGGCTGCCATGGAGGAAATCTACCAGCACCACGAGACGATACGCATCGTCTCTTCGAGGCGGGGCGGGCGGCGACCCCGCTGCCCAAGGAGGCCAGCGGGCTGAGGGGCAGGCATTCAGGGGCGCGGGGAACTGCGCGACCAGCCACGACGCACCCGCACGACGACCACCGGCCCGCCCCGCCCGCCTCGCCGGCACCCGCACCCGCCCGTGCCCACCCGCCACCCACCGTGAACCACCCTTTCGGTGCACAGCAGAAAGGACCCCCCACCACCGACCATGGCACCAGGCACACACCGTGCCCCCAGCTTTACCCGTCGTTCGTGAGGAGCCCTCATTGACCGGACGCATTCGTGACGCCGCGCCCCGCCGCTACCTGATGTGCCCCCCGGAGCACTTCAGGGTCACGTACTCCATCAACCCCTGGATGGACCCCGCCAAGCCCGTCGAACTTCCCCTCGCCCTCGTGCAGTGGGAAGACCTGCGCGACCGCTACCTCTCCCTCGGCCACACCGTCGAACTGCTCGACCCCCGCCCCGGCCTCCCCGACATGGTGTTCGCCGCGAACGGTGCCACCGTCGTGGACGGCCGCGTCCTGGGCGCCCGCTTCGCCTACGCGGAACGCGCCCCGGAGGCCGAGGCCCACCGCGAGTGGTTCCGTCACCACGGCTTCGCCGACCTCCACGAACCCGACCACGTCAACGAGGGCGAGGGCGACTTCGCCGTCACGTCCTCCTGGATCCTGGCCGGCCGGGGCTTCCGCTCGACCTCCGCCGCGCACGACGAGGCGCAGGAGTTCTTCGGCCGCCCGGTCATCGGCCTGGACCTCGTCGACCCCCGCTACTACCACCTGGACACGGCGCTGGCCGTCCTCGACGACCGTACGGACGAGGTCATGTACTACCCGGGCGCCTTCTCCCCCGGCAGCCGCGCCGTCCTCGCCCGGCTCTTCCCCGACGCGCTGATCGCCGAGGAGGCGGACGCGGCGGCGCTCGGCCTCAACGCGGTGAGCGACGGCCGCCACGTGCTGCTGCCGCAGGCGGCGACCGGCCTCTACGATCCGCTCCGGGTACGAGGCTTCGAGCCGATCGGGATGGATCTCGGTGAACTCCTCAAGGGCGGCGGCAGCGTGAAGTGCTGCACGCAGGAGCTGCGCGGCGGCAGCTGAGAGCGAGTGGGGGCCGGGGAGCTGACCGCCCGTTGCCCGCCTGCGGGCGCGTCGTGGCCGGTCGCGCAGTTCCCCGCGCCCCTAAGGGGCGCTCCCCTCCCGGGGCGGCCACGCGTCGCCCCAGTCGGTGTCCCTGGCCGCCCGGTAGAGGTCGCCGTGGCGCTTCTTGGAGATGTTCTCCTTGGCCTGTTCGCCGTCCGCCCGGCACAGCTCCAGCATGACCAGGCCCTTGCGGATCTGCGGTTTGCGCACGACGCGGGCGCCGACCGGAGTGGCGTCGACCGCCTCGTCCCGCACCGCCGCCACGTACGCGAACTTCTCGTCCTCGTACGCCAGCGAACCCCCCTTGACCTTCCGGTGCAGCGACGACCTGCTGACCCGGGCCGAGAAGTGGCACCAGTCGGTGCCCTCCTGGTCGATCGGGCAGGCGCCGCTGTGCGGGCAGGGCGCGGCGATCCGCAGCCCCGCCGCGATCAGCCGGTCGCGGGCCGCGAGGATGCGGCGGTAGCCGTCCGGCGTTCCCGGCTCGACGATGACGACGGCCCCGGTCGCGGCTCGGGCGGCCTGGTCGACGAGGGTGTCCCGGTCGCCCTCGGTCAGCTCCTTCAGCACGTACGACACGGTGACGAGATCAGTGCTCTCGATGGTGAGCGCCGATCCGATACGAGAGCGCTGCCAGACGGTGTTCCGCAGCGCGGGCACCCCCGACGCCTCGGCCAGCTCCCGGCCGAGCGCGAGAGCGGGTTCCGCCCAGTCGAGGACGGTGCTCCGCTGCGTCCCCCACGCCTCGGTGACGGCCCAGCTCGCGGAGCCCGTCCCGCCGCCGACGTCCAGGTGTGTGCCCGGTGTCCACCCGGGGGCGGCATCCCGCAGCGCGCCGAGCGCGGACCGTACGGCCTCGAAGGTCGCGGGCATCCGGTACGCGGCGTACGCGGCCACGTCGGAGCGGTCGCGCAGCACCGGTGCGTCGGTCGGAGTGGTTCCCCGGTAGTTGGCGATCAGCCGGTCGACGGCCTGCGTCGCCTGCTTGGGCGGCAGCCCGTCGAGCAGCCCGGCAAGGGCGCCGCGCAGGACTTCCGGGAAGGAGAGGGTGGAGTTCACCGGAAGAGTGTAGGGGGCAAAAAGGGACGTGAGGGAACTGCTGCGCATCCAGGGGCAGTTGCATACGCTGACAGCCGTTGACCGTTTCTGGGGGCGGCGGGTCCGGCAGGACGCGACGGGGGAAACCGGGGGAAGCAATGGGACAGCGGATCGTACGGACGGCTCTGGTGGTCGCAGTGGCCGTCCTGGCGCTCCTGCTCCTCCTGGCCACCTGCGGCGGCACCCAGGACGACAAGGGCGACAAGGCGAACACGGACGGCAGGAGCACGGGCAACGGCACGGTCCGGTCCGAGCAGCACCCCGCCCCTTCGCCCGTCCCCCGCCTCCGGGTCCCCGCCGCGTACAGCCGGGCTCAGGGCAAGGGCTGGCAGATCGTCGGCGGCTCCACGGAGTACGCGCTCTCCCAGCCGTCCCCGTACTCGTCCTCCTCCCCCCTGCTCGCACACGTGGAGCGCTCCGGCAGCGGCCGTTTCCTGCTCCGTGCATACGACACGGCAACGGGGAAGCCCCTCTGGACGGGCGCGCCGTGGCGGTCCCTCTCCGACCCGGCGTACTTCCCCCGGCTGCTGTCCGTCGCCAAGGGCGACCGCCGCTTCTTCGTCACCTGGTCGTACGGGAAGGTCGGCGGCTCGGACGCGCTGTCGACCGGGGACTCGGTCGTCGCCCTCGACGTGTACGACGCCGGGACCGGCCGCCCGCTCCACGTCGAGCTGCCCTGGACGGGCGTCCCGGTGGTGTCCGGCACCGGCCCCGGCATCCTGATCACCGACGGTGCGGCGGCGTCGACGGTCGTGGACCCGCTCACCGGGCGACTGTCCGCCGTGGCCGCGAAGGACCTCCGGCCGCCCAAGGACTGCGAGAACTGCCGTACCCGCACCGAGGTCCGGGGCCTGACCGCGAAGGGACTGCTGGTCGGCGGCCGTACGGAATTCTGGGTGCGGGGCGGCTGGTACAGCAGGTCGGTCGCGCCCGGGGGCACCGACCCGGCGTCCGGTCTGCCCACCTCGGTGACGGCCTCCGGGCACGTACTGGCGAAGTGGCAGAAGAAGAAGCCGGACGGCTGGGACCGGTGGGCGGTGCACGACGCGAACACCGGGAAGGTGCTCGGATCGGTCGACTGCCGCAAGCCGGCGATAGAGCCGGGCGCGTACCCGCAGGCGGTGACCTCCCCCGGCGGCGGCTACCTGGTGGCCGGGAACCTGGCCTTCGATCTCCGTACCCCCGCCGCCAAGGGCGCGCAGACGGGCCACTGCTTCCAGGAGAAGGAGGGCACCAGGCCGGTGACCCTGACCTCGGTCACCGACGGGGGCACCGCGTACGGCACGACGAGCCCGACCTCGGCGGCCGGCACCCCGGTCGAGGTACCGCTGGCCACCGCCGTACCGGCCGCGCTGGCGGACACCACCGTGCTGCCCGAGGCGGAGGTGGCGGGCACGGGCCTGTTCCGCTGGACGGACCGGCAGGACCGGCAGCACCTGATCGGGTACCCCCGTAGCTGAATCGCTGGCGCGGCGGCGTGAACTCGGTCACTCTGAGCGGATGTTGCTGCCCAGCGCACACGAGCAGACCGAGCTGATCGAAGTCGTCCGCATCACCCCGGACGCCAACGACCCGCTGCCGAAGACCATGACGGGCGAGGACACGGCACTCTGGGAGGAGGCCGAGGCCCGCGAGGCGCTGGCCCTGGTGAAGGAGCTCCCGGTCAGCCAGCCCGGCCAGACGTTCCTGCCCGGCTGGGGGATGCGGGTGCACGGGCCGCGCGGCATGCTCTTCGAGATCGCGTTCTCGTACGAGTGCCACGCCGCCCGCCTCTGGGGCCCGGCCGTCCCGCACAAGCAGGAGGGCCTCTACCCGTTCGACCCCGACAGCCCGCCGGCGATGGAGCTGCTGCGCCGCTTCCGCTCGCTCGTGTAGGGGCGCCGACGGACGGCGGGCCGAGGTGGACCCCCCTCCTGCGGCTTGTCGCAAGAGATGCTGGTCCGATCGGATGATGCTGCTGCGGAACGGCGGCACGAGCGCAAGCACTGCAAAGGAGCACGCTCCTTCCTGGTGTCGCGACGGCACTGCCACTTCTCCCTCCAGGGAGTTCCGTGCTGCCTCCGATCCCGATCCCGACCCCGATCCGCCGGGCGGCCCTGCCCCCGCCGTGCCACGCAGGGCGCACTCGCCCTCGGCGTGACCCTCGCTCTGGCCGCCCCGGACAGCTCCCACGCCGCCGCGCGGCCGGTGGCGGGCCAAGTGACGTCCCGTTTCGGACAGTTCGTCCGTACCGCGCCGAGCACGGCGTCACGGAAGATCGGCGAAGTCGAGGGTCCCTCGGTGATGCTGCCCGCCACCCGGGGAGAGACCGTCACCGCCACGGCCGTCTGCCCCGCCGGCACCCAGGGGGTGGGTGGCGGATTCACCCACGGCACACGGACCAATCCGATCGGCAGCCTCAACACCTGGTTCTGGGGAAGCAAGGCCGACCTGCCGACCAACTCGTGGAAGGTTTCGTGACAGCAGATGGACTCCTCCGCCACGACCTTCCGCATCACCCCGTACGCCTACACGACGAGGGCCCCGGCTGCCGGCAGCCGGGGCCCTCGTCGTGTAGGGCAGGACGGGTCGCTACGCGTCCGAGGTCCGCTGCCACGGGCGGCACAGCCCCACGAAGCACCCCACCGCGAGCAGCGCGCACACCAGCTGTACGACGGCCATCGGGACCGCCGTCGCCTCGCCCGCGATGCCGACCAGCGGCGACGCGATCGCGCCGACCAGGAACGAGGACGTGCCGAGCAGCGCTGACGCGGAGCCCGCCGCGTGCGGGGTGCGCATCAGGGCCTGGGTGTTGGTGCTGGGCATGATCAGCCCCATCGCCGACATGAGGACGAACAGCCCGGCGGCCACCGGCCACAGCCCGACCTTCCCGAACGCCCCGCTCGTCATCAGCAGCAGGGCGACGGCGGCGAGGGTGACGACGGCGAGGCCGAAGGCCAGCACCTTGTCGAGGCGGACCCGGCCGACGAGGATCTTCCCGTTGATCTGGCCGACGACGATCAGGCCGACGGAGTTGACGCCGAAGAGCAGGCTGAAGGTCTGCGCGGACGCGCCGTAGATCTCCTGCACGACGAACGGCGAGGCGCTGATGTACGCGAAGAGGACGGCGAAGGCGAGACCGCCGGTGAGCATGTAGCCGGTGAAGACGCGGTCGGCGAGGAGCCCCCGCATGGTGCGCAGGGCCTCACCGACGCCGCCGGTGTGCCGCCGCTCCTGCGGAAGCGTCTCGTGCAGCCACTTCCAGACGACGAGGGTGAGCAGGACGCCGACGCCCGTCAGTACGTAGAAAATGCCCCGCCAGTCGGTGAGACGCAGTACCTGCCCGCCGATGACGGGCGCGATGACCGGGGCGACCCCGGAGATCAGCATCAGGGTGGAGAAGAACCTCGCCATCTCCACGCCGTCGTACATGTCGCGGACCATGGCCCGCGCGATGACGATTCCGGCGGCGCCGGCCAGGCCCTGCAACAGGCGGAAGCCGATGAGGAGTTCGGCGTTCGGGGCAAACGCGCAGATGGCGGTCGCGAGGACGTACACGACCATGCCGACGAGCAGCGGGCGGCGGCGCCCCAGCTTGTCGCTGAGCGGGCCGACGACGAGCTGGCCGAGCGCCATGCCGGCGAGGCAGGCGGTCAGGGTGAGCTGGACGGTCGCGGCGGGCGAGCCGAGGGCCTTGGTGACCTCGGGCAGCGCCGGGAGGTACATGTCCATGGACAGCGGCGGCAGCGCGGTGAGCCCGCCGAGGACGAGCGTGACGAGGAGGCTGGTGCGGCGGACGGCCTTGCCGGTCGCCGGACCGGTCGCCTTGCCGGTCGCCGGACCGGTTACCGAGCCGGAAGCAGGCGTGGCCTGGGCGGGCTCGGCGGGTACGGCGGGTACGGCAGGTACGGCGGTCACGGGACCCGCAGTCGCGGCGGTGGCGGACTCGGCGGCCGCTGCCGCCGTCGCCGACTCGACCGCGGCGGAGGCTTCCGCGCCCGCCGAGGGTATGTGGTCCTGTCCTGCTCCCGCTGCCGCTGTCCTGCTGCCGCTGTCCGGCATCATCACTCCCACTTTGTTGAATACCGACCTATGCTCTCAGCTCGTTCGGAGTGCTCGGAACACGCTTCCGGGACAGGCGGGAGGGGTGGAAGGGGTGGGACGGATGAGCAGTGCGGCAACCGTGCGCTGGGGGGTACTGGCCACCGGTGGCATCGCCTCGGCGTTCACCACCGAGTTGCAGAAGATGCCGGACGCGGAGGTGGTCGCGGTCGCATCCCGTACGCCGGAGCGCGCGAAGGCCTTCGCCGACCGGTTCAACATCCCCCGGGCGTACGGGAGTGGGGCGGAACTGGCCGCCGACGACGACATCGACGTCGTCTACGTGGCCGGGCCGCACTCGGCGCACCGGGCGGCGGCCGGGATGTGCCTGGAAGCGGGCCGCGCGGTCCTCTGCGAGAAGTCCTTCACGCTGAACGCCCCGGAGGCTGCGGAACTGATCGGCATTGCCCGTACCCACGACCGCTTTCTGATGGAAGCGATGTGGATGTACTGCAACCCGCTGATCCGGCGCCTTGCCGCGCTCGTCAAGGACGGCGCGATCGGCGAGGTCAGGACCGTACAGGCGGACTTCGGGCTGCCGGGGCCCTTCGCCGCCGACCACCGCCTGCGCGACCCCGCCCAGGGCGGCGGCGCACTGCTCGACCTGGGCGTCTACCCGGTGTCCTTCGCCCACCTGCTGCTCGGCGAGCCCGGCACGGTGCAGGCCCACGCCCTCCTCTCTCCCGAGGGCGTCGACCTGAACACCGGCATCCTGCTCGGCTGGCCCGACTCGGGCGCCCTGGCGACCCTCTCCTGCTCGGTCACCGCCGGCACCCCGGTCATCGCGTCCGTCACCGGCACGGAGGGCCGGATCGACGTCCCGAACGGCTTCTTCTTCCCGGAGCGCTTCACCCTCCACCGCGCCGGCCACGCCCCCGAAGAGGTCGTGGCCGCCGCGGACGCCCCGCACGACAGCCTGCGCCACGAGGCGGCCGAGGTGATGCGCTGTCTGCGGGCGGGTGAGAAGGAGTCGCCGCTGGTGCCACTGGACGGCAGCCTGGCGGTGATGCGGACGCTGGACGCGGTACGGGAGAGGATCGGCGTCCGCTATCCGCAGGAGGGCTGAGCGGGGCACGGGCGGGGGCGGGTCCGGTGTGTTGTCGCGTGCGGGGCGCTCCTGCAGAGCCGACTAGACCGGCTTGAGCCCCGGATTCCCCGCCTCGGTCACGAAGGACGCGGCGGTGGTCACGGCCGCCCCCGGCGTCGTCACCGCCGCGACCGTCCGGAAGTCGGCGCGCGCCTGCTCGGGGGTGAGGGTGAGGAGGGCGTACCCGCGCCGTCCGTTGTAGTGCTTCATGTGCGGGTTGGCGCCGGTCAGCCGCTCCCAGTCGGCGGGCCGGTCCGCCCCGTTCTTCCCGCTCGCGACGGACGTCGTCACGATCTCGGTGCCGACGGTCCGCGAGGCCGGGTCGGCGAAGTCCCGCTTGATGTCGAGGCCGTACGAGACGTGCACGTCCCCGGTCAGTACCAGCAGGTTCTTCACGCCCGCCGACTCGGCCCCGGCGAGGATGCGTTCGCGCGAGGCCGGGTAGCCGTCCCAGGAGTCCATGCTGAGCTTGAAGCCGGGGGCGGACTGGCTGCGGCGCTGGGCGAAGGTCACCTGCTGCGGGACGACGTTCCACACGGGCCTGGTCCCGTTGCTCCAGCCGTCGATCAGCCACCGCTCCTGGGCGGCGCCGGTCATCGTCCGTACCGGATTTTCCGACTCGGGCCCCGGGACCTGCCACCCGTCGCCGTACGCCTGGTCCGAGCGGTACTGCCGGGTGTCGAGGATGTCGAACTGGGCGAGCCGCCCGAACCGCAGCCTTCGATAGAGCCGCATGTCGGGCCCGGTGGGGCGCTGCGGGACGCGCAGCGGCTGGTTCTCCCAGTACGCGCGGTAGGCGGCGGCCCTGCGCAGCAGGAACTCCTCCGGCGGGACGTCGTTCTCCGGGGTGCCGCCCGCGTAGTTGTTCTCGGTCTCGTGGTCGTCCCAGGTGACGACGAAGGGGTGCGCGGCGTGGGCGGCGCGCAGGTCCGGGTCCGACTTGTAGAGGCCGTACCGCAGCCGGTAGTCCTCCAGGGTCACGGTCTCGCGGTTGAAGTGCGCGGGCAGCCGCCGGTCGGTGTACTTGCGCTCGCCGCCGACCGCGTTCACCGCGTACTCGTACAGGTAGTCCCCGAGGTGGAAGACGGCGTCGACGTCCTCGCCCGCCAGGTGCTTGTACGCGGTGAAGTACCCGTCGTGGTACGCCTGGCAGGAGACGACCCCGAGCCGCAGCTCACCGACGCGCGCCCCGCGCGCGGGCGCGGTCCGGGTGCGTCCGACGGGGCTCACCCAGCTCCCCGCCCGGAAGCGGTAGTAGAAGACCCGGTCCGGCGCCAGCCCGTCCACCTCCACATGCACGCTGTGGTGGAACTCGGGGTGCGCGGTGACGCTCCCCCGCCGCACGGTCCGCCGGAAGCGTTCGTCGTGCGCGACCTCCCACTCGACCCGGATGCGGGCCTTGGGCAGAGCGCTGTCCGTTTCGTACGGTCTGGGGGCGAGCCGCGTCCAGAGCAGTACGGAACCGGGGAGGGGATCCCCGGAGGCGACGCCGAGCGAGAACGGGTCCTCCTTGATCCGCCGGGCGTCGAAGTCGGTGACGGACGCGGCGTGGGCCTCGGCGCCTCCCGTTCCCGGGAGGTTGGTGGCGAAGGCGAGGGTTGCGGCGGCTCCGGCGACGGTGAGGAAGCGACGGCGGCCGTGCATCAACTGGCGGGCGGCTGCTTGCATTTCGGGCGCATGGGTGCTGGTCATGCCCGAAGCCCATCTCCCGGGAAGGGCCCCCGATTGTCGCGTACACGTCCACCACATGACGGACAGATGAGTTCCTGAGCGGCGGGTGTGACTACCCTCCCTGCCCATGAGCATTCAGAAGATCGCGGTGGTGACAGGGGCGGGCTCCGGCATCGGCCGGGCGGTGGCGGTGGAGCTGGCCGCTTCCGGCTGGTCGGTGGCACTGGCGGGCCGGCGCGCGGAGCCGCTCGCGCGGACGGCGGAGCTGGCGGCGGAGGTGGCGGCGGAGCCGGCGGGCGGCGAGACGCTGGCCGTCCCGACGGACGTCGCGGACCCGGAGGCGGTGACGGCGCTCTTCACTGCGGTACGGGAGCGCTTCGGGCGCCTGGACCTGCTCTTCAACAACGCGGGAACGTTCGGCCCCGGCGCCACACCGACCGAACAACTCACCTACGCCGACTGGCAGTCGGTGGTCCAGGTGAACGTCACCGGCGCGTTCCTGTGCGCGCAGGCGGCGTACCGCCAGATGAAGGAACAGTCCCCGCAGGGCGGCCGGATCATCAACAACGGCTCCATCTCGGCCCACGCGCCACGCCCGCACTCGGTCGCCTACACGACCACCAAGCACGCGATGACGGGCCTGACCAAGTCACTGTCCCTGGACGGCCGCCCGTACCGGATCGCGGTGAGCCAGATCGACATCGGCAACGCGGCGACGGACATGACGGAACGGATGCAGACGGGAATCCTGCAGGCCAACGGCCAGCTGGCGGTGGAGCCGGTGATGGATGTGCGGGAGGTGGCGGGGACGGTACGGCACATGGCAGAACTGCCACTGGAGGCAAATGTGCAGTTCGCGACGGTACTGGCGACGGCGATGCCGTATGTGGGGAGGGGGTAGGGGGCGGCGTCGAGCGCGTGCGGTCGCGGAGGGGTTGCGCTCCGCGTGGGTGCCGCCCCCTTGCCCACCCTTCCCCAAGCTCTCGGCTTCGCTCGAGCAGGGGAGACCCCACTGCCCCCGGGGGGCGGCCCCGCTGCCCAAGAGGG
>NZ_JBEZKB010000018.1:0-156647 GCF_040651475.1 Streptomyces sp. NPDC048442
GCGGAAGCAGCACGTTCGGCGCGACGGTCAGGGAGGGGAGGAGGTTGAACCCGGTTCGTATTCCACATACGAACCGGGGGCGCTCCCCGTTTCACCGAACAGGCCCTGAGCCTTGGGACCTTGACATCTGGAAAGTCAGACCTTCCGGTCCCTGGCCGCGAAGAGACCCACCACCAGAGCCGCCGCACACACGCCCAGCATCAGGGCGATCGGCACCGTCCAACTGCCGGTCATCTGGTAGACGGCGCCCGCCGCCAACGGGCCCACGGCGGCCAGCAGATAGCCGATCGTCTGCGCCATTCCGGAGAGCCGCGCCGCCGTCGCCGCATCCCCGCTGCGCAGCACGATCAGCGTGAGTGCGAGACCCACGGCGCCGCCCTGGCCGACGCCGAGAATCGCCGACCACAGCCAGGCCCCGGACACCGGGGCCACCATCAGGCCGACATATCCGGCCGCGACAAGAGAGGCGACGAGAGCAACCAGCGGACGCTGACTGCGCATCCGCCCGGCCAGCAGCGGTACGGCGAAAGCACCCGCGACCTGGATCAGATTGTTGAACGCGAAGATGACGCCGGCCGTGGAGCGGCTCATCCCGTGATCCGTGAAGATCGTCGGCATCCAGGCGATCAGGACGTACGACCACAGCGACTGGAGGCCCATGAAGAGAGTGACCTGCCAGGCCAGCGCCGAGCGCCAGATGCTCCTCGGAGCGGTTTTGCCAGCGGTGGCCGGGGCGACCCGCACCTCGTGTCCGGTACGGCCGCGGGAGATCAGCATCTGAGGGAGCCAGGCCACCGCGGCGACGGCGGCCAGCAGCGACCAGAACGCCAGGGACGCTTCCCAGCTCCCGCCGAAGGCCTTCTCCAGCGGCACCGAGGTGGCGGCCACGACGGTGGCACCGGCGATCATCGAGCCCGTGTAGACCGACGTCATCGACGCGGCCCTGTCGGGGAAGTCCCGCTTGATCAGACCGGGCATGAGCACATTGAGGAGGGATATCGCGACACCGATCAGCAGACCGCCGCCGTACAGGGCCGCCGTCGAGGGCACGACCCGGACCAGGATGCCCGCGCCGAGCAGCAACAGGGCGCCGAACAGAACCAGTTCGGTGCCGAACCGCCGACCCAGCCAGGGGGCGATCATCGCGCCGACGCCGAGGAAGAGCACCGGCACGGACGTCACCAGGCTGGTGGCCGTCGACGACAGGCCGAAGCTGTCACTGATCTCGCCGACCAGTGGGGACACGCTCGCGAGTGCCGCCCGCATGTTGAGCGAGGCCAGCACGATGCCGACCATGAGCAGCATCGGATGCGCCAGCAACGCCCGCCGCGCGGCGACCCCTTGGGGAGTGGGCCGGACATCGGCCTCGGCGTCCAGCAGGAGTTGATCGGCATCCGGGCGTGACAAGGCAAGCACCTTTCGAAGTGGTTCGAAGTCGTTCGAAGGGGAGGGGTGACAACCGCTCGAAGGGGAGGGGTGACAACTTGGTGGGAGAAGAGGAAGCTCAGCGGCCGACGAGTCCGCGGATCACGTCGATCGGCACTTGGAGCAGTGCGCGCGCGGCCTGTTCCGCCGCCGCCGGGTCGCCGCTCTCGACGGCGTCGACCAGGGCGGTGTGGGCGGCCAGGTCGATGGGCGGCATCTCGTGGTCGCCGAGCGAGGTCACCAGGGACTCGTGCACCTGGGTGGAGAAGAAGCGGTAGACCTCGCTGAAGGCCGCGTTGTGGGTGGCCTCGACGATGCCCCGGTGGAAGGCGATGTCGGCGTCGGCGGCCCGGTCGCCCTGCTCGTGCAGCTCGGCCAGAGCCGCACGCAGTGCACGCAGGTCGTCCTCGTCTCGGCGTACGGCGGCGAGCCGGGCGGCCTCCGCCTCCAGGGCCACGCGCAGTTCCAGCACGTCGAGGGTGCCGGCGTGCTGCATGCTGCGCAGGACGGCTGCGGGGTCGGCGGTCGAGCGGACGAACGTGCCGTTGCCCTGGCGGGACTCCAGCAGTCCGGCGTGCACCAGGACGCGTACGGCCTCGCGGACGGTGTTGCGCCCGACGCCGAGCTGCTCGGCGAGGACGTGCTCGGTGGGGATCCGGTCGCCGACGGACCACTCGCCGTCGGCGAGCTGATCGCGCAGCTGTTCCACGATCGAGTCCACCAGGGACTTCCGCCCCGCCGCCTGAAGTGCCATCGCGTCGTTGCCCACTTTCGCAAGGAATGATTCGCCCGGTTGCCCAGTCATCCTACAACTGATGGCCAAGTAGATGTACACGCCCTGTAAGTGAGGGTGGGGGCGGCGCTCAAGCGCCGCCCCCACCCTCCCGGAACCCGGAACCCGGAACCCGGAACCCGGAACCCGGAACCCGGAACCCGGAACCCGGAACCCGGCGATTCAGCGATTCAGCAGGTTCTCCAGCACCACGGCGATCCCGTCGTGCTCGTTGGACGCGGTGATCTCGTGGGCGACGGCCTTCAGCTCGTCGTGCGCGTTCGCCATGGCCACACCGTGTGTCGCCCAGCCGAACATCGGGATGTCGTTCGGCATGTCACCAAAGGCGATCGTGTCCGACGCCTTCAGCTTCAGCCGACGCGCGGCCAGCGACAGACCGGTCGCCTTGCTCAGCCCCAGCGGCAGGATTTCCACGACCCCCGCGCCGGCCATGACCACGTCCACCAGGTTGCCGACCGTCTCCCGCGCGACCTGTGCGAGGGCGTCGTCGGACAGACCCGGGTGCTGGATGTACACCTTGGTCAGCGGCGCCGCCCACACCTCGGCGGGGTCCTCGAACGGGACGTACGGCAGCGGGCCCTCGTGCACCCGGTAGCCGGGGCCCATCAGAACCTCGCCGTCTATCCCGTCCCGGCTGGCGGCCAGCGCCAGCGGACCGATCTCCGCCTCGATCTTGGAGAGCGCCAGACCGGCTAGCTGCCGATCCAGCGTCACCGAGGTCAGCAGCCGCCGCTCGCCCGCGTGATAGACCTGTGCGCCCTGCCCGCACACCGCGAGTCCCTCGTACCCGAGGTCCTCGAAGATGTGCTTGGTCCAGGCGACGGACCGGCCGGTCACCACGATGTGCGCGGCGCCTGCGGCGCAGGCCGCGTCGAGTGCGTCGCGCGTGCGCTGCGACACCGTCTGGTCGTCACGCAGGAGCGTGCCGTCGAGATCGGTCGCGATCAGCTTGTACGGAAACGGCGCGGCGGCGTCCGAACCGGCGGAGACGGCAGTGCTCACTTGGCGATCGGCTCCAGGACCTCGCGGCCGCCCAGGTACGGACGCAGGATCTCGGGGACCCGCACCGAACCGTCCGGCAACTGGTGGTTCTCCAGGATCGCCACGATCGTGCGCGGGACCGCGCACAGCGTGCCGTTCAGCGTGGCGAGGGGCTGGACCTTCTTGCCGTCGCGCATCCGGACCGAGAGCCTCCGTGCCTGGAAGCTGTTGCAGTTCGACGCCGAGGTCAGCTCGCGGTACTTGCCCTGCGTCGGGATCCACGCCTCGCAGTCGAACTTCCGCGACGCCGAGGACCCGAGGTCGCCGGTCGCCACGTCGATCACCTGGAACGGCAGCTCAAGGGCGGTCAGCCACTGCTTCTCCCACTCCAGCAGGCGCGTGTGCTCGGCCTCCGCGTCCTCCGGGTTCACGTAGGAGAACATCTCGACCTTGTCGAACTGGTGCACCCGGAAGATGCCGCGGGTGTCCTTGCCGTACGTCCCGGCCTCGCGGCGGAAGCAGGGCGAGAAGCCCGCGTAGCGCAGCGGCAGCTTGTCCGCGTCGATGATCTCGTCCATGTGGTACGCGGCGAGGGGGACCTCGGAGGTGCCGACGAGGTAGTAGTCGTCCTTCTCCAGGTGGTACACGTTCTCCGCGGCCTGGCCGAGGAAGCCGGTGCCCTCCATGGCGCGCGGGCGGACCAGCGCGGGAGTCAGCATCGGGATGAAGCCGGCCTCGGTGGCCTGTGCGATCGCCGCGTTGACCAGGGCCAGTTCGAGGAGTGCGCCGACACCGGTGAGGTAGTAGAAGCGCGAGCCGGACACCTTCGCGCCGCGCTCGACGTCGATGGCGCCCAGCGCCTCGCCGATCTCCAGGTGGTCCTTGGGCTCGAAGCCCTCGGCGGCGAAGTCGCGGATCGTGCCGTGCGTCTCCAGGAGGACGAAGTCCTCCTCGCCGCCCACCGGAACGTCGTCGTGGACGATGTTGCCGAGCTGGAGCAGCAGGCGCTGTGCCTCTTCGGCCGCCTCGTTCTGCTCCGCGTCCGCGGCCTTCACGGCGGCCGAGAGCTCGCCGGTGCGCTTCAGCAGCTCGGCCTTCTCGTCGCCGGTGGCCTTGGGGATCAGTTTGCCGAGCGTCTTCTGCTCGTTGCGGAGCTCGTCGAAGCGGACGGCGGACGACCTGCGCCGCTCGTCGGCGGAGAGCAGGGCGTCGACGAGCGCGACGTCCTCTCCACGGGCGCGCTGGGAGGCGCGAACACGGTCGGGGTCCTCACGGAGCAGGCGAAGGTCAATCACCCCACCAGGCTACCGGTGCCTGCCTGCGCCCCTCACCTTGATATTGCTGCCCACTATTCCAAAGTGTGGCATTTGCCCGTATTGCCCGTAATGGGGATTCAGTGAGACCGTAGTGCGGAATCGGGCATCACGGCGCTTTTCCCTTGTTTGGAAGGGGAGTTGGGCTACGCCTTGTCCACAGGGGGATGAAGTTCCGTCGAGTTATCCACAGGGTGTGCGAAAGATCTGTGGATGCCGGAATGGATCGTTCCGAAAGGGGCATCCGGGGCGATGGATTCCCTCCTTAAACACACCTCACACACTCATTCGAGTGGGAATTACTCCCCCTAAAGAGTTGATCAAGGCAATTGAGCTGACGCGGCCGGACCTGTTGACCTGTGGAGGGAAGAGTGACTACTGGGGCGATTTGTCGACCATGTCGCGTTGTGTTGTCGACTTGTCCCCAGGGAGTGACCGCACCCTGTGGATA
Organism: Streptomyces sp. NPDC048442; assembly: GCF_040651475.1. Lineage (NCBI taxonomy): Bacteria > Bacillati > Actinomycetota > Actinomycetes > Kitasatosporales > Streptomycetaceae > Streptomyces > Streptomyces sp. NPDC048442. The sequence goes on from NZ_JBEZKB010000018.1 coordinate 4,964, forward strand.
ACTTTGGAGTTGTCCTCAGGGTCGGCCCGGCCCGGCTGTCAGGCACGCCCGTCCTGGCACCGCGCCAGCCAGTCCGACGCCTCCGTGAACTCCCGGTCCGACGTCCCGTGCCGCAGCTCGGGAACGTCCTCCACCGCCACCCCGGCCCTCGGGTACGACCCCAGGAACCGCACCTTCGGCGCGATCCGCTTCAGTCCCATCAGCGCCTCGCCCACCCGCCGGTCCGCGATGTGACCCTCCGCGTCCACCGCGAAGCAGTAGTTCCCGATGCCCGCACCCGTCGGCCGCGACTGGATGAGCATGAGGTTCACGCCTCGTACCGCGAACTCCTGGAGCAGTTCGAGCAGTGCACCCGGGCGGTCGGGACCCAGCCAGATCACCACCGACGTCTTGTCCGCCCCGGTCGGCGCCGCCGGCCGCGCGGGGCGGCCCACCAGCACGAAGCGCGTCTGCGCGTTCACCGCGTCGTGGATGTCGGTGACCAGCGGTTCCAGCCCGTACGTCGCTGCCGCGAACTCCCCCGCGAAAGCGGCGTCGTACCGCCCCTCCTGCACCAGCCGGGCCCCGTCCGCGTTCGAGGCGGCCGACTCCCACATCACGTCCGGCAGATTCGCCTTGATCCAGTTGCGGACCTGCGGCTGGGCGGCCGGGTGGGCGGTCACCGTCTTGATGTCGGTGAGCTTCGTGCCCGGACGCACCAGCAGTGCGAAGCGGATCGACAGCAGCACCTCGCGGTAGATCATCAGAGGTTCGCCCGAGGTCAGCGCGTCGAGGGTGGCGGTGATGCCACCCTCTACGGAGTTCTCGATCGGTACGAGTGCGGCCGCTGCCTCTCCGTTGCGTACGGCGTCCAGTGCCGCCGGCACCGACAGCATCGGGGCGAGCTCACGGGTGGCGGCCTCGGGGAGCGTACGGAGGGCGACCTCGGTGAAGGTGCCCTCGGGGCCAAGGTAGGCGTAGCGCGTGGCTGACATACGGTCACCCTAATGGGCCGTACGGGACACGGCTCAGCCGTCTCACAGCCACCATCGGCCGCTGTGGACCCCGTGTACCCCGGGGCCCCGAGCCCCGACTCGGCGACCGCGAGCCTCACCCCTCCAGCAACCGCTGCCCCACGTACTCGCCCTCACGTGGCCCGCCCGGTACCGCGAACAGCCCGCTCGACTCGTGCCGGATGAACTTCGACAGCGCGTCCCCCCGGTCGAGCTTCCGCTGCACCGGCACGAACCCGCGCAGCGGGTCCGCCTGCCAGCAGATGAACAGCAGCCCCGCGTCCGGCACCCCGTCCGCCGACATGCCGTCGTGGTACGAGAACGGGCGCCGCAGCATCGCCGCGCCCCCGTTCTGCTCGGGCGCCGAGATCCGGGAGTGTGCGTCGGAGGCGATGATCAGCTTGCCGTTCGGGCCCACCTTCTGGAGCTCGGGCTCGGTGAACTCGTCGCCGCCGGTCAGCGGGGCACCGTCCTTCTTGTGCCGCCCGATGACCGCCTCCTGATCGCCCCGAGGCAGCTTCTCCCAGTCGTCGAGGAGCATGCGGATGCGCCGTACGACGGCGTACGAGCCGCCCGCCATCCACTCCTGACCGGCCGGGCCGACGCTCTCCGGCACGAAGATCCGCTTCTCGAAGTCGGGCTCGGAGGGCTGCGGGTTGCCCGTCCCGTCCACCTGACCCATCAGATTGCGGGCCGTCATCGGGCCGGCGGTCGCGCCGGGCGAGCGGTTGAAACCGTTCATCTGCCAGCGCACCCGGGCCGCCTCGCCCGCCTCGTGCTGCACGGCGCGCAGCGCGTGGAAGGCGACCAGGGAGTCGTTGGCGCCGATCTGCACCCACAGATCGCCGTTGCTGCGTCGGGCGTCGAGGCGGTCGGAGGAGAAGTCCGGCAGCGGGTCCAGCTCCGCCGGGCGCTTCGAGGCCAGGCCCGTACGGTCGAAGAAGGTCCGGCCGAAGCCGAAGGTGACGGTGAGGGATGACGGCCCGGCGTCGTACGCGACCCCGGTGTCGGCGCCGGCCAGCGACCTGCCCGCCATCAGCTGCTTCGCCACCGCCGACCAGCGGCGCAGCAGCGCCATGGCCTCCTTGCGGCCCGACCCGGGGGCCAGGTCGAAGGCGATCAGATGGCCGCGGGACTGAAGCGGAGTGGTGATTCCGGCCTGATGTTTCCCGTGAAACATCTCCTCGTCCGTGCCGACGGAGGACAGCGGACCCGGACCGTCGGCGATTGAGTCCCCTCGCAGCGCGGAGGCGGCGCCCGCGCCGCCCGCCGCGCCCAGGACGAGCCCGGCGGCTCCGGCCGCGCCCGCGGTGCCGATCAGCCGGCGCCGCGAAATCCCGGGGGGCGTCTCCGGGGAGTTCTCGGGCGAATCCTTGGGAGAGTTCTTGGGCGAATTCGTGGGGGAATTCTTGGGGGAGCCCTTGGGAGAGGAAGGGGAGTCGGTCACGCCGGTCAGCCGATCTTGACGTTCTGGTTCACGGTCACTTGGTCGATGTCGGAGGTCCGGATCGTCACTTCGATCTTCCACGTTCCGGCCATCGGGATCTGTACGCCGCTCGCACTCCAGTGTCCGGGAGCGAGCTTGTCGGGCACCGCGGGCAGCGGGCCGATCTGCTTGTCCTCGTTGGTGAGGTCGACCTTCAGCTCGGGGGCGTCCACCGGCTTGTTGTCCGGCGAGTTCGCCCAGACGTGCAGCGCGTTGCTGCCGGTGCGGCCGGGGGTGACCTGGAGGCGGATGGTGCCCTTGCCGCCCTTGCCACCGGTGTCGAAGGGCATGTTCAGGTCGACGGGACGGTTCGGCACGGCGGGGGCGGCTGCGTTGCCGCGGCCCGCCTCCTTGAGCTCCGTACGACCCGGTTCGGTGCTGGTCAGGACGGTGGTGACGGCGAGAAGCACGACCGCGACCCCGGCTTCCAGGAGGACGGAGCGCCGCAGTCCGGACCGTTCCGGGTCGGCGTCGCGGACCCGCTTGGCGCGCGCGGTGCTCATCGCGGCCTGCTGCCGGGCGAGCTGGGCGGCGCGCTCGGGGCCGAGGTCGGGGCCGAGGTCGGGGCCGAGGTCGGGGCCGGCAGGAACGGTCGCCGGCTCGGGCTGTGCCTGCCGCTGCCCGTGGTGCGTCGCCAGCTGCTTCGTCTTCGTGCCCCGGGTCCGGGCCTCCCGCGCTTCCCGTACGGCCTCCGCCTCGGCCTCCGGGGACGCGCCCTCCGCCATCCGCCCGGTCCACCGGCGCGAGAACCACGCACCGGCGACCATGACCGCGACCAGCGCGATCTTCGCGAGCAGCAGCTGTCCGTACGTCGTGTCGACGAGTGCCTTCCAGGAGCCGAGCTGCCGCCAGGACTGGTAGACGCCGGTCACGACGAGCACGGCGACCGACCCGAAGGCGAGGCGGGAGAAGTTCCGTACCGCAGTACGTTCCAGGGCGGGCGACCGGTAGAGAGCGACCAGCAGTGCGGCCAACCCGCCCAGCCAGGCGGCGACCGCCAGCATGTGGAGCACGTCCACGGGCATCGCGAGGCCCGCCTGGATGCCCGTCGAAGCGTGCTCGGACATGGCCCAGGTGGCGGCGATGCCCGCCGCGACGACCCCGCCACCGAGGGCGAGGCCGAAGGTGAGGTCCTTCAGCGAAGAGTCCTCGTCGTCGCTGTCGCCGTCGTCACCGTCGCGGTCGCCGCCGCCACTGTTGCCGCCACCACCGTCACCGTAGGCGCCGGTCTTCTTCGCGTACGCCCCGAACAGGACGGCCACGAACAGCGCGGCCGCACCGAGCAGCAACAGTCGCGAGACCAGCGCCGCACCGGTCTTGGTGGTCAGCACCGCCTTGAGCGCGGCCAGGTCGAAGATGCCCGACAGTTCCCCGGACCCGGTGTACGGGGCCCGCAGCAGCAGCATCGCCAGCGTTGCCGCGGCCAGCACAAGCCAGCCGCGCACCACCAGCCGCTGCATCGGCCGCTCGGACGCACCCCGTCGCCAGCAGGCCAGTACGAAGGCCGCGCCGCCGACGAGCACGATGAACCCGGCGTAGGCGGCGTACCTGGCGATGCCGTAGAGCACACCGACCGCGCCGCCCCCGGCCTCCTGGGTCGGCAGGGCGACGCTGCTCTTCGAGGGGGCGCCGATGGAGAAGGTCTGGGCGCCCGAGATGGGGTGGCTGTCCGCGGAGACGGCCTGCCAGGCGATGGTGTAGGTGCCGTCGGGCAGCCCGCTGTGCAGCGCGACGCCGTACTTGATGGCGTCTCCGCTGCACAGGTCGAGGACCTCGCCGGTGTCGGCGCGCTTGCCCGACGGGTCGAGGACGCGGATGGCGTCCTCGCCGAGCGAGATCTGCTCGGAGAAGCTGAGGGTGATGTCCTTGGGGGCGCCGGCGAGCACCGCCCCGTCCTTCGGGTTGCTGTCGGTGAGCGCGGCGTGCGCGGCGGCAGGGCCGATGCCCGCGAGCAGTGCGCCGAACAGGGCGACGGCCACGAGCAGCACACGTACTGCAGTGGCGGTCGCCGGAGTTCCGACGGCCGTGGCGGTCGCCGGAGTTTTGGCGGCCGTGCTGGTCGCCGGGGTCCCGAAGCGCGGGGCGGTGTCCGTCATGGTGTGGTCTCAGCCCCTCAGTGGTGCTGCTGCGGGTTGTGGGTGGCGGCCTCCACCGGCATGTCGACCTTGACGGTGCCGGCCTTCTCGAAGTGCAGCTCGACGGCGACCTTGTCGCCCTTCTTCGGCTTCTTCTTCACGTCGAGGAACATGATGTGGCTGCCGCCGCGCTTGAGGTCGAGCGTGCCGCCCGCGGGCACGTCGAAGGACTTCACCTCCTGCATCTTTCCGTCCTTCGTCGTCTCGTGGATCTGAGCCTTGCCCGCGAAACCGGTGGCGGTGACGGACTTCAGCCTGTCCGCGACCTTGCCGCTGTTCTTGACGGTGAGGAAGCCGCCCGCCATGTCGGCCATGGCGGGTTCCGGCATGAAGGCGCCGGTGACTTCGAGCTTGGGCTTGCCGTCCGCAGCCGGATCCGCAGCCGGAGCCGTCGTCTTCGCGGCGGCGGTCTTGTCGGCAGCGGACTTGTCGGCCGAGTCGCCGTTGCAGCCGGTGAGCGCGAGCGAGCCCGCGAGGGCTATGACGGCGAGGCCGGTGAGGCGGGTGGTGTGGGCAGTGCGGGTGTGACGGATGGTGCGGCGGTTCACGGGGTCTCTCCCTTGACGATCTTCGGGAGATCGGCGGTGTAGTCGTCGGCGGTGGCCTGGTCGGTGTAGAGCAGGTAGCCGGCGTCGGTCTTCGGCGAGAACGCGATGACCTGCTTGGTGTGCATGGACGTGACGTTGCCGTCCTTGTCCGTGGTGGACGGCTCGATGCTGACGCCCAGCTGTCGCGCCCCGGCCTGGATGGTCGGGAAGTCACCGGTCAGCCCGATGAAGTCCGGGCTGCCCGCGCCCTTGAGCCACTTGCCGAGTTCCTTCGGGGTGTCCCGCTTCGGGTCGGTGGTGACGAAGACGACCTGGAGCTTCTCCTGGTCGGCCTTCGGGAGCTTCTTGTACGCGGCGGCGATGTTGCTCATCGTCAGCGGGCACACGTCGGGGCAGTGGGTGTAGCCGAAGTAGATGAGCGTCGGCTTGCCCTTGGTGGCCTCCCGCAGGTCGTACTCCTTGCCGTTCGTGTCCTTCAGGACCAGGTTCGGCTTGGTGTACGGGCGGTCGAGGGCCGTCGCGGCCTTCGTCTTGGCCGGCGGGGCCTCGGCGAGCGGCTGGTTGCCGCCCTTGGCCGTGGTGTCACTGCCGCCGCACGCGGACAGGGTGAGCGTGGCCGCGGCGACGAGGGCCGCCGCGACCAGCACGTTCTTCTTCTTACGCATGGAACGCATGGGACGCATGGAACGCATGAAAATCCTGGTGCTTGAGGAAGGGGTGGGGTCAGGCGGCGCGGCGGCGGCCGGCGAGAACACCAAAAGCCACACCCGCGACACCCACGATGATGCCTACGATGCCGAGCACCCGGGCGGTGGTGTCACTGCTGTCGGCCGCCGCGGCGGTGGTCTTCTTGTCGCTGTCGCCGCCCTTGGAAGCCGAGTCCGAGGCCGAAGCCGCCTTGCCGTCGGCGGCCGGAGCGCCGTGTCCGTCGCCCGCGGGCGCGGTCAGCTTGAGGACGGGTGCCGGGGTCTTCGGCTCCGGCTGACCCTCCTTGGGCTCCTCGATCCAGCGGACGACTTCCTCGTTGTCGTACGTCTGAACGGCCTTCAGCACGAGCTTGTCGGCGTCCTCGGGGAGCTGGCCGAGCGAGAGCGGGAACTGCTGGAACTCACCGGGGCCGACCTTGCCGCCGGTCCAGGTGATCTTCTCGACGGCTTCCTTGATCTCCTTGCCGTGCACCTTCAGCGGCTTGTCGAGCTTGGCCTTCTCGACCTTCACGGTCCAGCCGGGGATGGGCTGCGGCATCACGGAGGTGAGCGGGTGGTCCTTGACCGGGAAGGTCACTTCGAGCTTCACGGTCGAGGCGTTGTCGCGCTCGTTGGGGACCTTGATGTTGACCGTGGCGTAACCGCCCTTGGCGGCCGGGCCGACGGGCTGCACGCTGACGTGCGCGAAGGCGGGCCCGGCGAGCAGCAGCACGGACGCGGTGGAGGCGACACCGACGGCGGCGAGACGGGACAGACGGGTGGTACGGCGGATTGCGGTCATGGCTGTGAACCCCACAAGTCAGAAGCGAATCGGGTGACGGGCGCACCTCTTTGAGGCTTTGAGGCGCACCGGATCCGCGACCCGCTCCTGTCCTGCCGTACGAGTCGAGTCTCTGGCGGTACGAGACTCTGCGGTACGAGTGACGAGGGGGGCCGCGTCAGGCGATGAGGGCGTACGCCGACGAGGGCGGCCCGCGCCTGCTCACCGAGTGCTGCAGCGCCCGCCCCTCCAGCCGCACCGGGGCGCGGAAGGCCGCGGGCAGCGTGCGCGGCCCGCCCGAGGGGACTCCCAGGAGCCCCGACAGCAGGGCGTGCACGAGTGTGAGCGCGGCGCGCAGGGATCGTACGAGCGCCCCCGCCGCGACTTCCTCCGCGCCGTACGCGGAGAGCCTGCCGAGCCGCCGCAGCGCGAGGTCGCCGTGCCGCAGCAGCCATCCGGTGGCGAGTGCCGCCAGCAGGTGACCGAGCAGCATGGGGAGGTTGGGGACCAGCGAGTGCAGACAGTCGGCCGTCGTACCGGCGCCGCCCTGTCCGCCGCCCGTACCGATATTGCCGTAGGCGTCGTACGACGCGGGCAGGCCGTGGTCGGTGTGTGTGCCGGATGCCGGGCCGAGTCCCGCCGTGGCCACGACATTGCGCGCCTCGGCCTCGTCGAGCCCCGCACCGCCACCGCACATGAGGTCGGCGGCGAGAGGGCCCAGCGGGCTCCGGTCGCTGCCCGCTCCGGCGGCCGCGTGATTCTGGCCGAGCCCGAACAGGGCGTGCAGACCGAGCTGTCCCGCGGTCAGCGCGAGGGTGATCGAAGGCAGCGAACGCGTCCGCCCGGCCAGCGGTGCGGCCAGCGCGAACACCGCGGCGAAGGCCACGGCCAGCGTCCACCACGGCACGGTCGCCGTGGAGCCCAGCACGTGCCCGCACGCGGACAGCACAACGCAGACCGCGGCGAAGACCGCGGCCCTGGCGAGTCGCGGGGCGACCCTGCTGTGTGCGTCGCGAGAGGCGACCGGCTGTGACATGGCGGAGCCATCATCGCACTGCGACCCCGCACCGGACCCGGCAGGTCCGGAAGCTCCCTATGGTCCGTTACGTCACCGGGGCGGGCCGTCCGTGGGGCGCGCGGCCGGCCCCGAATGCGGCTCCGCCTACACCGGCGCGCAGGGCGTGCACATCCGCCGAATGGGCGCTCGCACACCCGTGACGGGCTTACGGGCCGTCACTTGCGGCAATACGTAGTCGTATGTCGAGGCGCAGCCAGGAGGCTGGAGCATGAGCATCTGGTGGTCACTCCACTTGCGGCGGGAAGCCGCGAGCGTTCCGCTCGCCCGCCGTCTTCTGCTCTGCTCCATGGAGACCGCGGGTGTCGACCCGGACGTTTCCTACGATCTGTCGGTCGCACTCAGCGAGGCCTGTGCGAACGCGGTCGAGCACGGCGGCGACCACACGTCCGGTCCGAACTCCGCCGAGTACCGGGTGACGGCGTACCTGGACGGTGAGAAGTGCCGGATCGAGGTCACCGACTCGGGTCCCGGCTTTCCTTCCGTACGGCGCCGCGGTCCGGCCGCGCAGACCGTCGCGCACACCCGCGAGAGCGGCCGGGGACTCTGTCTGATCGAGCAGCTCGCCGACCACGTGCACTTCCGGAACCGGCCGGGCCGGGGCGCGGTGGTGAGCTTCGACAAGATCCTGAAATGGCGCGAGGGCGCGCTGCTCCAGGCGTCCTGACGGACCCCGGGCAACGCGCCCCCTGAACCTACGGGCGCAACCTGCAGGCGCAACAAGGCGCAGCCCAAAGGTGCAACAAGGCGCAACAAGGCGCAGCCCAAAGGCGCAACCTGCAAGCGCACAGGCCTACTTGGCCTTGGTCGCCGCCATCCACGCCTCGACCTCGTCGGAGCGGCGCGGCAGCGCGGCCGACAGGTTCCGGTTGCCGTCCTCGGTGACCAGGATGTCGTCCTCGATACGGACGCCGATGCCCCGGTACTCCTCGGGCACGGTCAGGTCGTCCGCCTGGAAGTACAGGCCGGGCTCGACAGTCAGGCAGACGCCCGGCTCCAGGGTGCCGTTGACGTACGCCTCGGTGCGCGCGGCGGCGCAGTCGTGGACGTCCAGGCCGAGCATGTGGCCGGTGCCGTGCAGGGTCCAGCGGCGCTGCAGGCCCAGCTCCAGGACCTTCTCGACCGGGCCCTCGACGAGACCCCACTCGACGAGCTTCTCGGCCAGCACACGCTGCGAGGCGTCGTGGAAGTCGCGGTAAGCGGCGCCCGGCTTGACCGCCGCGATGCCGGCCTCCTGGGCCTCGTACACCGCGTCGTAGATCTTCTTCTGGAGCGGCGAGAAGGTGCCGTTGATCGGCAGCGTGCGCGTGACGTCGGCGGTGTAGAGGGTGTGGGTCTCCACGCCGGCGTCGAGCAGCAGCAGGTCGCCGGAGCGGACGTCGCCGTCGTTGCGCACCCAGTGCAGGGTGGTGGCGTGCGGGCCTGCGGCGCAGATCGAGCCGTAGCCGATGTCGTTGCCCTCGACGCGGGCGCGCAGGAAGAACGTGCCCTCCAGGTAGCGCTCGGAGGTGGCCTCCGCCTTGTCGAGGATCTTCACGACGTCCTCGAAGCCGCGCACGGTGGAGTCGACGGCCTTCTGCAGCTCGCCGATCTCGAACTCGTCCTTCACCACGCGGGCCTCGGAGAGGTAGACGCGCAGCTCGGCGTCGGTCTCGGCGGTGACCTTGTCGGTGAGGGCGGCCTCGATGCCCGCGTCGTGCCCGCGGACGTTGCGCACCCGGCCGGTGGCCTCGCGCAGTGCCTCGGGCAGCTCGCGGACGTCCTTGGCGGGCAGGCCCAGGACCTGCTCGGCCTCGGTGAGGGAGTGCCGACGGCCGACCCACAGCTCGCCCTGGCCGTCGAGCCAGAACTCGCCGTTCTCCCTGTTGGAGCGGGGCAGCAGGTAGACCGTCGCGTCGTGCCCGGTCTCGGTGGGCTCCAGGACCAGGACGCCGTCCTGGGTCTGGTCACCGGTCAGGTACGCGTACTCGGTGGAGGCGCGGAAGGCGTACTCGGTGTCGTTGGAGCGGGTCTTGAGGTTGCCCGCGGGGATCACCAGACGCTCGCCGGGGAAGCGGGCGGACAGCGCGGCGCGGCGGGCGGCGGTGTACTGCGCCTGCGCGATCGGCTCCAGGCCGTGCAGCTCGGTGTCGGCCCAGCCGGACTTCATGTTCTCGGCGAGCTCGTCGGACACACCCGGGTACAGCCCGTTCTTGCGCTGCTTGATGGGCTCTTCCTCAGCGGCTTCGGCTTCGCCGTCCACGATTTCCGGGGTCTCCGGCTTGAGCTCCTCAGACACGACACGTCTCCTCATACGACACAGGGCCAGGGGTTTCCCGCCTCCTGGCCCTCCATCGTATGTCCGTGCGGGAGGGGGGTCCCCGGCCTGTGGACAACTGTGAGAAATCAGTCGCGGGCCAGGCCCGGAGCGCCGCAGACCGGGGTCCGGGCACCACGGAGCCTCAGTCGAAGCGTGCCGCGAGCAGCACGATGTCCTCCGCCGGGCCCGCCTCGTCAAGCCCTTCGGGGAACACCGTCCGCAGGACGTGGTCGGCGATCGCGTCCGGGTCGTCGCGGAGCGACTTCGGCACACCGGCCGCCGCCGCGTGCAGCCGGGCGAAGGCCCGGTCCATGGGGTCGCCGGTGCGGTGCAGCAGCCCGTCGGTGTAGAGCAGCAGGGTCTCGCCCGGGTTCGGGCTGATCTCCACGCTGGGCGCCTCCCAGCAGGACAGCATGTTCAGCGGCGCCGACAGCGACGTCTCCGCGTACTCGGTGCGCCGCTCGCCGACGATCAGCGGCGGGCTGTGCCCGGCCCCGGCGAGCACGATCTTCCGCTTGGCCGGTTCGCAGTACGCCAGCAGGGCGGTGGCCGAGCGTGCAGGCTCGGTCAGCCGCATCAGAAGCTCCAGGTCGGACAGTACGGCGACCGGGTCCTCGCCCTCTATGACGGCGTACGCCCGCAGGCTCGCCCGCAGCCGTCCCATCGCGGCGGTCGCGCCGGGACCCGACCCGGTGACCGAGCCGACGACCAGGCCGAGCGCTCCCTCGGGCAGTGCCAGCGCGTCGTACCAGTCGCCGCCGCCGTGCGGCCCCGTGTGGTGCCGGACGGCCAGCTGTACGCCGGGGACCCGGGGCAGCCGGCTGGGCAGCAGCTCCGCGGTGAGCATCGCCACGCGCGCGCGTGCCCGCTCCAGTTCCAGGAGCCGGGCCAAGTGCTCGGCGGCGTACCGGATGTAGAGGCTGACCAGGTGGCGCTGGCGCTCGACGGGCTCGGCGGGTTCGTCGTAGAGCCACACGACCGCACCCAGGCGGCCCGAGGGACCGGTCAGTGCGAGCGCGTAACTGGCGGCGTAGCCGAGGCGGGCGGCGACCTCGCGGTGCAGCGGGTCCAGCCCTTCCTCGTGGAGCAGGTCGGGGCTGGAGCCCTCGGTCTCCGCGGCCGGGTCGCTCCCGGCGGTCCCGTCGAGGATGCGTCCGTACGGGGTCGAGCCGCGCGGCACCGTCTCGATGTGGCCGAGATCGGCGTGCGCGAGGCCGAGGCCGACGGTGTGGGCGGGGCCGAGGCCGTCGGCCGGCTCCAGGGCTGCGAGGCCGCGGCGGGCCCCGACGAGAGCGGCGCCCGCACGCACCACCTCGTGCAGTGCCTCGTCGAGTGCACCGGTGCCCACCAGGCGTTCGGTGAGTTCGTGAAGGGTGGTCAGGTCGGAGACCCAGCCGGCCAGCCGGTCCTGGATCACTGCTCCCGCAGGCGCGGGAGTCTGCGCGGGGGGTGGAACCAGAGGATCGATTCCAGCCACTTTCGGAACGTTCGGGGCGCTCATGTCAGCCGGCTTTCCGCCTGGTGCGTTTCGCTCAATAGCATCGCAAACCCCCATGTCATTCTGCGCCGCTATCAATGGATCCACATCTACACGTAGATGTAAGACGATGTCCAGCATTGTCCCCCCGGGATTCATGGTGTCCCTGGGGAAACAGAGGAAAGCAAACTTGGCGCGAAAATGCACTCCCCTGGAGACATTTGAGGTCGACTGAGCCCGCTCGACAGCGCGTCATATCAGCCGTGCTGGGTATCTGACTCCGTGATGACCGGGGGACTGCGGCCGTGCCGCCGTCGACTCGGAACCCGGCGGCGGGCGCAGGCGTCCTATCCGCTGTGGGCCCGGCACGGTCCCCGAGCGGCGGGGAAGCACAGGGAAAGCACTACCGGAAGCTCTGGCGATGTCCCACGGGGACGGGTAAGCGCCTCGTGCGCGCCACCCCCCGCCAGCTCCGCGCTCGGCCCCCAAGGGGTTGCCGTACCGCAGTCTGTTCAGTGTTCAGTCTGTTCTCAGTGTCAGTCTGTTCAGTTTCTACATGCGCAGTGAAGTGATGCACGCATGGTGCGATGTGGACCTCGGCGTTCAACGGAAAGGAACGAGCGCTCATGCGCGAGATCCCCGGAAGGCGACGCAGGCTCCGGTTCCGGCGAAGTGAGCGGCCCGCCCCACCCGGTACGGCGCTGACCTGCGCCACCGTGTGGCAGTGGCCGGTCCTCCCGGGCGTGGGGCCGGCCCTTGACGGTGGCCGCGGCGGTGCGGCCCAGGGCTGCGCCTGCCCCGATCCCGAGTGCGTGGTGCCAGGCGCGCACCCCTTCGACCCCGGCCTGCTGGCGGCCACCACGGATGCGCGGATGGTGCGCTGGTGGTGGGAGAAGCGCCCGGACGCGCCGGTCGTGCTGGCCACCGGGGGCCGCGCCCCCTGTGCGCTCAGCCTTCCGGCACTGGCCGGCGCACGGGCGCTGGTGGCGCTGGACCGGATGGGGGTGCGTCTTGGCCCGGTCGTGGCGACGCCCACCCGATGGTCGCTGCTGGTGGCCCCGTACTCCCTGGAGCGGCTCGGCGAGCTGCTGTACGCGAAGGACTGCGTCCCCTCCTCTTTGAGGTTTCACGGGGACGGCGGTTATCTGCTGCTGCCCGCCTCGCAGACCGGTGCGGGACCGGCGCGGTGGGAGCGGGAGCCCGTCGCGGGCCGGGACGGGCGGCCGTGGCTGCCGGACGTGGAGACGGTGCTGGACGCTCTGGTGACGGCGAGCAGTGGCGCTCCGGGCGGCGGCAGCAGGCTCGCGTACTGACGCGCCGTCCGTGAGTGAACGCGTACGCGCCTCACTCGTAAGGGTGCGAGACGGCGTGAGTTCAGCGGAATTGGGCGCGCGGCCGACAAGGCGCGCGTCATCCGTCGATATCTTCGGCCCACCGTCGCGAATTTCCGGCAGTTGACAGGTGGGGGTTCCCCTTGAATATCCGCATGATCGGGCTTTCGGCCGTCGTGGTGTTCACCGTTCTGCTGCCGCTGGCAGTGGCGTCGGCCGGGCCCGCGGGTTCGGAAGGGGAGGGCGTCGATCCCGCGGAGGGTGCGCCCGCCGCTGTGGCGGACGATCAGAAGGCACGGCGCGCGCACGCACAGTGCGGCCCCGAGGTGGCCTCCCCCGAGGGTGTCGAGGCGCAGACCTGCGTACTGGCGGAGGGGCGCGACGCCTGGGCGCGTACGTACTACCGGAACGCGACGGGCGAGGAACTGGACGCCGTGCTCACGCTCATGGGCCCGGCCGGGCGCACCGTACAGATGCACTGTGCGGTGGGTGTCGGCGACGAGCCGGGGGCGTGCGAGACGCCGCACGAGCCGGGGGCCGCTGGGAGCGCCGGGGGGAGTGCCGAGGAGGGGAAGGCTGAGCCGTGGAAGTACACGGCAGTTTCGGAATTCGCAGGTCCGGACGACGGTCCGCTGCTGTTGCGGTCCGGAAGCAACTCGGCCGCCCCCGCTGCACGTTGACGGCGCGGGAAAGTGAAAGGCCCGATCGCTGGCGACGGGGGATGCACCAGCGACCGGGCTCCTAGAACGGTAACAAGAGATCTGCTGTTCGCAAATTCGATCTCGTGTATTCAGACAGGGATTTACCCGTCAGTACGGGGAGTTGTGACCGGGGTCACCGTGTCCCCTCCGTCCCGTTGTGCGACGTGCAACGGCGGCACTCAGCTGAGGGTCACCTGGCGGTTGGTGAGGCCGCCGCGCGAGCGCCGCTCCTCGGTCGTCAGCGGCGCGTCGGAGGCGAGCGCGGTGGCGAGCCGCTCGGCGAATTCGGCGGCCGGCTTCTCGCACTCCTCGGCCGTCATCGCGCTCGGCAGGTCCCAGACCGGCACGATGATGCCGTGCGCCCGGAACGAGCCGACGAGGCGGGTGTCGTCACCGAGCGAGGCGTTGCCCGCGGCGTGCAGCCGGGCCAGTGCGTCGAGGAGCTTCTCCTCGGGGTGCGGCATGGCCCACCGCAGGTGGTTCTTCTCCGGCGTCTCGCACCAGTAGGCGGCGTCCACGCTCGTCAGCCGTACGGTCGGGATGGCGGCGGCGTTGGCGCGCTCCAGCGAGGCGGTGACCTCGGCGGCGGCGTTGTCGCTGTCCGGCACCCAGAACTCGAAGCCGGTGTGCACGTCCGGTGCGAACGCGGCCTCGGGGTCGAGCAGGTCCTGGAGGCGCGGTCCGTCGGCGGGCGCCTTGGCGGCGGCGACCGGGTTGCCGGGCTCGGCCGACAGCGCCCTCTTGAGGGTGTCGGCGAGGTCACGGCTCAGGTCGCCGGACGGGGTGTCGTTCTGCAGGCCGAGAAGTACGGAACCGTCCTCGCGGCGCAGCGCGGGCCAGGCCATCGGCAGGACGGTCGCGAGGGTGACGGAGGGGACGCCGTCGGGCAGCCCGTCCTTGAGCTTCAGCTCGACCGTCGCGGCCGGGACCAGCTCGCGCAGGGCGACCCAGTCGCACTCGCCGGCCAGGCCCTCGAAGGGACGCTGGACCAGCTCGGTCACGGCGTGCGACGCGGCGCGGCCGTGGCACGCCTTGTAGCGGCGGCCGGAACCGCACGGGCAGGGCTCACGCGCCCCGACCACCGGCACGGGCTCGTTGCTGGCGGTCTGCGGCTTGGCGGCCTTGGTCTGCGGGCGCTTCTTGGCCATGCGTGCTTCTCCCCTTGCGGCAGTGCGGTGTCGGCGCGAGCCTAGCCGCAATGGGGAGCGCACCTCTCCGGACGCGTACGCGGTCCGGGACGTACGTACGCGCCGACGCCTTGGTGTCCGTACGCCAGCCCCCGACGCCAGCCCCCGACGCCGGCCCCCGACGCCGGCCGGACGTCAGCCCAGTTCGTCGAAGGGAACGGCGAAGTCGAGCGACGGCGCTGCGACGCGCGTAGCGAAGTCGCTGTGCCGGTGGCCTCCGTCGAGAACCACCCAGACCGTCACCTCGCCGGACGCCCTGTCGTCCCGTACGCCCCAGTCCTGGGCGAGCGCGCTGATGATGTTCAGCCCGCGGCCGCCCCGTGCGGTGACCGAGGGAGTGGCCGGAACAGGGCGGGTCGGGCCGCCGCCGTCCGTCACTTCCACGGTCAGACGGCCTGCGGGGTCCACGCCCCAAGCTGCTCTGACGTCGCCGTCGCCCACCTCCGCCGCCGGGCCCAGCGGCCTGCCGTGCCGGCAGGCATTGCTCAGTAGTTCGGAAAGGATCAGTACTGCATCATCAACGACCGAATCGGACACCCCTTTTGTGCGCAACTCCGCACGCATCTGGTGTCTGGCCGCCCCCACGCCTGCAGGGCCATGCGGAATGGCCATGCACGACGACGTGGGCACCTCCTGTGCCTCCATCAACGCCACCCCCGAGACCTCCTTCGCCCCACGCCACGGTGTGAATTCCCCAATGGCCTGGACCGGAAACCGGCCAAGCGTTGGCCAATGATGCACTCGTAACGATCGAATACGGTACGGATGCGCCGGTGCACTCCCAGTAGTGGGTGCCCGGGGGTGGAAAGAGGGTTAGGCCCTAGTCGCGGCCGAGTTGGGCGAGTACCTGTTTGGGGCGGTTGGTGATGATTGCTTCCACTCCGAGGCGTACGCACAGCTCGACGTCCTCCGGTTCGTTCACCGTCCAGACGTGCACCCGGTGGCCCGCGCGGTGCAGCCGGGCGATGTAGCCGGGGTGGTTGCGCACGATCCGCATGCCGGGCCCCGCGATCCGGGCGCCTGCCGGCAGTCGGCCGTCGCGCAGCCGGGGCGTCACGAACTGCATCAGGTAGACCGTCGGGATGGCCGGTGCGGCGATGCTCACCCGGTGCAGCGAACGCGCCGAGAAGCTCATGATCCGTACCGGCGCAGGCGCATCGGGCTCCTTCGGCGCACCGTCGAGACCGAACCGCTTCAGCATCCCCAGGAGCTTGTCCTCGACCTGGCCGGCCCACCTGGTGGGGTGCTTGGTCTCGATGGCCAGCTGGAGCGGGCGGCCGGCGTCCGCGACCAGCTCCAGCAGCCGCTCCAGGGTCAGTACGGAGGTGAGGTCGCCGCGGCCGGGGTCCCGGTCGGGGCGCTCGATGCTCTCCTCGCGCCCCTTCCAGGAGCCGAAGTCGAGGGCGGCGAGATCGGCCAGTTCGAGAGCGGAGACGGCGCCGCGGCCGTTCGACGTACGGTTCACCCTGCGGTCGTGCACACAGACGAGATGGCCGTCGGCGGTCAGGCGCACATCGCACTCCAGGGCGTCCGCCCCGTCCTCGATGGCCTTCCGGTACGCGGCCAGGGTGTGTTCGGGCTCCTCCTCGGAGGCTCCGCGGTGGGCGACTACCTGGATGGTCTGCTGTCGTGCGTGGGTCACCGCGACATGGTGTCACCGACCTGGGGCAGATGTACGCGCAGTGGTGCGCAACGGAGGGCTCCGGGGGGCTGATCGGCCTCTTTGAGGAGGTCCCGGGATGCGTCCCATTGGTCCGGAATAAAGGATGACGAGCGGATGCACAGGTCCCGCTTACAGTGCTCCGACGTGCTGTGGGAAAAGCTGACGGCACACACTTGTACAGCGGGACAACGGACTCAGGCAATCCAGACAATGCAGACCCAGGACGACGTGGAACCGAGGAGAGAGCTGTGAGCACCGAGAACGAGGGCACTGCGGTACCGGCCGCCCCGTCCGCACCGCCGCCGCCTCCCGTTCCGATGACGGAGCAGGGTGCACCGGAACCCGCGGCGGAACTTCCGGCGACCCCGTCGGCGACACCGCCGACGGATGCGGTCGCCCCTGCCCCTGCCCCTGCCCCTGCCCCTGCCCCTGCACCTGCTCCTGCCTCCGCGGCAGCTCCTGCGCCTGCCGCTGCCGCTGCCCCTGCCCCTGTGCCGCACGCCCCCGCCCCGTATCCCGCCGCAGCCTGGCCGCCGCCCCCGCCGCCGCCGACGTTCCCTTCGTACGGCAACGGTGACGGTTCGTACGGCAACAGTGGCGGTGGCAACAGTGGCGGTGGCGACCCCTGGGGTGCTCCTCCGGCCGCCGCTGCCCCGAGCCCCAAGCGCAAGGGACGCGGCGGGCTGATCGCCGCCGTCCTGGTTGCCGCACTGGTCGCGGGCGGCGTGGGCAGCGGCGTCGGCTACTGGGCGGCGAACCGCGAGGCCCACTCCCCCGGCGGCTCCACCACCATCTCCGCCGCGGGCAACCCGCAGGACTTCAAGCGCGACCCGGGCAGCGTCGCGGGTGTGGCGGGCAAGGCGCTCCCCTCCGTCGTGACGATCGACGCGCAGAGCGGCAACGGCGAGGGCGGCACCGGCACCGGTTTCGTCTACGACAAGCAGGGCCACATCCTCACCAACAACCACGTGGTCGCCTCGGCGGCCGAGGGCGGCGAGCTGTCCGTCACGTTCTCCAACGGCAAGAAGTACGCCGCGGAGGTCGTCGGCCGGGCACAGGGTTACGACGTCGCCGTCATCAAGCTGAAGAACGCCGGGGACCTCAACCCCCTCCCCCTGGGCGACTCGGACAAGGTCGTGGTCGGTGACTCGACGATCGCCATCGGCGCCCCCTTCGGTCTCTCCAACACTGTCACCACCGGCATCGTCAGCGCCAAGGACCGCCCGGTCGCCTCGGGCGACGGCCAGGGCAGCAAGGCGTCGTACATGAGCGCCTTGCAGACCGACGCCTCGATCAACCCAGGCAACTCCGGCGGCCCGCTGCTCGATTCGCGCGGTGCGGTCATCGGCATCAACTCGGCGATCCAGTCCGTGCCCAGCGGCGGCCTCGGCGGCGGTGGAGGCGGGGGCGGTCAGTCCGGCTCCATCGGCCTCGGCTTCGCGATCCCGATCAACCAGGCCAAGACGGTCGCCCAGCAGCTCATCAAGACGGGCAAGCCGGTCTACCCGATGATCGGCGCGACGGTCGGGATGGCCGAGAAGGGCAGCGGCGCCAGGATCGCTGATCAGGGCACCGGCAACACCCCCGCGGTGGCCCCCGGCGGCCCGGCCGCGACGGCCGGTCTCAAGCCAGGCGACGTCATCACGAAGTTCGAGGACCGGGTCATCGACAGCGGCCCGACCCTGATCAGCGAGATCTGGACCCACAAGCCCGGCGACAAGGTCAAGCTGACCTACACGCGCGGCGGCAAGCAGTCCACAGCAGAAGTAACCCTGCAGGCACGCGAGGGCGACGGCTGACCGGCTAGGCTGTCCTCGCGTCACCGCAGGTCGGGTGGCGCGAGGGTGGGTTGCCCGAGCGGCCTAAGGGAACGGTCTTGAAAACCGTCGTGGCAGCGATGTCACCGTGGGTTCAAATCCCACACCCACCGCCAGGCCAGAGAACATGCAGGTCACAGAGGGGCACTCCGGATCCGGAGTGCCCCTTTGCCGTGCTCCGTGGTGCCCCGTCGTGCCCCTTGTCCCCCCTCGGTCCGCCCGTGGGCAGCTGAGAAGTCCTGCCCCTGAGAAGTCCTTGAGGAGCGCTTGAGTCTGTCCCCCGAGTCTCGGCAGCAGGTTTCCGGAGCTGCCGGGACCTGCGGATGGCGTCCACGATTTGGGGAGTTCTTCAGTGATCGTCCACACGTTGATCTACCGGTTTGCAGACTCGGTTTCCGAGGAGGAGCAGAAGCAGTTCTTCGCCGAATTGCGGGAGTTGACTCTGGAATCCGGCCTGGTGAAAGCGTTCGACTGCAAGCCGCACGTATGGCTGCCGGTCGACGAGAAGTCGCCGGGAATGACGGGGACCGCAATTGCGCAATACGCCTGCGAGGACGTCGAGGCCATGCAGCAGTTCTCCGAACTTCCGCATGTGCACGCCTTCATCGGACGGTGGCGTTCCAGGGTTTCCTACGACGCCGCCTACGCCAATCACGAGGAGATGGTGCTCGTGGGTCCGCCGGTACTGCGGCACACCGAGCACACGGTGACCGTGGACGCGCCCGTGGATGTGGTGTGGGACGTGCTGGTGGACGTGGAGGGGTACGCCCGCATCTTCCCGCCCACACAGGAAGCGAAGATCCTGGACGAGAGCCCCGAGCACCAGACCGTGCGCCTGGTGGTCGATGTCAACGGGCAGATCCAGTCCTGGGTCTCCCGGCGCGACATCGACCGTCAGCGCCGCGTCATCACTTACCTCCAGCTGGAACACGCCCCGCTCATCGGGCACATGGGCGGCGACTGGCGGGCCCTGCCGCTCGACGAGAAGACCACCCAGCTGGTGCTCACCCACGACTTCCGGCCGAGGCAGCCGGTCGAAGGCAAGGTGGCGGGCAAGTTCAGCTACGAGGAGGCGGACGAGCTCCTCCAGGGGGCGGTGGAGCGCAACAGCGTGGCCGACCTCGGGGCCGTCAAGGAGGAGGCGGAAAGGCGGACGGCCGGGGCTGCGAGGGCGTCATGACGCGCTACATCGACCTCAGCGTGGCCACGCAGGACTCACCGAGCGAAGCGACGCGGGTGAAGGTGGACCTGCTCGACCACCGGACCGGTGCGACGGTGCTCGGACTGATGCCGGACGACTTCCCCGACCGGATGGCGATCTCCAACGAGACCGTCACCCTGACCACGCACACCGGCACGCACATGGACGCGCCACTGCACTACGGGCCCCTCAGCGGCGGCAAGGCCGCCAAGAGCATCGACAAGGTGCCGCTCGACTGGTGTCACGGCCCCGGCGTGCGACTCGACCTGCGGCGGGTGCCGCCCGGCGAGGGCATTACGGTCGCACACGTCCGGGCCGCCCTGGCGGACGCGGGCCACACGCCGGCCCCCGGGGACATCGTCCTGCTGTGGACCGGGGCGGACGCCCTGTGGGGATCGCCCGAGTACCTGACCTCGTACCCGGGGCTCACCGGGGAGGCCACGGCCTTCCTCGTCGAGCAGGGGATACGGGTGATCGGCATCGACGCATGGGGGCTGGACCGGCCCATGCACCGGATGATCGAGGACTACCGGCGCACGGGGGACAGGTCGTTCCTGTGGCCCGCGCACATCTACGGACGCACCCGCGAGTACGTGCAGTTGGAGAAACTCGCCAACCTGGGAGCGCTGCGGGGTGCGACGGGCTTCACGGTCGCGTGCTTTCCCGTGTCGCTGGCGGGCGCGGGCGCCGGCTGGACGCGAGTGGTGGCGATGGACGAGCGGTCCGACGAGAGCACGCATGCCTGACCTTCGGGAGAGGGAATGACCACCAACTCCGAAGTCCCCCTGCTGGCCCTGCCTCCACAGGTCCAGGACCTGCTGTTCCGCTCGGCGCGCACGGCGAACACCTTCGCGGCGGAGCCGGTGAGCGAGGAACGGGTGCGCGCCATCTACGAATTGGTCAAGTACGCCCCGACCTCGATGAACCAGCAGCCGCTGCGGATCGTGCTGCTCCGCTCCGAGGAGGCGCGGGCGGCCCTCCTGCGCCACATGCACGGCGGAAATCGCGCGAAAGTCGCCTCGGCGCCTCTGGTCGCCGTACTCGCGGCCGATCTGGAATTCCACACGAATTTGCCCCGGCTCTTCCCCCATGTGCCCGTCGCCCAGGAGATGTTCACGGACAAGCTGGTCCGCCGGGAATCGGCAGTCTTCAACGCGGCCATACAGATCGGCTATTTCATCCTGGGCATACGGGCAGCCGGCCTGGCGGCCGGTCCCATTGTCGGGTTCGACGCAGACGGAGTGAACAATGAATTCTTCGACGACGGCAGGCACGAAGTCCTGGCGGTGGTCAACATGGGCCTCCCGGGCGAGAATGCCTGGCTGCCCAGGCTCCCCCGGATGGAATTCCACGAGGTCGTCACCACTGTCTGAGCCCTTCCGGCCGCCGGGCCTTCGGCAGGCGAAATGGGGAGGCTGGTCACGGTGAGCCGGCGCGTGGTGATCACGGGAATCGGCGTACGCGCGCCGGGTGGTCGCGGAACCAAGGAGTTCTGGGACCTGCTGACCGCGGGACGGACGGCCACCCGGCCGATCACGTTCTTCGACGCCAGTCCCTTCCGTTCCCGCATCGCGGGCGAGTGCGACTTCGACCCGGTGCACGAGGGGCTGTCCCCACGGCAGATCCGTCGGATGGACCGGGCGGCGCAGATGGCCGTGGTGTGCGCGCGGGAGGCGGCGAGGGACAGCGCTCTGGCCTTCGCCGAGACGGACCCGGACAGGATCGGGGTGAGCCTGGGCAGCGCGGTGGCCGCGGCCACCAGCCTGGAGAGGGAGTACCTGGCCCTGTCCGACAGCGGACGTGAATGGCTGGTGGACTACGACTACCTGTCGCCGCACATGTTCGACTACCTGACACCGGCCGCTGCTGCGGGCGAGGTGGCCTGGACAGTGGGGGCGGAAGGGCCCGTGACGATGGTGTCGGACGGCTGCACCTCGGGGCTGGACGCGCTGGGCCATGCCTGCCGGGTGATCCGGGACGGCAGGGCAGAGGTCATGGTGGCGGGCGCGGTGGACACTCCGATCACTCCGATCGTGGTGGCCTGCTTCGACGCGATCAAGGCGACGACACCGCGCAACGACGAGCCGGAGGCGGCATCCCGTCCTTTCGACCGCACGCGCAACGGCTTCGTGCTGGCCGAGGGGTCGGCGGTCTTCGTACTGGAGGAGCTGGAGCACGCCCGGGCACGTGGTGCCCGCATCTATGCGGAGGTCACCGGCTACGCGACGCGGCTCAACGCGTACCACATGACCGGTCTGAAGACGGACGGCCGGGAGATGGCCGAAGCGATCCGAGTGGCGCTGGATCACTCCCGTGCCACGCCCGAGTCGGTGGACTACGTCAACGCCCACGGTTCGGGCACCAAGCAGAACGACCGGCACGAGACGGCCGCCCTCAAGCGGAGCCTCGGTGCGCATGCGTACCGAGTGCCGGTGAGCTCGATCAAGTCGATGGTGGGCCACTCCCTGGGTGCCATCGGATCCATCGAGATCGCCGCGTGCGTGCTCGCCATCGACCGCGGGGTCGTACCCCCGACGGCCAACCTGCACGAGCCGGATCCCGAATGCGACCTGGACTACGTGCCGTTGACCGCACGGGAGCAGCGGGTGGACAGCGTGCTGAGTGTGGGCAG
Organism: Streptomyces sp. NPDC048442; assembly: GCF_040651475.1. Taxonomy (NCBI): domain Bacteria; kingdom Bacillati; phylum Actinomycetota; class Actinomycetes; order Kitasatosporales; family Streptomycetaceae; genus Streptomyces; species Streptomyces sp. NPDC048442. Next base: position 26,975 of record NZ_JBEZKB010000018.1, read on the forward strand.
CGGCTTCGGGGGCTTCCAGAGCGCCATGGTCCTGCGCCGCGTCGAAGGAGCGACCCGGTGAACCGTGACGTGGTGGTGACCGGCATCGGCGTACTGGCGCCGAACGGCAACGGCACCGAGGAGTTCTGGAGCTCCGTCCGCAAGGGGCAGAGCGGGATCGGCGAGCTCGACCGGTTCGACGCCTCGACCGCGCCGTCCCGGCTGGCAGGACAGATCAGGGACTTCGACGCCCTGGAGCACATCCCGAAGCGGCTGCTGCCACAGACCGACGTCTCGACCCGATACGCCCTTGCGGCGGCGGCTGCCGCTTTGCAGGACTCGGAGATGGATCTGGTGGCACTCCCGGACTACGAGGCGGGCGTGATCACCTCCAGCGCGCTGGGCGGATTCGAGTTCACCCACCGGGAGTTCCGCAAGCTGTGGACCGAGGGGCCCCAGTCCGTCAGCGTCTACGAGTCCTTCGCCTGGTTCTACGCGGTCAACACCGGCCAGATCTCCATCCGGCACGGGCTGCGCGGGCCGGGCAGGGTGCTGGTGAGCGAACAGGCGGGCGGCCTCGACGCACTGGGAGCGGCCCGGTCGACGGTGCTGGAGGGCACGTCACTGGTGGTGTCCGGCGGTGTGGACTCGGCGCTGGACCCGTGGGGCTGGGCCTCGCACATCGCCGGCGGCCGCATCAGCAGGGCCACCGATCCGCACCGGGCCTACCTGCCGTTCGACTCGGCGGCAGATGGTTACGTGCCGGGCGAGGGCGGGGCGATCCTCATTCTGGAGGACGCCGCAGCGGCGCGGCAGCGGGGGAAGTCCCCGTACGGCATTCTCGCCGGGCACGCCGCCACCTTCGACCCCCGGCCGGGCTCCGGGCGGCCTCCGGGACTGAGGCGCGCCGCCGAACTGGCCCTCAGGGACGCGGGACTGGCTCCTCAGGACATCGACGTCGTCTTCGCCGACGCCTCCGGCGTACCGGAGTGGGACGCGGCCGAGGCATCGGCGCTGCGTGAGCTCTTCGGATCCGGCGCGGTGCCGGTCACCGCACCGAAGGCGCTGACGGGCCGGCTCTACGCGGGCGGCGGGCCGCTGGACGTGGTGGCGGCGCTGCTCGCCCTGCGGGACTCCGTCATTCCGCCCACCGCACACACCACCGACGTCCCGGAGGCGTACGGGATCGACCTGGTACGCGGAGAGCCGCGCCACCAGGAGCTGCGGGCGGCGCTGGTGCTGGCCCGGGGCAAGGGCGGTTTCAATTCGGCGGTCGTCGTGTGTGCCGCCGATCCCACCGGATGAGAGGAAACAGCTGCCATGACCGAAACCACAGGGACCACGGGAGAAATCCGGCTGACCATGGAGGAATTGGTCGCCATCCTCACGGAATGTGCGGGTGACCTGGAGCTGCCGGACACCCCCGAGGAGATACCGGACTGTTCCTTCGAGAAGTTGGGCTGCGACTCGCTTGCCCTGCTGGAGACCGCGGCACGCCTCCAGAGCCGTCACGGGGTGAGCGTCCAGGACGACGTCCTCGCCGAACTGGGCTCGCCGCGCGCACTGTTGGAGCACATTCAAGGCATGGAGGGCGCACAGCGGGTCACTGTCTGACCGTGGAGTCGGATGCTGCCGGCGGACCGGTCCCGGGGCGCGATGCGGCGTCCCGGGACGTCCTCGGGGAGGCCGGCTTGAGCGCCGCGAAGGCTTCGGCGACGGCGACCAGCCAGGCGGTCTCTCCGCAGTGCTCCTCCTCCCCGTGGCGGCCGGGCTCCTCGTGGTGCCCGGACTCCTCGTGGCGCCCGGCCGGAGCAGGTGGGGCGCAGCCGCTCCGAGGCCCGAAGGGCGGCGCCGCACCCGCGTCCTTGGCGCGCAGGGTGGCCCGCAGGATCAGCGCCTCCTCCATGGCGCGGCGGCGCCCTGCCGGGAGCCGGCGCCCTTCCAGGTTTCGCCGGGCGGCGGCGGCCACGGCCGGGCAGGTGTAGGGGCGCAGGGCCATCCAACCGTCCTGGATCTCGATGACCCGGCGGTAGAGCCCCAGCTCCAGATCCCGGGGCGGCATCCGTTGCGCCAGCCGTCCCGGCGGGTCCAGCGCGATGTCGGGCGTGGCCCGGTAGAGGGCCTCCCACAGCGGGCGGAGGCGGCGGTACTGCCGGTAGGCGCTGGCCCAGCGCCGGGCCGCGGAGAGGCGCGGCCCCCACGCGGGGACGGTCCAGCCGACGATTTCCAGGAACGAGCCGATGTCCCCGGAGAGCCAGCGCAGCGTGTCCCACCTCCCCACGGAGAAGGACATGGACACGCCGATGACTTCGATCAGCCGTAGCGCGCAGTAGGTCAGGACGAGTACCGCCCCGGCGACCACGGTCCACATGCCGCGTCGTAACCAGGGCCGTTCGGCCAGGTTGGCGTAGCGCAGGGAGAGACGCACGGTCTCCCACTGGCCGACCCCGCAGCCGAGGAAGTAGCAGCCGACGAGGAGGAGCGTGAAGGCTCCTTGGCCCTCCTTGCTCGTGGGCACCGTGGCCGGGTTGGTGCCGCTGGGCAGGAGCAGTAACAGGCCGGCCAGGAGGGCCCCGTAGGCGAGGAGCAGGCGACGGGAGTGCCGGCGGGCCGCAGCGGGCGGATGGGACCAGTGGGAGAGGACCACCTGCTGGGCCACGGTCAGCGAAATCATGAGACCGGCAGCCGCCAGGTACACCGTGCTGGAGGAGCCGAGCACGGTGGCCAGGTAGGGAACGAAGGGCTCCAGCCCCGCCAGGTAGCTCAGGGCGGAACTGAGGTAGTAGAGCGACAGGGCGACGGTGGCCGAGGTCGGCCGACGGATCAGCGCGGGCAGCGAATAGCAGAACGCCACCGCCGCGGCCAGCATGCAGACCCATTCCAACGTTCTGTACAGCAACGGACCTCCCCGCCCGAGAGTTTCCCGTTCCCGGGATCTCCCTCCCTAGCTCCTGCCGATGGTTCGCTCGATGCGACGGATGATGGCCGCCGTCTCACCGGGCAACGCGGGGCTCGGGTCGGCGGATCGGGGGCGGGCGCGCTTGAGGATCAGTGAGGCGATCATCTCGGCCTCCCGTTCCTGCGGATCGGTGTAGAAGGAACGGCCGAGCATCCCGCGGACCAACTCCGGGTCCAGGTCGGGGAAGAGGGCGTGCATGCTGTGGTCGTCCGTACCGGCCCCCGTGCCCGCGGTGCGGTGCTCGCACAGGATGTGGGCGAGTTCGTGGGTGACGATGTGGTTCTGGTGGGACCTGCTGGTGTCGGGGTCGTACAGGATGACGTCCACCCCTGCGCAGGCCAACCAGAGTCCGCCGGGGCCGTGTTGCCTCACCTGCATCGGCAGCAGGGCGATGGGACGTTCACGTCGCTTGCTCAGGTGGTCGCACAGCTCGTCGACGCTGCAGTGGTCGGGCACGCCGGCCTCGGCCAGGAGCCGCTCGCACCTGCGGCGCAGGGCACCCTTGGAGCCCGGGGCGCCGAATAAGCGGGACGAGAACCAGGGGCGCATCGGAACTACTACTCCTCAACGGGAGGAAGGCCCTGAAGGCGCCTGAGCTGATCTATCACTGTGGTGACGGCAGCCAGGCTCTCGGGGGGGAGCCCCACCGCGCGCATGGCCACGGCGTGCACTCCGGCCTGGTCGAGTTCGTTCAGCGCGGTGAGCTGGACGTTGACGCGGCGGGCGTAGTTCTCGTCGACGAAGTAGGCGGGTGAGACGCCGAAGAACCGGGCGAGGCAGTTGAGGAGGTCGGCGGAGGGGTTGATGCGCTTGCCGGTGCGCAGCGCGGAGAGGTAGGCGCCACTCACCTTCAGCCCGGGATTCGCTTCCTTCAGCGCCTCGGCGACCTCGCGATTGGTCCATTGCCGCTTCTTGGGGCGGCTGACCCGGAAGAGATGGTCGAGCCTGCCGGCGAGTGGCGAATCGCTCGTCCCACCCGGCATACCCGCCCCCCTCCGTACGAAGTCATGCAACTGACCGTTGCCTGAACCATGCCCGATCGTCTGACCGTTGACAAGAGTACGAGGTTCTGCACAGAGTGTGATCGACCACAGGTTGATTCAAAGGTTCGAATTCAACTGTTAGTTGAATCTGCTCGTTCAGTGCGTCTTCACGACAGCGGGAGAGCTCATGGGGCAAAGCCACAGCATGGCCATCGACGTACTGGGTCCTCTGGAACTGCGGATGGGGAGTGACCGCAGAGCCAAGCCGACGGCGCCGAAAGAGCGTCAGGTCCTCTCCTTACTCCTGATGAATCCCTCGCAGGCGGTCCCGGTCTCCGTACTGGTCGACGAGCTCTGGGTGAACGAACCGCCCAAGACCGCGCTCACCATCGTCCAGACGTACGTCCTCAACCTTCGCAAGACCCTTTCCCGGAACTTCAAAATCCCCGCGCCCCAGGTGAGCAGGGAGCTGCTGCGGACCTGCAACGGCGGCTACCTCTTCGAGACCGACGGCTGTCACTTCGACCTCCGCGAGTACCAGCGGCTGGCGGCCGCGGGCAAGCATGCGCTGGAGCTCGGCGACCCGGCTCACGCGGCGGAGCTGCTGCGCCGGGCCGATGCCCTGTGGCGGGGCCCCGCGCTCACCGACGTCCAGCGGGGCATGGCCCTGGAGGCGGAGGTCACCCGGCTCGAACAGGCCCGGCTCATCACCCGGGAACTGTGCATCGAGACGGAGCTGCGGCTCGGCCGCCACCGCGAGGTGCTGGGCGAACTGTCCGGTCTTGCGGTGCAGTACCCCTACCACGAGCATCTGCACGGCTATCTGATGCACGCGCTGCACCGCTGCGGCCGGCGCATGGAGGCGCTGGACGTGTTCCACCGTCTGCGCCGGGTCCTCTCCGACGAGTTGGGACTGTCCCCCTCGGCCGGCCTGTGCCGGCTCCAGCAGGGGATCCTGAACGCGTCGGAGTCCGAGCTCGTCGGAGCAGGGGGTGCGGTCGACACCCTGCTGGGCGCGGTCCGCACCACCCTGCCGTGAGCGGCCGAGGCTCCGTCAGCGGAAGTCGTCCGCGTGGTCGGCGGCCCACTCGGCGAACGTCCTGGCCGGCCGCCCGAGCAGCAGCTCGACCGTGTTGACGGTGGGCATGGGGATGCCGTCCTGCTCGGAGAGGTAGCGCAGCAACTGGTCCACCAGCTCGTCGGAGCCCCACTTGCTCAGCGTCCTGCGGTACTCGTCCGGCTGGAGCTCCACGAACTCCACCGGGCGTCCGGTGGCCTTGGCGATCGCCTCGACCTGCTGCCGCTGGGTGATCGACACCGGGCCCGTCAACAAGTGGGCCCGGCCCTCGTGCCCGGGTTCCGTCAGCGCCCGTACCCCGACCGCGGCGATGTCCGCCTCGTGAATGGCGTCGTTGTGCGCCTCGGGGTACGGGGCGCGCACCACACCCTCGTCACGGATCGAGGCGGCCCACTGGAGGGTGTTGGTGGCGAAGGTGGCCGGGCGCAGGAAGGTCCATGCCAGCCCCGAGTCGAGCAGTACGCGTTCGGCCGACCGGTGCATGCGCGCAAGCGGGTTCAGGTCCGGGTTGGCGGCCGTCACCGGGCTCGCGGAGAGCAGCACGATGTGCCGCACGCCGGCCTCCCCGGCGGCCTTCGTGAAGGCGTCGATGCCCTGCGGGTCGGCGTAGAGGAAGACCTTCTCGACCCCGTCGAGCGCGGCGGGCAGGGTCTCGGGGCGGGTCAGGTCGGCCTCGACCACCTCGACCCCCGCCGGGGGCCTGAGCGCCGAGGCGTCCCGCGTGGCCACGCGGACCCGATCGGTGCGCTCAAGGAGCTGCTCCACCACGCCCCGTGCCACGTGTCCGCGTCCGCCAGTCACCAGGATTGTCACTGCTTCTCCTCAGTTGGTCCCGCGGAACTCTTCCCGTACGAGATCCCGCACCACGATCATGGCCGCGGTGGGCGGCGCTGAGGAGAGACCGCTCTGCCCTAGGACCGGCGGTCCCAGTCTGCGGGCCCGGTCCGGGGCCCCGGCAGGTTGAGGGCGCCGGTGTGCGGTCAGCACGGATCGAGGCCGGCCCGGAGCGCCTGGAGGGCCTTGTGGGAGGGGGACCCCAGCGCGGCCGTGTAGAAGATCAGCCGCTGGTCCCGGTCCGGAAGCACCAGGATCTCGCAGTCCAGCTCCAGTTCGCCCACCACGGGATGGACCGAGCGCTTGGTGGTGCTGCGCTGGATCTCGATCTCGCGCGCGTCCCACAACCTCGCGAACTGGGGGCTCTCGGCGTGCAGTTGATCGACGAAGTCGCGTACGGCCGGATCCTCCGGATAGCGTCCGGTCGCACGCAGATCGGCCACGCACTGGCGCGCGTAGCGCCAGCCGTCCGCGGTCTCCAGCCAGGCGCGCTGCCGGCCGAAGAGCCAGCGCAGGGTGTTCCGCTCGCCGGCCGGCAGCGCGTCGAAGTCGCACATCAGGGCCGTGGCCATCCGGTTCCAGGCGAGAATGTCGTACTTGGCGTCCAGCACCATGGCCGGGTTGTCGTCCAGCCGCTCCAGCAGCATCAGTACGTTCGCGGGGACCTCGCGGGAGGCTCCGGCGAGTGCGGGTGCCTCGCCGGTTAACCGGAACAGGTAGTTCCGTTCGTCGTCGGACAGTTGCAGCGCCCAGGCGAGCGACTTCAGCACCTGCCTGGACGGCCGCGGTCCGCGCGCCTGCTCCAGGCGCATGTAGTAGTCAGGGCTGATCCCGGCCAGCTGGGCGATCTCCTCACGCCGCAGCCCCGGTGTGCGTCGGCGGCCGCCGGCGACCAGGCCGACGGAAACCGGCTTCAGACGAGCTCTTCTGTCGCGGAGGAAGTGTGCCAGTTCTGCCCTGTCCATGACCCCTAGGATGCCTCATCGGCCGTTCCGTCCGGCATCCGAAGTCCCCCTTCCGCCAGTGCGTACCGCGCGTAAACGCCGCTGCTGCGCTCGGAGTTGAGCGCGGCGTGGGAGGTGGCCGCCTGTACGTCGCGCCAGGTGCGCTGCAACGGGTGGGACTGGGCCTGTACGCGGCTGCCGCCCGCGTGGAAGACCCGCTCGACGGCGTCCCGCACCAGGCTGGCCGCCAGCGAGGCGTCCCGCGCGTTCCTGGCTGCCCGTGGGCGGCTCAGCCGTCCCGTGTCGGTGGCCGCGGCGGCCCGCTCAAGCAGCAGCCCCGCCGCGTCCAGCTCCCCGGTGGCTCGCGCCACCGTGGCCTGCGCCGCAGCGGGCGCTGCCACCAGAGAGCCGTTGCCCGCGTGCTGGGCGACCTCGTCCGCCCACCCTCCGACGGCGGCTCTCGCGGCACCCAGTGCCGGGGCCACGAACGCGGGTGCGTGGGCCCCCAGGAGCGGAACCCGCAGGAATTCCGGGGCCGAAGGCGTCCGCAGCCCGCGCAACAGCGTGGCCTGCGGGTACGAGCGGTCCTCTGGCACGAAGAGGTCCTCGGCCTGGACCGTGTTGCCGCCGGTGCCGCGCAGCCCGAGCGTGAGCCAGGTGTCGTGCACCTCGTACTGCTCCCGGGGCACCAGGAAGTACCGCAGCTCCCGTTCCTCCCCGCCACGTTCCGCGGGTGCGCACAGCAGGGACCAGTGCGCGAAGTCCACGCCGCTGAGGAAGCCCCACCTGCCGGTGAGCCGCCAGCCGCCGGGTACCGGACGAGCCGCGCCGGCCGGATTCAGCGCCGCCGCTATCGGCACGTCGGGGCCGCGACCCCACAGATTCCGCCGGGTAGGGCCCGGCAGCAGGGCCGCCATCCGACTGGAGAGTGCGTAGATCATCCCGCACCAGGCGGTCGCGGCACATCCTCGCGCCACCTCCTCCGTCTCCCGCAGGAGCAGTGCGAACGTGGAGCCGCGGCCACCGTGTTCGGCCGGTACGAAGTGCCGGGCGAACCCGGCTTCGAGGAGGGCGGCCGCCACCTCGTCCGTCAGCCTGCGGTCCGCCTCGGCCGCCGGGGCGTGTTCCGCGGCCAGGGCGGCGAGCCGTGCGGTGGGGCCCGCCCCCTCCGTCTCTCCTGCGGGCGTGTACGGGGTGGGAGTCACGGTCCCACCCCGGATGGATGCGGTCATGGGCTCATCCCCTGCCCATGGTGCGCCGCCAGTGCAGTACCCGGCGCTGCGGGCGGCCGTCGACCACGGCTGTGCCGTACAGCGTGAGCGCGTCCTGGTCGAGCACCATGTCGCGGAGCTGCTCGGTGCCGACCCACTCGGCCTTGGGGGTCACCTCGATGCGGTGGACGACCTTGTTCCCGGACAGTCGCCAGTGCCCGGCGTACCCCATGTGCGTGGGACCGCCGTGGGCACTGCCCCTGGTGGTGCGCATCATGTTGACCGTCACATGGCCGTCGGCGGTGTACACCAGCAGCCCCCTGGGCGCCGGGCCCAGTGGACCCTCAAGGCGGGTTCCCTCGTCGTCCAGGTCGTGGAAGGAGACCAGGTTCCACACCCCGACCAGCTCGTTGGTGGACATACGCAGTGTCAACTCCTCGTCTTTCGTGTGGGGCTCAAACACCGGGGTCCTGCCCGAACCAGGTGGCCAGGGCAACGGTCAGGGTCCCGGGATCGAAGTGCGCGCCGCGGGGCAGTGCCCAGGCGACGCAGCCGTCCGGGCGCATCAGCAGCGCGTCCACGTCGTCGCGGTCGGCCTTCGCGCTCACCGTCCGCACGCGGGAGCTCCACCGGGCGCCGGTACGTACGACGTCGTCGCAGCCGCCCAGGTCGAGCAGGACCCCTCGCCCGTCGGCGGTCACATCGGCCAGGGAGGCGAGCGCCGGCTCCCCGGGCCCCATGGGGTCGAGCTTCATCGTCGGGCAGAGGGTGCCGACCAGGGGGTGTGCGTCCCCCAGGTCGTAGCGCACGCCGAAGCCGGCGAGCATGCCGACCACGTACCGCTTGACCTCGTCGAGATCGAGCAGCTCCTCCAGAAGCCCCCTGAGCGCCGTGCTGTGGGGGTCGGGACGCATCAATGCGGTCTGGGCCCGGGTGTTCTCCAGCAGCTCGGCACCGATCCGGTGCCGTTCGGCGGTGTAGGTGTCGAGGAGGCCGGCCGGTGCCCAGCCGTCGAGGACGGCGGCGAGCTTCCAGCCGAGGTTGACCGCGTCGGTCAGCCCGACATTGAGCCCCTGTCCGCCGAAGGGGGCGTGGATGTGTGCCGCGTCGCCGGCCAGCAGCACCCGGCCGCGCCGGTACTCGGTCGCCTGGTGGGCCAGGTCGGAGAAGCGGCCGCCGGTCGCCATGTGCGTGATCGACACGTTCAGGCCGCCGATCCGGCGCAGGCTCTCCTGGAGCTCGGCGGCGGTGAGCGGTGGGGCCCCGGGGTCCGGCGGGCCGTCGAACTCGATGGCAGCCACCCGGTTCACCCCCAGCCCGTGGACCATCAGACCGCGCGGCGTGTAGTGGAAGCCGTGCGGCACCTGCCCCCAGTCGTCGATCTCGACCACGCCCTGCCGCCCGGTCACCGTCGGCGCGGTGCCGGTGAATTTGAAGCCGGTGAGCGTACGCACCGCGCTGTTGCCGCCGTCGCAGCCCACCAGGTACTGGCCGCGCACCCGCCGCGGCCCGGCGGAGGTGTGCGCGGTCACCACCACCGCTTGCTCGTCCTGCTCCACGCCCGAGACCTCGTGCCCCGGCCGGACGACCACACCCAGCCGCTCGGCCCGCCGCCGCAGGATGTCCACCAGTACGGGCTGCTCGACGCGCATCCGGCGCCGTCCCTCGTCGGCGGACCCGGGCCGTTCGAGCTTCTCGATGCCGGCGAAGTGCTCCTTGGGAACCGCCTTCTCCGGGTCGAGGCCGGCGACTTCGGCCATGCGCAGATACCCTTGGAGGGTCTCCTGCTCGGCCGTGCGCAACTCCTCGCCCAGGCCTCGGCGTTCGAGCGCCTCCACCGCCAACGGGCCGATGGAACCGGCCTTGGTCACCCGCTCGGGTTCGGTGTTCCGCTCCAGCACCACCACTGATGTTCCGGCCGTGCGCAGTTCGCAGGCCACCATCAGACCCACCGGCCCGGCGCCCGCCACCACGACCTGGAACTCCCCGTCGTGTCGGGCGAGACCCCCGTCGTGTCCGGCTCGCCCCTCGGCACTCTCCATGGTCGGCCACCCTCCTCTCGTCGGTGCGCCCAAGCTCCACCGGCCGGCTCAAGGCCCGCTCAAGGAGCCGGGCGCGGGACGGTGAACCATCCTTGAGCCGGCCTTGAGAGCGCCCCAGCACTGTCAGCCACTCCTCGCGGCCCCGGCGACTCAGAGCTGTGCGGCCGTGGCACTGAAAGGGAGAGGGACGAAGACGTGACTGTCGTCAACACGCTGAACACCGATCAGATCCTCAGGACGCTCGACCGGATCTTCGCCGCGGAGCTGCACGACGTGGCCGCCATCGCGGACATCGGCACCCGGCTGCCCGGCGCGGACGGGCAGGGGCACCTCAACGCGCTGCACAGCCTCCCTCCCGAGAAGCTGGCGGAGGCCCTCTCCGACGTGGTCATCCCGGTCTCCCGGGAGACCGGAGAGCTGCTGTACGTACTGGCCCGCAACCGCGGCGCCCGGCGCATCGTGGAGTACGGCACCTCGCACGGCGCCTCCGCCATCTACCTGGCGGCCGCTGTGCGCGACAACGGCGGTGGGCAGGTGATCGGCACCGAACTCCAGCCCAACAAGGTGCGCAGCGCCCGCGCCAACCTCGCAGCGGCCGGCCTCGCGGACCTGGTCGAGGTCCGCGAGGGCGACGCGCGCGAGACGCTCCGGAGCCTGCCGGGCCCCGTCGACATGGTGCTCATCGACGGCTTCGCCAGCCTCTACCGTGACGTTCTGCGCGTGATCGAACCGCAGCTCGCCCCGGGAGCGCTCGTGGTGGCCGACGGCATGCCCCCGGGCCCGGAGGCCATCGCCGAATACCTGGACTACGTCCGCGACCCGGCCAACGGGTATACGAGCGTCGCACTTCCGCTGGGCGACGGCGGCGTCGAGCTGTCGCTCCGCTGCCGGGTCAACTGACGTCGCCCCCATGACGAGCGATGTTCTGCACGCCTCACGGCCGGCCTTCTACTGGGAGCCGGACACCGAGGCGTTCTACGACGAACTGCTGGAGACCTGGCATGTGTTCCGCCACGCGGACGTGCTGCGGGTCCTCACCGACGCCTCGGCGTTCTCGGCCGGATACGGCCTCGACGACGAGTCCCGGGCACACGTCCACCCCTCCCTGGTCGGTCTGTGGGCGGCCGAGGGCGCGCGCCACGACGACCTCCGGGCCGCCGTGGCCGAGCCGTTCCGACGCACCGAGATGGAGCGCCTGGAAACCGCCGTACGGGAGACGGCGACCGACCTCATCGACCGGATCCTCTCCGCCGGTACCGGCGAAACGGAGATCGTCGAGGATCTCGTCCGCCCGCTTCCGGCCCGCGTCATCTGCCGGTTGCTCGGCCTCGACGTCTCGTACGCGAAATGGGTGCACGAGTGGATGGACGAGATCTACACCTGCTCCGTCTCCTCCCACACCCATTCGCTGCCGCCCCAGCCGGACATGGTGGACTTCTTCACCGGGCTCGTTGCCGAACGGCGTCGTACGCCCGGTGAAGGGCTCCTCGACGACCTGATTGCCGCACAGGCCGCCGGTCACCGGGTGAACGGCTGCCCGATGAGCGATCGCGACCTGGTCGGCCACCTGGCGATGATGCTCAGCGCCGGGGTCGACACCACCTCCAGCAGCATGGGCAACGCGCTGCTCTTCCTCACCGGGTTCGGCCACTGGGACGCACTGCGTGCCGATCCGTCGCTCATCCCCAACGCGGTGGAGGAAACACTGCGTTGGTACCCGGCCTTTCCAGGGGTACGGCGTTACGTGGTGGCCGAGACCGAGATCGCCGGACGACGTCTGCAACCCGGCCAGTGGATCACCGGCTGGCTCACCTCGGCCAACCGCGACCCCGCCCGGTTCCCGCAGCCCGACACCTTCGACATCCGCCGTCGCCCCAACCCCCACCTCGGCCTCGGCCGGGGCCGCCACCACTGCCTCGGCGCCCCCCTCGCCCGTCTCGAACTGCGCGTCCTGCTGGAGGAGGCCACCCGGCGCCTGCCCGGCCTCCGGCTGTCCCCGGGGCGCCCGCTGCGTCGGCGCACCTGGATAGTGGACCCGCTGGAGGAGGCCCACTTCTGCTTCGACCTCCGGCGGTGAAACTCGGGGTCGGGCCCGGCACTGAGAAATCAGTGCCGGGCCCGACCCGTTTCCTGCCACGAGGTTCGACCACGCGGGGTGGGACGAGCGTCGCTACGCGCGCGTGCCCGTGGTCAGGCGGGCCGCCGAGGCGAGGGTGGAGCGGGCTTCCTGGAGGGTGAGGCCCGTGTGGAGGGCCGCCTCTATAAGGGCGTCGGTGAGGGGCTCGCCGATTCCGTTCTCGTACGCGCGGCAGGCGGCCCAGAAGAGGCGGGTGTTGCGCTGGCCCTCCCGGGCGGCGCGGACGAATTCGACGAGGCCGCGGCCCCGGTCCGTACCCGGTAACGGCGGCGGTGGGTGCCTGCGGTGGCCGCGTGGGCGGGGGGTCAGGAGGGCGAGGAGCGCGGGCGGGCAGGGGGCCGCCGGGAGGTGGGCGGTGCCGGGGGCCAGGCGGTAGACGCCGCGGGAGGTGAGGGAGCCGGGGCCGACCAGGTAGCCGCCGGCGCCCCGGACGTCGATGCCGGGGGCGAGGCGGCTCGCGGAGTTGGGGACGGTGACGCCCGCAGGGCCGGTGAGCCAGAGGTGGCGGCCGCCGGAGGGGGTCAGGACCGTGACCGTCGGCGGAACCGTGAACAGGTGTGTGCGGGCCAGGTGTTGCAGGGCCGCGTCGGGTTCGGTGTTCGGCCTGGGGTCCAGGTCGATGCCGATCAGGTGGTGCGGGGGCCGGCCGCAGGCGATGCCGTAGCCGGTGGCCCAGGGGGCGGCGGCGAACAGGGCGCGGACGACGGCCGGGTCGGTCGACGCGTCGTGGACGCCGTGACCGGGGAGGCCGCACTCGCCGCGACAGGGCGGGGCAGGTGGGGCGGGCAGAGCGGGTGGTGCAGGCGGCTGCTGGGTGGTGTGTGGGCCTTCGGCCGTGTGCTCGTCGTGGTGCGGGGAGCGCAGGGCCGGGAGTTTGGTACGGGACAGGGGGATGACGGGGAGGCCGCGCTCCGCTGCGGAGAGGGCGTGTGCGAGGGCCAGGGTGGCGGTGAGCCGGTCTGGAGTGGCCATGACTCCATGGTCGTACGAATGTTCGAATAAGGGAAGCGGGGAAAGTTGGCTGGAAAGGTGCCGGAACGTTTCCCCTTGCGGGGTTACTGGATCCGATGGGTCATTTGGCCGATCCATAGTGGTTTTGGGGTGAGGTTGGGGGTTTATCGACAAAACCTCACGCTTGCGAGCGAATAAGTGCCTAGTGGGTGGTTCGCCGGGGATTCTGTGGGTGATCCTGATGTCGCGACGTCGTCACCAGTACCGAGGCAGTCGGCCAACTTTCTCGGAAACAGCCTTACTTAACAGTTCCTGGAGGAATTGACATGGCACGTATCCGTAACGCCCGCGTCATCGCCGCTGTCGCCGCTCTCCCGCTCGCTGCCGCTCTCTTCACGGGTGTTGCCGCTGCCGACAACGGATCCTTCGCGGACGACGGATCGAACGCGACGGTTGCCACGCAGAGCGGCACCGGTGTGGGCGGCACGAACCACGGCAACTCCACCACCACGCAGCAGGTGGCGACCGGCGCAGGCGCCTCGAACCAGAACAACACCGCCAGCGTGAACGGCTCCGGCTTCACCGGAATCCAGCAGGGCAACGAGAACGTCGCGGTGAACTTCGCCAAGTTCTGGTAGTACCGCGTGGCCTGATGGGGGTCTGTGCTGCGGGGTGAACGAATGCCTGTGCGGCGGCGCTTCGGCGCCGCCGCACAGGCATGTCCGCGTTCAGGGGAGTGTTCAGGGGGGTTGTGGGGCGGGGTGTGTCGGTGACCTTGACAGGGCGGGAGTTTCTGACGGACAGTCAGAAACCTTCCCTCGTACGTTCCTTCCGTACGTTCCATCCGTACGTCCGGACGACCCGCCGGAGGGCATCGCCGTGCACCTCGCACCGACCGGGCGCCAGCAGCGGCTGCGCGCCGAACTCCGTTCGTACTTCCGCGATGTGATGCCGGAAGGGCCGCCGGACGATCCGGGCGCCCAGCGGGCCCTGCTGCGACGGATCGGCGCCGACGGGATGCTCGGGATCGGCTGGCCCGTCGCGTACGGGGGTCAGGGGCGCGGCCCCGACGAGCAGTTCGTCTTCTTCGACGAGGCGTACCGGGCGGGCGCGCCCGTCTCGATGGTCACGCTTAACACCGTCGGCCCGACCCTGATGAAGTACGGGACCCAGGAGCAGAAGGACTTCTTCCTGCCGCGAATCCTGCGCGGCGAACTCGTCTTCGCCATCGGGTACAGCGAGCCGGAGGCCGGTACGGACCTGGCGGCGCTGCGTACGAGAGCGGTCAGGGACGGTGACGAGTGGCTGATCGACGGCCAGAAGGTCTTCACCAGCAACGCCCAGAACGCGGACTGGATCTGGCTCGCCTGCCGGACCGACCCCGAGGCCCCCAAGCACCGGGGGATCTCGATCGTCCTGGTGCCGGCGGACGCACCCGGCTTCTCGTGGACGCCGATCGAGACCGTGGGCGGGCTGACCACCACCGCCACGTACTACGACGGGATCCGGGTGCCTGCCGGGAATCTGGTGGGGGCGGAGAACGAGGGCTGGGGGCTGATCACCAACCAGCTAAACCACGAGCGTGTCGCCCTCGCCGCGATCGGCATGCAGGCCGAGGACGCCTGCGCCGAGGCACTGGCGTATGCCCGTACTCCGGACCCCCATACGGGCGAAAGGCCTGGTGAGAAGGCATGGGTGCGGGCCCGGCTGGCCGAGGCGCACGCCCGGCTTTCGATGGTGCGGCTGCTGAACTGGCGGCTGGTCGGGGACGTGGGCGCGGGGGTGCTGGCGCCCGGCGACGCGAGCGGCGTGAAGTTCGTGGGCACCGAGAGCGCGGTCGCGGTGTACCGGATGTGCCAGGAGGTGGTGGGCGACGCGGGGTTGGTGAGGGCCGGGTCGCAAGGGGCCTTCGGGGACGGGGAACTGGAGCGGATGAACCGGGCGGCGCAGATCAACACCTTCGGGGGCGGGGTCAGCGAGGTGCAGCGGGAGATCGTCGCGACGATGCGGCTCGGGATGAGGAGAGGGAAGCGGTGAAGGAGGCGATGGGGGAGGTGAAGGGGGAGGCGATGGGGGAGGTGAGGGAGCAGTCCGGGAGCGGGGAACTCGACGGATTGCTTGCGCGTTTGAAGGAGTACGAGGGGCAGGCGGCGGCCACCTCGGGTGTGGGCAAGGACCTGGTCAACGAGCCGATGATCAGGCACTGGTGCGAGGCGACAGGGGACGGCAACCCGGCGTACGCGGGGCCGGAGGCGATAGCTCCGCCGACGATGCTCCAGGCCTGGACGATGGGCGGGTTGTCCGGGCACACCGGCCGTTCATCGGCGTACGAGGGGCTGTTCGCGCTGCTCGACGGCGCGGGCTGCACCTCGGTGGTGGCGACCGACTGCGAGCAGGAGTACGTACGGGACCTGCGACCGGGGGACCGCGTCACCTTCGACGCGGTCATCGAGTCGGTGTCGGAGCGGAAGACGACGAAGCTGGGCAGCGGGTATTTCGTCACGACGCGGATGGATGTGTACGGGGCCGGGGAGCTGGCGGGGACGCACCGCTTCCGGATCCTCAAGTACGCGCCCGCCCGCAAGAAGCAGGAGAAGCCGGAGAAGCCGGAGAAGCAGGAACAGGATTCGGAGAAGCCTGCGGAAGGGGCGGGGCCCGTGCTGCGGCCCCGGCCGGTGATCAACAGGGACAACGCCGGTTTCTGGGAGGGGGTTTCCGCGCACCGGCTGCTGATCCAGCGGTGCGAGGAGTGCGGGACGCTGCGCTTCCCGTGGCTGCCGGGGTGCAATGCGTGCGGCTGCGCACGGTGGGACACGGTCGCGGCAAGCGGGGAGGGGACGGTCTTCTCGTACGTGGTGATGCACCATCCGGCGTTCCCGGCCTTCGACCCTCCCTATGCGGTGGCGCTCGTCGAGCTGGCGGAGGGTGTGCGGATGATCAGCAATGTGGTCGGGGTGGCGCCCGGCGAGGTGCGGATCGGGATGCGGGTGCGGGCGGAATTCCGGCGCTTCGACCCGGAGTTGGAGCTTCCGGCGTTCCGGGCGGTTGCGGACGGGGGTGGGGCGGATGGACTTCACACCGACTGAGGAACAGCAGGCCGCGCGGGACCTGGCGGCGCGGATCTTCGGCGATCTGTCGACGCACGAGCGGCTGACGGCGGCCGGGACGGGCACGGACGCCGAACTGTGGAAGCGGTTGTGCGGGGCGGGACTGCTCGAAGCCGTCGAGGAGATCGGTCTGCTGGGCCTGGTGCTGCTGCTGGAGGAGCAGGGGCGCACCACCGCCCAGGTGCCGTTCGCGGCCACGGCTGTCTGCGGACTGCTCGCGTTGAGTGCGTACGGGACGGAAGAACAGCAGGAAGCGATGGGTCCTGGCCTGCGAAACGGCTCCATGGTGGCCGTAGGTGCCTTTTCGGCCACCGGACCGGGCCCCGTCCGGGCGTCGGCGGGAGAAGACTCGCACGGGAGTGCGCTCCGCGGGCCGGCGCTTTCCGGGACCGGGCTCCCGGGGCAGGTGCTTTCCGGGACCGTGCTCTCCGGGACCGTTCCGGTGGTGCCGTGGCTGCGGGATGCCACCCATGTGGTGGTGCCGGACGCGGACCGGGCGCTGTGGATCGTACGGACGGGGAGTGCGGGGGTCGCCGTTGACCCGGTCGAGACCACCGCGCCGTGGTCGGCGGGGCGGCTCACGCTGAGCGGGGCGCGGGGCGAACGGCTGGGCGGGCCGGGCCCGGAGGCGTACGAGCAGATCAGGGGTGCGGCGCGGATTGCCTTCGCCGGGCTGCAGGCCGGGGTGTGCGCGGGATCGGTGGCGCGGGCCGTGGCGTACACCTCGGAGCGCGAGCAGTTCGGGCGGCCGCTGTCCACGAAGCAGGGGGTCCAGCTGCGGGCCGCCGACGCGCACATGGACACCGAGGCGATCCGGGTCACCGCCTACGAGGCGGCCTGGCGGTACGACCAGGCCTTGCCGCACGCGTCGCATGCGCTCACCGCCGCCTGGTGGGCGTCGGAGGCGGGCCGGCGGGTGGTGCACGCGGGACAGCATCTGCACGGCGGCGTGGGGGCCGATGTGGAGTACCCGGTGCACCGGCACTTCCTGTGGGGGCGGCAGCTCGACGCGTATCTGGGAAGCGGCGGCCAAGTGCTGGAAGAGCTGGGTGACCTGCTGATGGAGGAGGGGATCGAGGCATGAAGGCCGGTGAGGAACTGCCACCGCTGGAGATAGCGGTGACCCGCACCCTGATCGTGGCCGGGGCCGTCGCCTCCCGCGACTACCAGGACGTGCACCACGACGCCGAGGCCGCACGGGAGAAGGGGTCACCGGACATCTTCATGAACATCCTGACGACGAACGGCCTGGTGGGGAGGTACGTGACGGACAGCCTCGGCCCGGAAGTGCGGCTGCGCGCGGTACGGATACGGCTGGGCGCGCCGAACTACCCGGGAGACACGATGGTGTTGCGGGGCACGGTCACGGAGGCGGACGAGGCCACGGGCACGGCGGAGATCCGTGTCGTCGGCACCAACGGCATCGGCCACCATGTCACCGGCACGGTGAGGGTCGGGCCGGCCTCGTCCTCCGGCCCCGCCTCGTCCTCCGGGCCCGCCTCGTCTTCCGGGGCTGCCGCGTCCTCCGGCCGCGAGGGGGCCGTATGAGCATCCGCAGGGCCGACAGCCTCGGAGGGAAGGCGGCCATCGCCGGGATCGGGGCGACGGAGTTCTCCAAGGACTCCGGGCGCAGCGAGCTGAAGCTGGCCGTCGAGGCGGTGCACGCGGCCCTCGACGACGCCGGGCTCACCCCCGCCGACGTCGACGGCATGGTCACCTTCACCATGGACACCAGCCCCGAGATCACCGTCGCCCAGGCGGCCGGGATCGGCGAGCTGTCCTTCTTCTCGCGGATCCACTACGGCGGCGGTGCGGCCTGCGCCACCGTGCAGCAGGCGGCGCTGGCGGTGGCGTCCGGGGTGGCCGAAGTCGTTGTCTGTTACCGGGCATTCAATGAACGTTCGGGGCGGCGGTTCGGTTCCGGGGTGCAGCGGCGGGAGCCGTCGGCGGAGGGGGCGGCGCTCGGCTGGGCGCTGCCGTTCGGGCTGCTCACGCCCGCGTCGTGGGTGGCGATGGCGGCACAGCGCTATCTGCACACGTACGGGCTGACCCCGGAGGCGTTCGGGCACGTCGCCGTCACCGACCGGCGGCATGCGGCGCGCAATCCCGCCGCGTACTTCTACGAGAAGCCGATCACGCTCGCCGACCACGCCGCCTCGCGGTGGATCGTGGAGCCGCTGCGGCTGCTCGACTGCTGCCAGGAGACCGACGGCGGTCAGGCGGTCGTGGTGACCTCCGCCGAGCGGGCCCGGGACCTCGCGAAGCCGCCCGCGGTGATCGTCGCCGCAGCTCAGGGCGCCGGGCGCGGGCAGGAGCAGATGACCAGCTTCTACCGGGACACGCTGGCCGGGCTGCCGGAAATGGGTGTCGTGGCGCGGCAGTTGTGGCAGACGTCCGGGCTCGCGCCGTCCGACATCGACGTGGGGATCCTCTACGACCACTTCACGCCGTTCGTGCTGATGCAGCTGGAGGAGTTCGGGTTCTGCGAGCCGGGCGAGGCGGCCGGCTTCGTGGCGGCGGACGCGCTGCCGCTCAATACGCACGGGGGGCAGCTCGGCGAGGCGTACCTGCACGGGATGAACGGGATCGCGGAGGCCGTCCGGCAGGTGCGCGGCACCTCGGTGAACCAGGTGCCGGGTGCGGCCAGGACGCTGGTGACGGCGGGCACCGGGGTTCCCACATCCGGGTTGATCCTGGGTGCTGATTGCTGACCGGTCCGGCGTGAGTCGTGGACTCGACCGCTGAATGACCGTTAGCTCACCTTATGTACCGATTCATTGGCTCTACGTACGTACGAAAATGGGCTCCCGCGCGGCTGATCGGCCTCACGGGGGCGCTGTTCGCCCTCCTCGTGTCGCTGGCGCTGCCCGCGCCGGGAACGGCGGCGGCCCACCCGGGTGCCGGAAAGTCCGGCGCCGCACAGGTCGGCACCGCACGGTCCGGTCCCGTGCGGTCCGGTCCTGTGCGGCCGGGCGGGGCGAAGGCGTACTCCGGCAGGCCCGTGCGCTTCAGCGGCTGGGCCTTCGACACCTGCGAAGCCCCCTCCCTGGCCACCATGAGGGCCTGGCGCGGGGCCTCCCCGTACCGGGCCGTCGGGGTCTACTTCGGCGGCCGGGCGCGCGGCTGCCCCCGGCAGAAGAACCTCAACAAGCAGTGGATCAAGTCGGTCGACCGGATGGGCTGGTTCCTGCTCCCGATCTACGTCGGCTCCCAGGCGCCCTGCGTGCACGTGACCCACAAGCTCCAGTACCCCATCGGCCGCGACCCGTGGCGGCAGGGCGCCGCCGAGGCGCGGGACGCGGTGAACCGGGCCAGGTGGCACGGCATGATCCCCGGCAGCACGCTCTACCTCGACATGGAGGCGTACGACACAGGCAACCGCGGCTGCGCCGAGCGCACCCTGAGCTTCGTCCGCGCCTGGAACCGCGAGCTGCGCAAGCACCGCTACTTCCCCGGCTACTACAGCAGCGCAGACTCCGGCATCCGCGACCTGGAACAGGCCAGGAAGAAGGGGATCGAGGACCTGCCGACGGTCGTCTGGTTCGCCCGCTGGGGGAAGAAGCCGTCGGTCACGGGAGAGCCCTTCCTGAGCCCCCGTGCCTGGGCGCCGCACCGCCGCATCCACCAGTACGCGGGCAACGTCAAGGAGACGCGGGGCGGTCACCGCCTGAACATCGACCGCAACCGGGTCGACGCGCTGGTGGCCCGCACCTGGGAGTGATCCCCCACCCGTGCGGGGACGCCGCGCGCCGGACCGTGGCCCCGTGCCCGACCCTGACATTCCCCCGGCCCCCCTCCACCTTCAGGAGGTGGGGCCTGCCCCACCCCTACAACCTGAGGCGGACATGTCTTCGGGACCTGGGGCCGATCCCCGGAGCGGTCCCCGCTCATAGCGTGGAACACATGACCACGCCTGTCTGCACCAGCGCATCCAAGGCCGCCACCGGGCGCGCCGGGCACGCCGTGAACCCCGGACGTACCGGGCACGCCTCTTCCTTCACCGGATACCCGTCGTTCGCCAGCTACGTCCGCGCCCGCGGGCCCGTCCTGCTGCGCACCGCGCGCTCGCTGACCGCGAACCCGTGCGACGCCGAGGACCTGCTGCAGACCGCGCTGACCAAGACGTACGTCGCCTGGGAGCGCATCGAGGACCATCGGGCGCTGGACGGCTACGTGCGCCGGGCGCTGGTCAACACCCGCACCTCGCAGTGGCGCAAGCGCAAGGTCGACGAGTTCGCCTGCGAGGAGCTGCCCGAGCCGAGCGCCAGCTCCACGGCGCCGGCCCCGGACCCCGCCGAGCAGCAGGTGCTGCACGACGCGATGTGGCGCGCGGTCATGAAGCTCCCGGACCGGCAGCGCGCCATGGTCGTCCTCAGGTATTACGAGGACCTGAGCGAGGTGCAGACCGCCGAGGTCCTCGGTGTCTCCGTCGGTACGGTCAAGAGCGCGGTCTCCCGTGCGCTGGGCAAGCTGCGCGAAGACCCGGAGCTGACGCCGGTCCGCTGACGCCGACCCGCTGGCCCCGGTCCGCTGACCTCGATTCGCTGACCGGCCAAGACGTCTCGTCTTTTACCTGCTTTTTGGTTACCCCCAGGTAGTGACATACCGCCGGGTACGCGCGCAGAATCGGCCCAGACACGCACTGCCGCCACTCAGGCATGCAGTGCCACGTGCCGCCATATCGCGCGCCCACCGGGAGGACGCCGTGCTCAGCACCATGCAGGACGTATCGCTGACCGTGACCCGCATCCTGAAGCACGGGATGACCATCCATGGAAAGTCGCAGGTCACGACCTGGACGGGGGAGGCGGAGCCGGAGCGCCGCAGTTTCGCGGAGATCGGTGAGCGCGCCACCCGCCTGGCGAACGCCCTGCGCGACGAGCTCGGAGTCGTCGGCGACCAGCGGATCGCCACTCTCATGTGGAACAACTCGGCCCACGTCGAGGCGTACTTCGCGATCCCCTCCATGGGCGCTGTGCTCCACACCCTCAACCTGCGACTTCCGGCCGAGCAACTGATCTGGATCGTCAACCACGCCGCCGACCGCGTGGTCATCGCCAACGGCAGCCTCCTCCCGCTCCTCGCCCCGCTCCTCCCGCACCTGCCGACCATCGAGCACGTGGTCGTGGCGGGCCCCGGCGACCGGTCGCTGCTCGACGGCTGCACACCGCGCGTCCACGAGTACGAGGAGCTGATCGCGGACCGCCCGACGACCTTCGACTGGCCGGACATCGACGAGCGTTCCGCCGCCGCCCTCTGTTACACCTCCGGCACCACCGGCGATCCCAAGGGCGTCGCGTACTCCCACCGCTCCATCTACCTGCACTCCATGCAGGTCAACATGGCCGAGTCGATGGGGCTGACCGACAAGGACACCACCCTGGTCGTGGTCCCGCAGTTCCATGTGAACGCCTGGGGCCTGCCGCACGCCACCTTCATGACGGGCATCAACATGCTGATGCCCGACCGCTTCCTGCAGCCCGCGCCGCTCGCCGAGATGATCGAGCGCGAGCGCCCCACGCACGCGGCCGCCGTCCCCACCATCTGGCAGGGCCTGCTCGCCGAGGTCACCGCCAACCCGCGCGACCTCACCTCGATGAGGGAGGTCACCATCGGCGGTGCGGCCTGTCCGCCGGCCCTCATGGAGGCGTACGACCGGCTGGGCGTCCGGCTCTGCCACGCCTGGGGCATGACGGAGACCTCGCCGCTCGGCACGATGGCGCACCCGCCGGCCGGACTCACCGCCGAGCAGGAGTGGCCGTACCGCGTCACACAGGGCCGACTCCCGGCGAGCGTCGAGGCCCGACTGAGCGGCCTGGCAGGCGAGGCACTGCCGTGGGACGGCAAGTCGGCCGGTGAGCTGGAGGTACGCGGCCCGTGGATCGGCGGCGCGTACTACGGCGGCGCGGGCGGCGAGGACTTCCGCCCCGAGGACAAGTTCAGCGCGGACGGCTGGCTGAAGACCGGCGACGTCGGCGTGATCAGCGCGGACGGCTATCTGACCCTCACCGACCGGGCCAAGGACGTCATCAAGTCCGGCGGCGAGTGGATCTCCAGCGTGGATCTGGAGAACGCGCTGATGGCCCACCCCGAGGTCGCCGAGGCGGCGGTCGTGGCCGTCCCGGACGACAGGTGGGGAGAGCGCCCGCTGGCCACCGTCGTCCTCAAGGAGGGCGCCACCGCCTCGTACGCCGACCTGCGTGACTTCCTCGCGCAGAGTGTGGCCAAGTGGCAGCTGCCGGAGCGCTGGGCGAAGGTTCCGGCGGTGCCGAAGACGAGCGTCGGCAAGTTCGACAAGAAGGTGATCCGCAAGAGCTACGCGGACGGCGAGCTGGACGTCACGCAGCTGTAGTCACGCAGCTGTAGCCGCACATCACGCAGGTGTAGGGCGAGTACGGGCCGGGGTCGTGTTTCACGTGAAACACGACCCCGGCCCGTAGATGTTTCACGTGAAACACCCGCACCCGTATGTCAGTTGGTGCCGATCTTCGCCAGCAGGTCCACGATCCGGCCCTGCACCTCGTTGCTCGTGGAGCGCTCCGCGAGGAAGAGGACCGTCTCGCCCGAGGACAGCCGGGGCAGCTGCGCCTGGTCGAGCCCGGCCGAGGTGTAGACGACCAGCGGGGTGCGGTTCAACTGCCCGTTGGCGCGCAGCCAGTCGACGATGCCCGCCCGGCGGCGGCGCACCAGCATCAGATCCATGACGACCAGGTTCGGCCGCATCTGGGTGGCGAGGTTGACCGCCTCGGTGTCGGTCGCCGCGCGCGCTACCTGCATGCCGCGCCGCTCCAGGGTGGCGGTCAGCGCGAGCGCGATCTCCTCGTGCTCCTCGATCAGCAGGACCCGCGGCGGGTGCTGCTCGCTGTCGCGCGGGGCGAGCGCCTTGAGGAGGACGGCCGGGTCCGCGCCGTACGCCGCCTCCCGGGTCGCTTGCCCCAGACCGGCCGTGACCAGCACCGGGACCTCGGCGGCGACGGCCGCCTGACGCAGTGACTGGAGCGCGGTACGGGTGATCGGCCCGGTCAGGGGGTCCACGAACAGGGCCGCAGGGAACGCGGCGATCTGCGCGTCGACCTCGTCGCGGGAGTGCACGATCACCGGCCGGTAGCCCCGGTCGCTGAGCGCCTGCTCCGTGGAGGCGTCCGGCGCGGGCCACACCAGCAGCCTGCGCGGGTTGTCCAGCGGCTCCGGGGGCAGCTCGTCGTCCACGGGCCGCGGAACAGGTCGGTTGGCGACCTCGACGGCACCGCCGGGACCGTCCAGCGGCTCGGGGCCCTCGCTGCCCTCGTCGGGCGCCTCTATGGCGTACGCACGCCCCTCGGACGCCGTCGGGATGAGCTGCGGGGCGTCAGGACCGGTGGACGTGACACCGGTGGGCGGGGCGCCCGTGGGCGTGGTGCCGGTGCCGCTTTCGTACGCACCTGTGTGCTCGCCCGTCCGGGGGCCGCTCTGGGGGCCGCTCTGCGGGTGCGGACGGGCGGCGGGTTCGGCCGAGGGCGCGAGCGCTGCCGCCGCCGGGCGTTCCGCCTCCGAGGGAGTGGACAGCCTGCGACGGCGGCCGGAGCCCAGCGTCTGGTTCTGCTGCTGTGCGATCTGCTGCGCGAACGGCATGCCCTGTCCGAGCGTACGCACGCTGAAGGCGCGCCCCTGGGTCGAGTGCGTGGACTCGGAGGGCTGCGGCAGTGGCAACGGCAGTGGCTGGGCCGGGGTGTGCGGCTGGGCCTGGGGCAGCGGCTGCGGAAGCGGCTGGGACTGCGGCTCCGGGTTGGCGACCTGGGCGCTGGGCGTGGGCCAGCCGCCGTGCGCCGCCTGCTCGTTGGACACCTGGGCCGGTACGTCGCCGGTGCGGCCGGGAGTACGGTCCGCCTCGGCGGGCGGCAGCGCGAACGGGCTGCGCGGGCTCTCCGCCTCGGCGGCCGGAGCGGTGGCCAGTGCCCGCCGGGCCCGACGGCCGCCGGAGGCGCCGTTGCCGGCGCCCGCACCGGCCTGGCCCCCGCCCTGGCTCGGGGTCTGGCCCTGCGGGTGCCCCTGCGACTGCACGTGGGGCTGGCCCTGTGACTGAATCTGCGACTGCCCCTGGCTCTGCACGGCGCCCGCGGAGGCGAACACCTGGCCGTGCCCGGAGGTGTCGTCGACGGCCGGATCACCGCTGTTCGCGGGGCCGTTGCCGGGGCCCACGGGCGCACTTCCGGCGCCGGGCATGGCGGAGGCCTCGGCACCCGGCGGCCGCCGGCCGTACGTGACACCGGCCTGGCCCTCTTGGCCCTTCTGGCCCGCTTGACCGGCTTGGCCCGCGTCAGAGCTCGCGGGCGGCAGCGCGGCCATCGCACCGCCGTCACGGCGGCCCGCCGGGGCCTGCGCGGGAACTCCCTGCGGGGGAACGCCCTGGTTCTGCGCAGGAATGCCCTGGCCCTGCGGAACTCCCTGCGGAGGCACGGCTGCCCCCAGCGCCGCACGCCCGGCCGCGCCCTCCCCGGCCGTCACCACGGAACCCTCGGCCGGGCCGTCGGACGGCTTCGCGGGCGCGGGCAGCGCCAGAGCCTGACCGCCACCGGCCTGACCGCCACCGGCATCACCGGCGGCGGCTGCGCTCGTGCCCGCCCCCGCGCCCGCGCCCGTACCTGCGCTCGTACTGGCGTCACCGGTCGGCGCCGACGGATTTCCGCCGTCGTTCCCCGGTCCCTCGGCCGGGCTCGGCCGCCCGCGCCTGCGGCCCGTACCGCCGCCACCTGCGCCGCCGGATCCCTCGCCCGTGTTCTGTGCCGGAATCAATTCCTGCTGCTGGTTCTCGTCGGCCGGCCCGCGCCGAGCGCGCCGCCGCCCGCTCGGGGCGGCCTGCGGGGCGGCGGTCTCCGCCCCCGCGCCGCTCTCCCCGGCGTTCTCGCCGGTGCGGCCCGCGCCCCCGTCCGCGTTGAGGAACGCGTCGGTCGAGGAGCGCCTGGCCCGCCTTCCGCCGCCCTGCTGGGCGGGTACCGCGGCCGTCGCGCCAGGACCGTTCCCGGCGTCACCGGCGCTCGCAGCGGAGGCCGGGGCAGGGTCAGGGTCAGGGGCGGGATCCTGGGCAGCGTCCTGGGCGACAGGAGCCGAAGCCCCCGAGCCGTCGCCCAACGGCACCTCCAGTACGTACGCGCTGCCGCTCATGCCCGGCACCTCGTGCGTCTGCAGCACCCCGCCGTGCGCCGCGACGATGCCGCGCACGATCGGCTCGTGCACCGGGTCGCCGCCCGCGTACGGCCCGCGCACCTCGAAGCGCACGACCTCGCCGCGCTGCGCGGCCGCCACCACGATCGTCGAGTCGACGTAACCCCCGCCCGCCGCGGCGGCCGGAGCCTTGCCGGTGGAGTCCACCCCCGCCACGTCGGCCACCAGGTGCGCGAGGGCCGTCGCCAGCCGCCCGCCGTCCACCTCGGCCTCGATCGCAGGCGCGTGCACGGCGAACTGGACGCGCCCCGGCCCGATCAGCTCGACCGCACCCTCGACGGCCGCCGCGACGACCCCGTCCACCAGCACGTTCGTCTTGACCAGCGGCTCGGTCCCGGCGACCAGCCGCTGGAAGCCCAGCACGTTGTCGACGAGGGTCGTCATCCGCGCGTACCCGGCGGCCAGGTGGTGCAGCACCTGGTTGGCCTCGGGCCACAGCTGTCCCGCCGGGTCGGCGGCCAGCGTGCCGAGTTCGCCGCGCAGCTCCTCCAGCGGACCGCGCAGCGAGCCGCCCAGGACGGCGCTCAACTGGGCGTGCTGCCCGGCCAGTTCCTCGGCCCTTTCCCGGCCGAGCGCGACCTCCGCGTCGTACCGCTCACGCGTCGCGGCCAGCTCCTCGGTGTGCCGGGCGATCTCCTCGGCGTGCTGGGCGATCTGCCGGTCCAGCTCCTCGGCGTGCTGGGCGATCTGCTCCTCGTACGGCCGACGGTCGGTGAACGTCATCACCGCGCCCACCAGCTGTTCCCCGTCGCGCACGGGTGCGGTCGTGAGGTCGACCGGCACCTGCTTGCCGTTCTTCGCCCACAGCACCTGCCCCCGCACCCGGTGCTTGCGCCCGGACTTCAGGGTGTCGGCGAGCGGCGACTCCTCGTACGGGAACGGCGTCCCGTCGGCCCGCGAGTGCACGGCGAGCGCGTGCAGCTCCTTGCCGCCCAGGTCGCTGGCCCGGAATCCCAGTATCTGCGCGGCGGCCGGGTTGGCGAGGACGATCCGACCGTCGTTGTCGGTGCCCACCACGCCCTCGGACGCGGCGCGCAGGATCATCTCGGTCTGCCGCTGCGAACGGGCCAGCTCGGCCTCGGTGTCGACGGTGCCCGACAGGTCCCGTACGACGAGCATCAACAGCTCGTCCCCGGTCAGCGAAGTGGAACCGGCCGGCCGGTCCATGGAGAAGGCGTCCCGCCCGTCCGCCAGGTTCGCGCTGGTCACCTCGACGGGGAACTCGCTCCCGTCGGTGCGCCGCGCGATCATCCGGGTCGGCCTGGTCCGCCCCTGGGCGTCGGCGTTGTCGGGACGGCGCATAGAGCCGGGGATCAGCTTGGAGTCGAACTGCGGCAGCAGATCGAGCAGCCCACGACCGACGAGTGCGGTGCCCGGGGTCTCGAAGGTCTCCAGGGCGATGGTGTTGGCGTTGACGACGGTTCCGTTGCAATTGACGAGCAACAGCCCGTCCGGAAGCGCGTCGAGTATCGCGGCGAGGCGAGCAGCGCCTCGGGATGGCCTGCTGCTCACAACGACGGTTCCTCCCTGATTACTGCACCTTGCCCAGGCGATCCCGCCCGGTCGGCGACTCTCCGGCAGCCCCAATTTTTCCCCTGGGTCCGCGTGTTGTCACTGGAAGGAGTCTAAAGGCTGGGACTACGGGCGTGACGGCGGATGAGAGAGGGAGCTGCTGTGGGGCTGTGCCTGCCCACGAAGCAGACCTTCACGCTCCACGGAGCGGATCTTCGGCGGGCGCGGAGTGGATCTCTGCCCGCCCCGGAGTGGATCTTCGGTTCGGGTGCGGAAGTGCTTTGCCCTGGCGCCCGGTCGCCTAGTACCGTGGGGTGCGATTGGTGACACCGCGCAATGCTGTGCCATCATCTGCAACGCACCTACTCGCGATCGCGCAGGCGATGGCGTACGTGGGTCGTGCTGGAGGCGTCGCCTAGTCCGGTCTATGGCGCCGCACTGCTAATGCGGTTTGGGTCTTAAAGCCCATCGAGGGTTCAAATCCCTCCGCCTCCGCCAGCACATCGAAGCCCCGGTCCACCAGGACCGGGGCTTCGGCCGTTTCCGGGGTCGCTCCCAGGGGTGGTTCTTGGGGTGTTTACGCAGGTGGGGCCGGGTGCACGCAATGGATTTCGCATGACGGCGCAGGTCATGTAATGTTCTTCTTGCAACGCCGACGGGGCGGAAAACGGCCCGGAAGCACAGCGACAAGCACTCGTAGCTTAACGGATAGAGCATCTGACTACGGATCAGAAGGTTGCAGGTTCGAATCCTGCCGAGTGCACAGAGAAAGACTGGTTAAAGACCAGGTCAGAGGCCCTGAGACGCTAAGGCGGATCGGGGCCTTTGTCGTGCTCGCGGAGCGGATGTCTCACAACATCTCACATTCGTTGTTTGATCTTGCTAGCCGAGCAGCTTGTTCAGCTTGTCGGAACCAGCCTTCAGGGACTGCGGATCAGGGTGCACGTAGATCCTCTTCGTGAAGCCGAGGTCCGAGTGACCGGCCCACGCCGACACCACTGTGTCGGGCACGCCGTTGTTGGCCATCCACGACAAGCACGCGTGGCGCGCGTCGTACAGGCGCACCTTCCGGACCCCGGCCGCCTCCATGAGTTTGTACGCCCGGCGCCGCAGCCAGTCAGTCTTGACCGCGCCGCCCAGCTCGTCGACGACCACGCGACCGGAAGCGTCGTACCCGTCCCCGGCCGCCAACTTCTCCTTCGCCTGCGTCCGGTGGAACGTCTTCAGCGCGACGAGGACGACCGCGGGCAACGGCAGCTTCCGTTCCCCTGATTCGCTCTTCGCCTCCTTCTCGACGACATCCCCCTCCACGAGGGTGCGGGTGGTCTCGACCGAGACCGTTCCCGCGTCCAAGTCGACGTCCCGCCAGCGCAGTCCGCAGACTTCCGCCGGCCGCAGGCCGATCAGGGACAGGAGCATCACGCCGTTGAGCCGGTCCCCGGCGACGTGCCCGAGGAACACCTTCACCTCGTCCTCGTTCCACGGGACGCGGGCCTTCGCCTTCGCCTTCGCTGCGACGCGGGCGGCCCGCGGGATGGTGACGTGTTCCGCCACGTTCCGGGCTACCAGGCCCCGCCGGATCGCGAGGTTGAGCGCGGCCCGCAGGCGCCCGAGGGTGAGGCTCACCGTGCGTACGCCGACCCCGGTACCGGGTGTTCCTCCGATGCGGCGCGCGCTGGTCAGCATCCAGTCGATGAGCGACTCCACGTCGTCCTCGGTGAGTTGCTGCAACCGCTTCTCTCCGAGGTGCGTGCGGACGTACCGCATCGCGTCCTCGTAGCTGCGTTTGGTGGCCCGCTCGACGTCGCGCGTCGCAGCCTTCAGCCACATGTCGACGAGGTCGGTGACCGTGGCGTTTGATCGCGCCACGTAGGTCCCCGTGGACTTCTGGTGCTGGATGCGGCCGTACTCCGCGACCGCGTCCTTCTTGGAGTCCTTCGTGACGGTGAGCTGCTTGCGCTTGCCCGTTGCCGGGTCCGTGCCGACGTCGACGACGAACCTGTAACGGACCTTTCCGCCCTTGAGTGCGATCTTCTTGATGGGATCGGCCATACCTCCCCCTGTCCTTCAGTAGCTCCCGGCGCCCTACTGGCCCGGGGACATCTCCAGGTGCGCAAGTTCCCTGGGCAGCCGCGGCGGCTTCAGCCCGTGCATGCGCATAACGTCCCGTAGTTGCTTCAAAGAGTCCTCAGCCTGGCCTTGCAGCCGAGCGCGTTCGGCGCGCTCGTCCGCCTCGGAGAGACCCTTCCGACGCGCGACTGAGACGGCGTCGCTCCACTCGCTGAGCCATTCGGCGTGCTGCCGCCAGAGCAGCACGGGCGCGGCACCCTCCCGCCACCCCTCCTCGGGGACCTCGTAGTACTCGGGGAGCCCGGTGGCCGCGTCGACTTCGCCGCCCGGTACGAGTTCGGAAGGGAAGCGATCTTCTCCGACGAACCACTTCAGCGCCGCCTCGGTCGGTACGCGCTGTCCTTTCAGGACTTCAACCTCTTCGTCCTGCCCCAGCGGGTACAGCAGGAGAACCGGCGGGACACCGAGCGCACGGCCGAAGGCCACTAGGTCGTCGACGTCGATGCGACGTTCTCCGCGCTCGACCTTGCTGACGACGGTTGGCAGCATCGGCCGGCCTGCTTCGCGGAGCCGATCCGACACGTCCTTCTGCTTCAGCTGCCGCGCCTTGCGGATCAGCTCGATGTTCTTAGCCACCTGCGCAGCAGCCGGACCAGACTCCGTAATCGCCATGTTGTGGATTCTGCACCACAGACTAGCGCGTAGCAAGTGGACTGCGGTACGTTCTCCAAGACAGCGATTCGGTTACACGGAATCGTGATTGTGCGGCATGTGTCGCGCTCAGAAACGGAGAGTGCTGTGAACCACCTGATGAGAGCCGCGGCGGTCGCGCCCACCCTCACCGAGGTGCGCAGTTGGCCGGCCACGGTTGACGTCAGCCGCGCCGCGCTCGCGCTCGGGATCTCCCGAAGCCAGATGTACGCGCTCATCCAGCGCGGGGAGGCGCCCGTACGGACCTTGGCGTTCGGCGCCCGGAAGCGCGTGGTGACCGCGTCCCTTGTCCGGCTTCTCGAAGCTGCGTGAAAGCGGCCCCCACCGGACCGCAGGTGTTACAGCACCCGCGCGGTAGGGGCCCAACGTCCCCCAACAACGACGAGACCCCCGGGTCGCCTGGCAGCGATCTGTCCCGAGGGCCTTGTCTCCACGAAGGAGAACGTCATGGCCAACTCTACGGCCACCACCACCAAGACCACCACCGCGCTCGCCGTTCCTGAGCGGCTCCTCAGCGAGCAGCTGGCCGACGCCGACCACGGCCACACTCCCCTCGGCTACTTCCGTCGCCGCACCACCTCCGTTGCCGACGCGACCGCGGCCGTTGAGTACGAGGCCGTCCGCGAGTCGGTTGCCGCACAGTTCCCGGTGGTCGCCGCGTTCCTCGCCGACCACGAGACACCCCGCGAGCACCGCGCGCCCGCCGGCCGCAAGGTCGCGCACATCGAAGAGACGACCCTCGACGAGGGCGTACCGATGATGTACCGCGAGTTCGACGACAGGGTCCGCATGGCCTACGACCCGAACCAGATCAACCGCGACGAAGCCCGTGACCAACTCCACCTTCGCGTCCAGTGCGACGAGGCCCGGAAGCCCGTGGAGGCCCCCGTCGGGAACCTAAACGCGATCCTGGCTGCTCTCCCGACGCTCGTGCCGCAGGCGATGCAGGCGACGATCTCCGCGTACACGCCGGAGCTGGCCGCGAAAGTCGCGCAGGCCGTTGCTGACGAACTCCGAAAGACGCAGCAGGCAAGCCCCGCCCTCCCGGAGCCGGACGAGGACGACTACCCGCTGGACCCCGCCGCCGAGTCGTACACGGTCACCTGCACCGGATCGTCTCGGGCGCTGATCTCGGCTGAGATCTTCACGAGCGACGACGCCGAGCACCCGGGCAGCGTTCTCAGCGTCTACCCGGAGCAGGGGTGCGGTGACGATCTCGACGTTGCCGGGGCTGACCAACTGATCGCGGATCTCGAACGGTTCATCCCCCGCCTGCGCGCTCTCCGGAACCACCTCGCGGCCCTCAACGCCGAGGCCGCCCGGTGACGACTGTGCACCGCCCCGGAGCCCCCGGCGCCACCACGGCGCCGGGGGCCTCCGGGCGTCGCCCCGGCCAGTGGCCAGCCATCCCCACCCCCGAGGATCTCCGGGCGCAACTCGTCCGCGAGCGCGCCCGCCGTGAACTCACCCTCGGATCGATCAGAGCCAGCCTGGCCGAGCAGCCGAGCGCCAACGCCGTACGCGCCGCCGCCCGCCGCTGGATCACCGATGTTCTCGCCACCGCCGAGGACGTCGCGAAAAGCAAGATGGAGCGCAACACGTGACAGCCCTCGACCGCGTCACCGACGCACTCCAGCACCACGGGTGCAATGTGCGCGGACGCTCATCCCAGTGCCCCGCTCACGAGGACAGGGCCCCGTCCCTGTCCCTCGGGGAGCGCCAGGACAAGAACGGCGTCCTTCTCAACTGTCATGCAGGGTGCGACCCGCTGGACGTCGTCACCGCCCTGGGGCTCACCATGTCCGACCTCTTCGACGAGGAGCCGACCGGGAAGGCAAACGGCATCGGCACCGTCGTGAAGTCCTACCCGTACGCCGACGCCAACGGGGAGATCGTCTACTACGTCGACCGGTACGTCCCCAAGACATTCCGGCCCCGCATGGCCGACGGAAGCAAGGGCTTCCCGAGGGAACGCCGCATCCTCTACCAACTGCCCGCGGTCCTTGCAGAGGCACAGAGCGCGGGGACGGTGGTGCTGTGCGAGGGGGAGAAGGACGTCGACAACCTCGCAAAGATCGGCGTCGTCGCCACCACTATGCCCGGTGGTACGGGCATGGGCTGGAACGATTCCTACAGTGCCTCGCTGCAAGGCGTGGGTGAAGTCGTCATTATCGCGGACCGAGACGACGCGGGCGTCAAGCATGCCCGCCGAGTGTCCGCCTCACTCCTCGGCTGCAACATCCCCCACCGGATCGTTCAGGCCGCCGCGGGGAAGGACATCACCGACCATCTTGCGGCCGGCCACGGCTACGACGACCTCGTCCCGCTCGCCGAGCTCACGGAAGCCCCGGAGCCGCTCCAGGAAGCAGAGGAGCCCCCCGAGGAGACGAAGGAGTCCGAGAACCCCACACAGGTACGCCTCGCTCAACTCCGGGCCGCGCTGGTCGACTCCGACGGGCTCGACAGCATCCCCGAACCTGTACCGCTCATCGACGGAATCCTCTACCGCGACAGCCTCGCTTGGATCTACGGGAAGCCCGCGTCCGCGAAATCGTTCGTCGCTCTCGACTGGGCCGGATGCATCGGCAGCGGTCTCCCCTGGCAGTACCGATCGGTAGCGCTCGGGCCGGTGCTCTACCTCGTCGCGGAAGGAGTCTCGGGCATGCGCAGGCGCGTGCGGGGTTGGGAAGAGGCGTTCGGCGTCCCGATGAAGAACGTCACCTTCCTGCCTATCGCCGTGCAGCTGCTCCAAGGCACCGACCGCCACGCATTCCTCGCCCTGGTCGCCGAGATGCAACCCGCGCTCATCATCATCGACACACAGGCCCGCGTCACGGTGGGCGCAGACGAGAACAGCAACGGCGAGATGAGCAAGGTCGTTTCGGCTGCGGATGACATCCGGCAGGCGTCCGGAGCCTGCGTGCTCCTCGTCCACCACTCAGGGAAGAACGGGCTCGACATGCGTGGGGCCAGCGCCTTTGAAGGCGCAGCCACAACCATCGTCAAGGTCACCCGAGACGGCGAGTACGTAGAGGTGCACAGCGACAAGCAGAAGGACGCCGAGGACTTCGAGACGGTGTTCCTCCGCATGTCCCCGGTCGGTCAGTCCATCGTCCTGATCGGCCGCTCCTCGGCGCCCACGGCCGGCGACACCAACCGCACTGAATCCAAGATCCTCGACGTCATGCGGGAATCGTTTGGGAAAACCAGCGCGACCGCCAAGACCTTGATCGAAGTAACTGAGCTTCCCAAGACGTCCGTGTATCGAGCGCTGACATCCCTGGTCAACCGTGGTGCCCTCCGGAACATCGGCACTCAAGGGCGTCCGAACTACGCCCTGCCGTTCGCCTCTGGCGAGTCTGCGTAACCGCCAAATTCCCGCCGTTCCCAACTAGTCCCATCAGCCCCCGGGAAGTCCCGTCCCGTCCCACCCCCCTATGGGGTGGGACATGGGACAACGCGTGGGACGGGAGAAGTGGAATCACCCCATGAACCAGCAGCCCACCCACACCGATCTCGTCGCCGGACCGGCCGCACTGCTCGCCGCAATGGTCAGTCACTACAGATGTAGTCACTGCAACGGCGAAGTCGTCGACCTCATCACCAACGACGACACCGGCCTCATGCACGCACACATCGAGCACGACGACACCTGCCCCGTCCTCAACGGCCACGTCAGCTCCCTCCCGGACACGTTCCGCGCCGCCACCAACACCCGCTGACGCACGGCGCTGCGACCGGTTCCAGCCCCTACGCGCACACACCCCCGCACATGTACGGAGAACCACATGCCGAACACCACCACCCCGTCCGCCGTCCCGACCCCGAAGGGTGGCCGGCCCTACCCCGGACGTCCCGAGCTGGACGCGGCGAACATGCGCTTCCGCCGTGCGCTTGCTCGCCTCCACAAGGAGGCGGTACGCCACGACCCCGCCCTCATGCCGCAACTCGCCGCGGTCATCGGGGAGGCCACGGAACACCTCCTGCGCCTGGCCCGCGACGCCGAGGCCGCAGAGAGCACGAGCGAGCGCCACCGCAAAGGCCTGGCCGCCGAGGAGGAGAAGCTGCGCCGCGTGCTGCGCAAGGGAGCACGGCAGGGGAACCCGCGCATGGTGGCGTTGCTGGCCAGGGTCGACGAGCGGGCCACCGGTGACGACGCTTGACGAGGTGCGGGACGACGGTACGGTCCTCGTCCCCGCCCGCCTCGTCTCCACCGTGTTCGCGGCCACCGCGTTGTATCTCGCGGACCAGACGAGGGCGAACGGGGGCGCGTTGACCCCCGAGGCCCGCACCTTCCTGCGAGCCCTGCACGGCGCCGCACAGAGCCCCGCACCGGCCGCTCCCGAACCTGGTAGCGCATCCGACACCCCAACTCCCGGTGCTGCCAACGTGGATCACGGGTCACGGATCGTCGGCGTAGCCGAGGCCGCGGGACTCCTCGGGTGCCACCCGAGCTACGTCCGCCGCCTCTGCCACGCCGGCCGCATCCCTGCCACCCGCATCACGGGCGGATGGGTCATCGAGCGCACCGCCCTCGATCACTACCGCCACGGAGGTACCCCCGATGGGATCGCAGGACCAACACCGACGCCCTGATCTGCACGCCGCGATCGGCGCCCGCCTCACCGAGCAGCAGCAGACCGCCGACGAGGCCGCCCGGCCCGACCGAGAGGCGTACGAGGAGCGACTCGACGCGGACGCCGCACTGTTCGGCACCGCCGGATGGCTCGCCCTGCCTGAGGCCCGCCGCCACCAGGTCGGCGCGCACATGGCCCGCACCGCCCGCAAGCAGGCAGCGTGACGCCGGCCGCGGCCCGCGCCGCCCTCGACACCGCACGCACGGAAGCGCAGCAGGCCCGCGCCCTCGTCGACGCCCTGGCCGAGCAGGTCCGCTCGGGCGACGAGACGGTGACCGCCGAGCAGATCAGCACGCAACGAGAACTCGCCGACATGGCCGACCTGCGGGTGACGGCCGCGGAACGGAAGCTCACAGCGGCCGTCGACGCCGACCTTGACGCCCGTGCGACCGCGACCGGAGACAACATCCGCGCCCTGGTCGCGGAGGACTCCACACAGCCGCTCATCACCGCCGTGAAGGCAGTCATGACCGCGGTGCAGACCCTCGTCCAGGCCGCCGCCGCCCGTGAGGCGACGATCCGTGAGGCGGCGCACGAGGGCGCGAGCCTGAACCGCGAACTGGGCTGGAGCCCCGACGATCCGTGGCCGTCCCGGCAGTACGGGTTCATGGCACAGAGCACGGAGCCGGTGAACGTGCTCGCCGTCGACCAGGGCCGCGCCGTAGCGACGCCCGCCGGGGAACTCCTCGGTATCGCGCTGGCCGCCGCTCTGGTGGGCCAGGACGGCGCCCGTACGACGGCCGCGGATTTGATGACGTCGATGCCGGGGGCCGTACCGAACCGTGCAGTGGGTGTTCCCGGCCTCGTGGACGCGCTGCGACTGTCCCCCGAGGAGTGGCAGGCCCTCGATGCCCGCGCCCGGAGCGACGCGCACGGCCAGGGCCGCCAGCCGATCACGGAAGGGAGCGCAGCCGCATGACGCAGCACCTCAGCCGGTCGGATCGTCTCGCCCTGCGCGCCCGACAGGTGAAGCAGGCCGCGGCAGCTCTCGACGACCCCGAGGCCAACGAGGACGCGCTCAGGGAAGCCGCACAGCTCCGTGTGCAGGCGCGTGAGGCAGCAGAAGACGAACGCCGCGACGAGCGGGCACAGAGCGAGGCAGCCGTGGAAGCAATCGTCCAGCGACGCCGCGCAGAACGAAGGGAACGACCGTGACCACGACACAAGAGACGTCTGCCGGCCAGGTGCTCGCCAGGCTGGAAGAGCGGGTCCGCTCCGGAGACGAGGCCGTGACCGCCGAGGAGATCGACAAGGCGCACGGACTGCACCGCTTCGCTCAGCTCCGGAAGGAGGCTGCGGACCGCAAGGCCGAGCAGGCCCGCGCGGATGCCGCCGCCCGGACGCGCGCCGAGGCCATCGCGGGTGCTGAGCAGCTGCTCGACGAGCACCACCTCGACGCCATTGCAGTGAAGTACGTCGCAGCACGCGAGGCACTGGCCGCGCTGGTGGCCGCGTGCGAGGCACGCACGGGCGCCGTGGACACCGCGGCGCGGATGCTGTCCACGGCCGCCGTACGGGAAGCCTCGGGTCGTCCTGACGTCACGGCCCAATGCGACGGCTCCACGAAAGGAACCCGTGTGGAGATCGGCAGCGAGCGACATGTGGCACTGGAACCCGGGCCGGTCCTGCACTGCCTCGTACGTCGCATCGCGGACGCGCACCCGCGCGGTCTGCCGCTGGATTACACGTACTCGCTCGCCCGGCAACTCTCCGTCGGCCCGCGGACGTCACCGCTGGACTCCGCGATCGGCCGGCTCGACGCGACCACGTAGGGCTGCACCACGGGCGCCCGGTTCCTCATGGTGAGGGACCGGGCGCCCTCGTACGTACGGACCCTGTTGTGATTCTCGATCCACCCGCTACCTTCGCGGCAAGTCGCCGCCAGAGCGGCCCACCACCGAGAGGGGAACGCCATGGCCCGCAGGCTACGGATGCTCGGCACCAACTCCAAGGTCGGAGAATGCCCGACCCTTTACGAGGACCTGGACACCGGGGAAGTTCTCGTACAGGGCAAGATCGCAGACCCCGAGGACATCGCACAGATGGTCAACCCACTGTCCGGGGAGACCCTCGTCGTTGTCGACCGCGCCCTTCTCATCAACTTCTCGCCGAAGGAGTGACGTGCCGGACACCATCCCCGCCCGCCAGATCCTCGACTTCTTCCAGGACGGATTCGCTCATACCGCCTGGCGACTGGAGACCCGCCGCGGTTACCCCTCGGATCAGCGCACCGGCGAGTACCAGCGCTTCCTACAGGGCGTACAGCCACCGCTCGACATCGAGGGCCCGTGGTTCGTCAACGCCGTCCAGCAGACGCAGACGGGCAAGCGCATCGAGCGGGTGCGCCTGGTCGACGAGCCACCCACCGACAACCAGCGGTACCTACTGGCTACCACCCCCGACAACCTGGCCGCCGGAGAGGACATCCGGTTCATGACCCGTCAAGCCGCGCGGGAACTCCAGTTGCCGAACTTCGACTTCTGGCTCTTCGACTCCCGTGTGCTGGCCGTCTTCAACTGGGATGACGCCGAGCGCCGGATGGAGCTCACCGAAGATCCGAGCGAGGTGCTGCGGGCCTGCCAGGCGCGGGACGCAGCTTGGCATCACGCCGTGCGTTACGAGGAGTTCGCCCGGCGGGTAGCTTCCCCCATGTGAGTACCGATTTCCAGCAGGCCCGGAATGCCCTCGGGGTGCGGCTACGTGAGTTGCGCACCGAGGGCGGTCTCACCGTCCGCGATCTGGCCGCCGCGTGCGGGTGGGCGCCGTCGAAGATTTCCAAGCTGGAGAACGGCAAGCAGACCGCGAAGCCATTGGATCTCGACGCGTGGGCGCACGGTGTCGGACGCCCTGAGCTGGCCGCGGAGCTGAGAGGCAGGCTTGCGGGTCTGGAGTCGACGTACCGTTCGTGGCGGCGCCAACTGGCCGGCGGCCACCGGGCAGTGCAAGACGCGCTTGGTGCCCAGCACGAGAGGACCCACGTGTTCCGTGGCTTCAGCGCATCCGTAATCCCCGGTGTCTTTCAGACGTCGGAGTACGCCCGCTCTGTCCTCGGCAGGTACGCCGAGCTGCACGGTGTCGTCCGCGATGTCGAAGCGGGGGTGTTGTCCCGCGTGCGCCGTCAAGAGGGGCTGTACGCGCAGGACAAGCGGTATCACGTGCTCATCGCGGAGGCTGCCCTGCACGCACGCGTGTGCTCCCCCGGCATCCTTGCCGACCAGCTGGACCGGCTGATGTCAGTCAACGGACTCTCCACTGTGCGCCTCGGAATCATCCCGTTGGCCGCAGACCTGCGTGTCGCGTCTGGAGACGACTTCTGGATACACGATGACCGTTTGGTCATCGCCGAATCCTGGCACGCGGAAATGTGGCTCGACTCCGCGGAGGATCTCACTCTGTACCGGAAAGTCTGGGATGCGCTGGCCGCTGCTGCTGTCGACGGCCGCGCCGCGCATCGCATCATCGCCCGTACGCGTGCGGGCATCGGGGGCACCTGAAGAACATCGGGAAACGCTGGGTGGCGTGTGAGAAACACTGAGAAACACGCCGAATTCTGAGAAACGCCAGTGTCTACGGTCCTGGTCATGGCCACCGACACGAGCAGAACACGGCCGTCAGAGACCTGCGTGCCGCCCGCCGGGACCCTCTCCTTACGGCAGCTGCGGGGCGCTGACTGCGTCTTCTGCGGTATCACCCTCACCGCCCGGACCGCCGTCAGCCTCGGGGTGCGCGACCGCCCGGAAGCAACAGGGCACTGGTTCCCGCGGGCCTGCCGCAGCCACACCGAAGCCGAGGCCGAGGCGGTGCCGGCCACCCGGCCCATCCCGCCCGTCATCAAGCTGAACCATGACCAGCGTCAGGGGTGGGCGTGCGTGTGGTGCCGCGTCCTCCTCGACGAGCAGACGACCGGCGCCCACCACGTCGGGTACTCCCGCGGCAAACAGGGCGCGCACACCCTCGACTGCGAAGCGTGGTCGTGCACCACGTGCGAGAGGGGATCACACCATGAAGATCTGTAGCCGATGCCAACAGCCGCTCCGCGAGGGCGACGAGTACCAGGAGTACCCCGTCGACAGCGGTTCCGCCGCCGCGATCACCGTGTACTGGCACACAACCTGTCCGCCCCCGAGCACGCGGCGGCGGACCTAAGACCGGGCGTGGCGGCTACCCGGTGATGGCCGCCGCGTCCTCGTCGGGTGCCTGCCTGACGGCGAGCAGGACAGGGCAGGCACCCGGCACCTACTTAGCCGGCCGCGCGCAGGGCTCCCCAGGTGATGCCGCGGCCACGCTGAGGCCCGCACGGGGTCAGGCACGAGCGCGTGCGTGGCCCGCTCCCGTGCGGGCGGCAAGAGGCCCCCGCCGTCCGCGTGATGTACGCGGTCGGCGGGGGCTGCTGTGTGTCCGCTAACAGAAGTGATCGAACGGGTAGTGCCCGCCGCAGGATGCGCAGTAGTACAGCGGCTGCTGTTCGTACCGGAGCGCGCCGAGGATGGTCAACAGGCTGCGGATCATCGTCCGTTCACCCCGTCACGTACTACGTGCAGGGTGCACCGGACCCCTTCCGGGCTCCACTCGACATGCGAGAGACGTTCGTCCCCATCTGCGTAAACGTCCTCGGAAGGGGATTCCGGGAGTGGTGGGGGAGTGGCGGACGAATCGGACAGGCGCCATACGGTGACCGCCCATGCGACCGGTACCGCGAACACGAGGTGTGGCGCCCGCTCCAGCAGCAGGCCGGCGAACAGAACGCCCGCCGCGGTGCCTCCGGTACGGGCCAGGAAGCTCTTGCCCGAGTCGGCCGGAGCAAGCCAGTCACCCGCCCCGTGAAGCAGCAGACCGGTACCGAGGACGAGCCGCTCGTACGCGCCGACGACCGGCGCCATGCCCTTCATCGCAGACCCGGAATGAGGTCACCGATGGTGGAGACGACCGGGGACAGTACCCATCCGGCCATGCCCGCGATGCCGGACGACAGACCGAGGCTGACCCCGGAGAGGATCGCCCGGAGAAGTGACCAGTTGAAGCCGCGCCGCTTCACCCACACCCCGATGAACAACACCGTGGAGATGACGACGACCGCGTGACCACCGGGGGTAAGGACGAGGTTCGAGCCGCGGGTGACGTTCTGGGTCGTGCCGCCGACGCCGTACTTCAGGACGGCGTCACCGATTTCGGACGTGCCCCAGAGGCTCCAGTCAGCTACGACACCGAGGGCACCGCCGGCCGAGAGGATGAGCAGCATCCCGTAGAACCATGTGAGGAGGAACGGGACCAGGCGGACGAGGTGCTTGAACTTGACCGCCTGCTTACGGCCCGGCCACCACTGCACCAACTCCCAGCCAAGCAGGGACAGGCCGACGGTGACCCCGCCGAGGGAGACAACGGCGTACGTAGGGATGTTCATGCGGAGCCCCGGAAGAGGATGGCGACGGCGAGCGCCGCGAGGGTGAAGACGAACGCGCACGTCCCCGCGATGGGGGGAACGTCGCGCGGCACGACGAGCAGCAGGCCGACGAGGGCGAGCAGCGCGCAGACCAGGAAGCAGAGAGCCAGCAGGGCGCCCGCGATCACGCGGGAACCCCGGCCGCGCGCTTCACGCGCCGCCCGTAGCTGTCGCTCTTCCCGAGGCGGGTGCCGATCTCGGTTCCGGTCAGTTCCGGCTCGACCGCGAGCCACGTCCGCACTGTGATGACGTGCTCGGCAGACACCCCCGCGGGCAGCTCGGGAACGGCGTCGGGCGCGGGTCCAGTTCCGCCGGAACTGATCTCTGGTTCCGCCGGTTCCGGCCGCGGTTCCGGTACGGCATCCTGCGGTTCTTGTGGCTGGTCAATGCCGGTTCCGGCACTGGTTCCGCCCGACGCTGCGAGGAGTTCCCCAACAGGCGTGAACGGGCCGAGGACAGGCACCCACGGGGCCTCGTCGACGGGCTCCGGTTCCGGATCTTGTTCCGCCGGTTCCGGCCGGACGTAGATCGGTTCCGGCAGCACCTCGGGGACGTCCTGCACGGGCGCCTGGTGGCCGTCGCCGAGGCGGTGCACCCGCCACAACACGAGCGGCGCGATGGCCGACACAGCGACCACCAGCGGCCAGCTCACCGGCAGCAGTCCGGCCGTCACCAGATGTGCAGCGGCGTTCACCGCGATGAGCGCCACGACGACCACCAGGACGTCACGACCGGCCCGCAGCGCACGCACCGCGTAGATATCGAGCGCCGCCGGCACTCCGGCAGCAACGTACGTACCGAACCCGCACGCGCGGGCAAGGTCGTACTCCGCGGATGCGAGAACGACGAGGACGGCGACGAGGGCACCCCACTCCAGCGGGTCGCGCTTCACTGGCCCTCCCCGAGGGCGGCCAGCTTCCGGGCGAGCACGCGAAGTTCAGCCGCGTGCCCGACGAGCGCGTCCGCGAGCAGCTCGGTCTCTTCCGGGGTGAGCGTGCGGGCGTATCCCGTCTGCTCGACGTACAGGCCCGGTGTGCGGGGGCCGTGGGTGGCGTACGGGTCCTGCGTGAGCGACGCGACGAGAAGGGTCTCGTCGTCGTAGGCGAGCGCGTGTTCCGGGCCGGTGTGGGAGAGGTCGGCCCGGTAGCCGCTGGCCTCGTGGTTTCCGAGGCACCATTCCGGCTCGGGGAGGGTGACGGGCCCGTGGTCGCTCGTCTGCACCGTGACGGTGCGCCTGGCGGTCACTGGCCGGCCTCGGTCTGCGGGGCGCCGTACGTGCGGTATCCGACGGGCGGGACGGTGGCGAGCTGCTCGCGCAGGTAGACGGTCGTCCACGCGACGTCGGGCGCCGGGTCGTCGAGGACAGCGCGGAGTGCGATCACCGTGTGCATGGCACGGTCGGCGAGCACGCGGGCGTGCTGCTCGCTGTCGCCGACGGTGGCCGGGTGCGGGATGTCGAGTGCTTCCAGGACGGCCGCGAGGAAGTCGCGCACGCCGTCGGGCTGGATAGGGTTCTGCATTGGGTCTGACTCCTTGATCACGAAGGTGTCTGGCCAAGGCGCCGTCCGGTGGTTGCACACCGGGCGGCGCCGCCCGTCTCACGCTCGTCTCACAGACTGGGTGCGCGGGACGGGTCAGGGAGCCTCTGACCTGGTCTGGAGTCGTTCTCTGGAGAACTCATGGAACCCACGGACACCCTTCAGATCACTACGGATCAGAAGGTTGCAGGTTCGAATCCTGCCGAGTGCACAGCCGAGAAGCCCCCCGGACATCGTCCGGGGGGCTTCTTTCATGTGCGGGTGGAGTCGGACTGCCAGGTCCAGGCGGCGATGCCGACCCGGTTGCGGGCCTTCAGTTTCGACTGGATGTTGGCGATGTGGGTCTTGGCCGTGCCCGGTGAGATGAAGAGGCGGGTGGCGATTTCCGCGTTGGTGAGGCCTTCGGCGACCAGGCGGGCTATTTCTTCCTCGCGGGGAGTGAGCGGCGACGCCGGGCGGGGTGCGGATGTGGGTGCCGGCGCGGGGGCCCCGGGGTGGGCCGGGGCGAGGGACCGCAGGAGGCGGACGGTGAT
Organism: Streptomyces sp. NPDC048442; assembly: GCF_040651475.1. Classification (NCBI taxonomy): domain Bacteria; kingdom Bacillati; phylum Actinomycetota; class Actinomycetes; order Kitasatosporales; family Streptomycetaceae; genus Streptomyces; species Streptomyces sp. NPDC048442. The sequence continues at coordinate 68,842 of NZ_JBEZKB010000018.1, forward strand.
CTGGGGGCTGATCAGGACGTCGCCGGACATGGCGGCGCGTACTCCCTCGATCAGAAGAGCGGGTCCCGAGCGTTTCAGGAGGAAGCCGCAGGCGCCGTCGCGCAGTGCCGTACGTACGTAGTCGTCGTGGTCGAACGTGGTGATGACGAGTACGGGGATGGGATCCGCGGCGTCCGGTCCTGCCAGTCGGCGGGTGACTTCCAGGCCGTCCAGGCCCGGCATGCGGATGTCGGCCAGGACCAGGTCGGGACGGAGTGAACGGGCCAGCTCGACGGCGGTGGTGCCGTCGGCGGCCTCCGCGATCACCGTCATGTCCGGCTGGGAGTCGAGGATCAGGCGGAAGCCCGAGCGGATGTCGGCCTGGTCGTCGGCGAGCAGGATGCGGATCACTTGGGCTCCGGGTGGGGTGGCTGGGGTGTCTGGGGTTGCGCGGGGCTCGGGGGTTTCAGGGGGAGCACGGCTGTGAGGTGCCAGCCGGTGGGGTGGGGGCCGGTGGTGAGGGTGCCGCCGAGGGCGTGGGTGAGCTCGGTGAGGGCGGGGATGCCTCGGCCGCCGTACCGGCGGGGGCGGGCCCTGGGGCGGGCGGTGCGGACGGTGCGGTGGGGGCCGGTGTCGTTGGTGATGCGGAGTTCGAGGGCGGTGGGCCCCGGGGTGAGGGTGATGTCCGCGCGGGTGGCGGCCGGGGCGTGCCGGCGGATGTTGGTGAGGGCTTCGACGGCTATCCGGTACGCGGCCGCGCCCGTCTCGCGGGGCAGGGATTCGGGCAGCTCCAGGGGCATGTGGAGGTGTGCCGGGGTGGGGCCTGCCGCGGTGAAGTCGGCGGTGAGGGCGGGGAGCTGGGCGACGGTGGGGAGGGCGGCGGTGGCGCCGGCCGGACGGGGTGTGGGGTCGAGCATGTCCAGGGTGCGGTCCATGGCGGACAGGGCGTTCAGGCCGGCCTTCTCGATGCGTTCCAGGGCGAGTACGGCCTGGGCGGGGTCGGTGGCCGCGACGAAGCGGGCCGCCTGGGCCTGGACGACGATGCCGCTGATGTCGTGGGCCACGAAATCGTGCAGGTCCCGGGAGAGCTGACGCCGCTGGTCGTGGCGGGCCTCGGTGACCGCGCGCCGGCGGAGGTGCTCCTGGCGTCGGAAGTGGGTGCCGGACGCGAGGGCGGCCAGGGCGGGGAGCAGCCAGAAGGTCGCGATGCCGACGCCTTCGAGGAAGGAGGAGGCGTGGGCCAGGGGGAGCGGCCACAGGGCGATCGCCAGGGCTGCCAGGGCCACGGTGGGGCGCAGCTCCCGGGGCCGTGACCAGCGGGCGACGGCTGCGATCAGGGGCAGGAGCAGGGCTGTTGTCGCCAGTTTCCAGAGCGAACCCTGTTCCGCTGCCGGTCCTGCTCCTGGAGCCGCGAGGGCGAAGGAGGAGAGAAGGGAGAGGACCGCGCTCGCGGCGGTGAGTGGGGAGGGGTCCGGTACGGAAGCGCGGGCGCCGGGGGAGGTGGGGGAGCCGGGCGCGGTGGGTGCAGTCGGCGCAGCGGAGGTGCCGTGCGTGCCGGGTGCGGTGGGTGCAGCGGAGGTGCCGCGTGTGCTGGGTGCGAGGGGTGCAGCGGAGGTGCCGCGCGTGCCGGGTGCGGTGGTGGTGCGGCGGCGGAGCAGAGGGTGTCCGGTGCGTACGAGAGCGGTTGTTGCCAGCAGTACCGCTGCGGCGTCAAATCCTGTGCCCAGCAGGCCGATTGTGTGATCGAAAGTGTCCCCCATGCGGTCAGAGTACGGGGAGGGGTGCGGCGGCTCCCTCTGCCGATCGGCAGAGGCGGGGAGGGGGCTGGGTGTGGTCTGACCTCGGGATCTCTGCCGATCGGCGGATGGGAACCGGCGGGGCGGCGGAGGAGATTGGAGGGGCAGGCAAGAGAGCGGCAAGGGGCCGCAGGGAAAAGGGAGTTCGTGGTGAAGAGAGCTGTGGTCGCGGCTGGAGTGGCAGGGGCAGTGTTGGCCGGGGTGATGGGGGTGGTGGCGCCGGGTGGGGCTGCGGCGGCCGGGGGCGGTGCTGGTGCCGGTGCCGGTGTCGGTGCCCGTGCCAAGGCCGTTGTGGGTGCCTCGGTGGGTGTGGAGGGCGGAAGGGCCAGCGTGCACGGGGCGGCGCGGGTGGCGTACGTCGAGTCGTTGCAGGACGACATCCGCTTCACCGTTCATGCGCGGTCGGTTCCCTTCAGCAGGCCGGTGCCGGGCATTCCGGGCGGGATGGCGACCGATGCGGAGGGCGTGGTGAAGTTCAGCCACGCCGCTCCGGCCGGGAGCAAGCCGGTGGCGGCCGAGGCGACGGTGGACTGCCTGGTCACCAGCGGCCGTACCGCCACTCTCACCGCCGTCCTCAAGGCCGATACCCCGGCGATGCCACGCGGTACGCGGATAGGCATCAGCGTGCAGCAGGGCGGAAAGGGGGAGCCGGACCGGCTCGGGTTCTCCTGGGGTGCGGCGAACGTCGACACCGGGACCCTCGACGAGAAGGGGGACGTGACCCTCTCGCGGGTGGGGACCTGCATGGCACCGGCGCCGTTCACCACGGTGATCAAGGGCGGATTCAGGGTTGTGCACGCGGAGTTGGCGAAGTTCCCGGGTACGCGGGGTGCCGAGGGTACGCGTGCGGCGGGGGTGCAGCGTCGTGGCTAGCGGGTCGAATGTGGCGGCGCGGGCGTACGTACGGGGTGAGCCGGGTGGCGCGGGCAGGCAAACGCGGCTCCTGGTTCCGCGCGGGGTGCGGTGGGCGGCGCACGGGGCGGTGCTGGCGGTGCTGCCGTCCGGGCTGTGGCGGGTGGCGTGCGCGTTCGGGTGGGACTCGGGGTTCCGGGACGGCCGGCTGAACCCGGAGAACTTTCCCGGAGCCGCGTCCTTCTATCTGGTCGGCCTGAGCCTGTTCGCGGAGCTGCTGGCGCTGTTGACGCTGGGGCTGGTGCGGCGGTGGGGAGAGGTGCTGCCGGAGTGGGTGCCGTGGCTGGGCGGCCGGCGGATTCCGGTGGCGGCGGCGGTGGTGCCGGCCGGGCTGGGGGCGGCTGCGGTGACGGCGTTGACGTGGGTGATGGCGTTGACGTGGGGCACCGAGATGTCCACGGAGGGGGCACCGGGCGGGGGCAAGGCAGTCGTGATGACGGCCTGTTATGCGCCGCTGCTGCTGTGGGGGCCGCTGCTGGCGGTGGTGACGGTGGCGTACTGGAGGCGGCGGCGGGGGAGCGCTTGAGGAGCGGGCGGGGGCGGGGTCGGTCCCATGGCTGATCCCAGGCGGCTGATCCCAGGGGGGCTGATCCCAGGGGGGCTGATCCCAGGGGGCTGGTCCCGTGGGCGGCTTCAGGGGCGTTGTCAGTGGTGGGGGTCAGACTTGGGGGTATGGAGCGGCAGTGGCGTAGTGCGGGGGTGAGCTGGGCGGGTGGCGTGCCCGGACTGCGGTGGGAGCCGGGGGTGGGTTCCACCGGGGCCGGGCCGGTCAGTCCGTTGTCGTACGGGGCCGTGGCGGGCGGCGGTGGGACCGCGTACGGGCGGGAGATCGGCTTCCGGGTCGTCGGGGAGCGGCGGTGTGTGGGGGTGCGGGCGAATCCGTGCCCCTACGCGGCGGCGGTGGCGGGGCGGGCCACGCAGGCGCAGTGTGCGGACTGTGCGCGGCTGGACCGGTCGAGGTCGGTGGCGGCCGACACGATGGCTGACGATCCGCGTCCGTATGCCGTGTACCTGGCGTGGTTCGGGCCGGGGATGGTCAAGGTGGGGATCACCCGGGAGGACCGGGGGCCGGCGCGGCTGCTGGAACAGGGGGCGGTGGCGTTCAGCTGGCTCGGGCGGGGGCCGCTGATGGCGGCACGACGGTGCGAGGAACTGCTGCGGGCAGGTCTCGGGGTGCCGGACCGGATCTCGTACGCGAAGAAGCGGGCGGTACGGGCTGCGCTGCCGGGGGCGGAAGAACGGGCGGCGGAGGTACGGGAGTTGCATGCGCGAGCGGTGGGGCTGGCGGGGTGGCCGGAGGCGTTGGGAGTGGTGGGGTGCGACGTGGTCGATCACGCGGGGGTGTTCGGGCTGGAGGGGTTGGTGGGGGCTGGGGGTGTGGCCGGCGTGGTGCGGGAGCTGGTGGGTGGGGGGACTGTGGCGGGGCGGGTGGTGGCTGTGGCGGGGCCGGATCTGCATCTGGAGGTCGTGGGGGCTTCGGGAGCTGCGGGGGTTGTGGTCGTGGACAGTCGGTTGTTGGCGGGGTGGGGGTTGGAGCGGGGGGATGTGGGGGGTGGGGTGACGGTGCCGGTGAAGGGGGTGGAGAAGGAGAGGGACGTGGGGGTGCAGGAGGGGTTGTTCTGAGGGGGTGGTGAGTGCGGGAGGGGCAGGGGTGGAATGAGGGGTTCGTGTCATCTAACGGGTGAACTTCCGCTGATTCCAGGCCAGTTGGCTTGACTCGTGTGTCAGTTTCCGGGGTGGAGGTGATGCTCGATGTACGAGCAGGAGAACGGGCCGTCGGAAGAGGCGACGGCGCAGCGGCAGGACGCGATCGGCATTGGCGACTTCGTGTACGCGGCGACTGGCGCGCGGGTGCGGAGGGTGACGTTGCCGGACGGGACCTATTGGTTCCCGGCGACGGACTTCGCGAGTGGACTCGGCTACACGAATGTCCGGCAGGCGCTCATTCGGCACGTGTCAGAGCGCAACCAGATGGCCTTCGACGATCTTGAACGAAGTGTCTATAGAGCAGACACGTTGAGCAAGAACGCAGGTCACAAGCTCAAGAAGACCATCAAGATGGTGAACACCCAAGGGCTTGTTCAGCTCGTCACCGGATGCACGAAGCCGGAGTGCGAGCCATTCAAGAACTGGGTGGCCGAGGTCATTGCGACCATCCAGCGGGACGGTTCGTACTCCCTCGAACCGGCCCCGATGCAACCCGCGCGGAGCGGTGGCACGGCGTACGTCATGCCGCCCGAGGTCATCAACGCGATTGTTCGGCTGGAGGAGAGGAACCTTCGAGCGGACGAAGCCCTGGTGTCCATGCAGGCGGAGAGTGTCGGGCATGCGCGCCGCACCAATGAGCTGCTGACGGAGGCTGTGCAGGCCCAGCAGTCCATGGCGGATGCGCTGCAGCAGATCGCGCAGACGCTGGGCTCGCTCAGTACGCAGAAGCAGGGAGCCGCACGGGAGCCTGATGTCACGCCGCAACAGGTTCTCGACGTGTGGCGGCGACGGAAGTTGGTGGTCACCGACGACGTCCATGCGGTGGCGGCGTACATCGTGCCCGCGCTCATCGGCGGCGAGGCGCGGTACCGGCTCGAAGAGATCGCAGCGCGTACGGGGCTTTCGACGGCCCGTGTACATGCCTGTCTGAGGATGCTGATCAAGCATCAGTGCATCCGGCAAGTTGGCTGTGCATCGGACGGTGCGCCGGTTTACGCGCTCGTTTAGGCGACGAGAGTTGGGCCCGAAGTCGCAAATCGAAGTTGCGGCTTCGGGCCCTGTCGTACCGTACCGGACTTGGTGTTCGTGATCTTGAACAAGATGTCACTTGAGCTGACACCTTGCGCAACATTGCAGGTCAACCCCTGTGGATAACTTGCAACTTCAGGTATTTGTGCCACGCACGTAGCGTGCCGCACATGACGACGACGGCAGCAGATGAAGCAGCGCAGGTACGGGAGTTCTGGGGGCGGCTCGGGGTTCCGGGGCTGGTGGATGTGCATACGCACTTCATGCCCGAGCGGGTGCTGGCGAAGGTGTGGGCGTACTTCGATGCCGCCGGGCCGATGACCGGGGTCGAGTGGCCGATCACGTACCGGTTCGAGGAGGAGGAACGGGTCGCGCTGCTGCGGGAGTTCGGGGTGGTCGCGTTCACCTCGATGATCTATCCGCACAAGCCTGGGATGGCGGAGTGGTTGAACGGGTGGGGCGAGGAGTTCGCGGGGCGGGTGGACGGGTGCCTGCGGACAGCGACTCTCTTTCCGGAGGCGGGCGTCGAGGCGTATGTGCGGCGGGCGGTGGAAGGTGGGGCGCGGATCTTCAAGTCGCACTTGCAGGTGGGGGCCTATGACCCCAATGACCCGCTGCTGAAGCCTGTTTGGGGGCTGCTGGCGGAGGCCGAGGTTCCGGTGGTGATGCACTGCGGGTCCGGGCCGACGCCCGGGAAGTTCACCGGGCCTGGGCCGGTCGGGGAACTGTTGGCGCGGCATCCGCGGCTGCGGCTGATCGTGGCGCACATGGGGATGCCGGACTACGCCGAGTTCCTGGGCCTGGCGGAGCGGTACGGGGAGGTGCGGCTCGACACCACGATGTCGTTCACGGACTTCAGCGAGCGGATGGCGCCGTACCCCAAGGGGGAGTTGGGGCGGCTGCGGGACCTGGGGGACAAGGTGCTGCTGGGGAGCGACTTCCCCAACATCCCGTACGGCTACCTGCACCAGCTGGAGTCGCTGGAGCGGCTCCAGCTGGGCGAGGAATGGCTGCGGGCGGTCTGTTACGGGAACGGGGCCCGGTTGTTCGGGCTGAGCTGACTCTTCCCCGGGCCGCCCCGGGGCTTCACAGGCTCACAGGCTCACAGCAGCGCCTTGGCCAGGGCTCGCCACTCGGCCCGGGGGAGGGACGCGTGCCGGTCGCCCGTCGTCAGGGCCTGCAGTGCCAGGTGGTCGGCGCCCGCCGCGTAGAACTCCTCCGCCTTCGCCCGTACGCGATCCGCGTCGCCCAGCGCGAAGAGGGTGTCGAGGAGGCGGTCGCTGCCGTTGTTCTCGAAGTCGGCCTCGGTGAAGCCGAGGCGGAGGAGGTTGTTGGTGTAGTTGGGGAGCGTGAGGTAGAGGCCGAGCATCGTACGGGCGGTCGTGCGGGCCCGGTCCAGGTCCGGGTCGAGGACGACCGTGAGCTCCGGGGCGAGGAACGCGTCCGGGCCGAGCGCCTCGCGGGCCTGAGCCGTGTGCTCCGGTGTGACGAGGTACGGGTGGGCGCCCGCCGCGCGACCGGAGGCAAGCTTCAGCATCTTCGGGCCGAGGGCGGCCAGGACCCGGCGCTCGGCGGGCAGGGCGTTCGGCGCGGCGTCGAGCGCGTCCAGGTAGGCGACCATCGCCGAGTACGGGCGGGCGTACTGCGGGGCCAGCGCGTCGTGGCTCACGCCCAGGCCGAGCAGGAAGCGGCCGGGGTGCCGGCTCTCGAAGTCGGCGATCTGTGCGGCGACCGACTCCGCCGTGTGCTCCCAGATGCTGAGGATGCCCGTCGCGACCTTGATCCGGCTTGTCGCCTCAAGGAGCGGGGCGGCCTCGTCCAGGGACGGGCTGCCGCCGGTCCACACCGTGCCGTAACCGAGGTCCTCCAACTCTGTGACCGCATCGGTCAGTTCGAGGCGGCCCTCGGGGGTAGTGGGGCGGAGGGCGCCGCTCCAGATGCCGAGGCGGCCGTACGTACGGGTGTGGCGGGAGGCAGGTGAGTCGGAAGTCATGTGGGGGCAACGGGGAGGTCGGCGGCCCTATTCCGCGGATCCGGGATGTCTTGGTTTCCGCTCCGCGGTCTGTGGGTTTCCGCTCCGCGGTCTGTGGGTTTCCGCTCCGGGCCGGTCGGCTTCTCAGCAGATTCACAGGAACGGGAAAGGGTGCTCTCACCGGCCTTGGCCAGGGTGACCGTATGCGGACAGCGAATGCACCTCGGGCGGGCGAGACCCACGGCGGTACGCGCGGAATTGCACGCAGCAGTGCCCACATCACTACGCGCAGCAAGGCGCGAAGTACTGCGCGCAGCAGTGCCCACGCCGGGTCCGACAGCAGCGGCGAGGTGCGGGTGCTGGTGGTGGACGACGAGGCGTCGCTCGCCGAGCTGCTGTGCATGGCGCTGCGGTACGAGGGCTGGCAGACCCGGAGCGCCGGGGACGGGGCGACCGCCGTGCGTACCGCGCGCGACTTCCGGCCCGACGCCGTCGTACTGGACGTGATGCTGCCGGACATGGACGGGCTGTCCGTGCTGCGGCGGGTACGGGAGGACCTGCCCGAGGTGCCGGTGCTGTTCCTGACGGCGCGGGACGCGGTGGAGGACCGGATCGCCGGGCTCACGGCGGGCGGCGACGACTACGTGACCAAGCCGTTCAGCCTGGAGGAGGTCGTGGCGCGGCTGCGCGGGCTGATCCGGCGGACCGGCGGCCGGGGGCTGGTGGCCCGGCCCGATTCGGAGCTGATGGTGGGTGACCTGCGGCTCGACGAGGACAGTCACGAGGTGTGGCGGGGCGAGGACGAAGTGCGGCTCACCGCGACCGAGTTCGAGCTGCTGCGGTTTCTGATGCGCAACCCGAAGCGGGTGCTCAGCAAGGCGCAGATCCTCGACCGGGTGTGGAACTACGACTTCGGGGGCCAGGCCAATGTGGTCGAGCTCTACATCTCGTATCTGAGGAAGAAGATCGATGCCGGGCGTACGCCGATGATCCACACGCGGCGCGGGGCCGGCTATCTGATCAAACCGGGTGGGTGAGGTGGTGCTGCGCCTCGCACGGGTACTCCGGCGCGGTCCGGTACTCCGGCGCGGGCGGAAGCTGTCGCTGCGGGCCCGTCTCGTGGTGTCCTGCGTCGCGCTGATCGCGGTGGCCGCCGCGGTGATCGGAGTGGTGACGTCCGTCGCCCTGCACTCGTACCTGGAGAACCAGGTGGACGATCAGCTGAACGCGGCGCTGGACCGGGAGCACGGGCGGGGGCTGCAATTCGTGGCCGCCCCCGGGCAGCCGCTCGACACCGTCGGGCTGCGGGACGGGGTGGGCGCCCGGAGCGTGGACGCCCCGGGCGCACGCCCCGAGGCGCACGTGAAGCCGCTGTCTGCCGCCCAGGTGAAGGCGCTGGAGGGCGCGCCCCGGGACGGAACACCGCACACGGTGACGGTGCCGGGGCTCGGGGAGTACCGGGTGGTTGCCGGGAGCGGGGACGGTCCGCAGCCGGGGCCGGGGCCGGGGCCGGGGCCGGGGCTGAGGTATGGGCTGATCGGGGACGGGGCCGGGGACGGTTCCGCTGCCGACGGTCAGTCGGGCGGACAGGCCGACGGCAAGGCACGGGACGTCGTGCTCGGCTTTCCGCTGGAGGGGGCGCAGGACACCGTACGTACGCTCGTGGTGGTCGTGGTGTGCGTGACGGTCGCCGCGCTGGTGGCCGCAGGTCTCGCGGGGAACGCGCTGGTGGGCGCCGCCCTGCGCCCCCTGCGGCGGATCGCCGCGACCGCGACCCGGGTGTCCGAACTGCCGCTGGACCGGGGCGAAGTGGCGCTCCACGAGCGCGTACCGCAGGCGCAGGCGGATCCGCGTACCGAGGTCGGGCAGGTCGGGGCGGCGCTCAACCGGATGCTCGGGCACGTCGGTTCGGCGCTGGTGGCCCGGCAGGAGAGCGAGACGCGGGTACGGCGCTTCGTCGCCGACGCGAGCCATGAGCTGCGGACGCCGCTCGCTTCGATACGGGGGTACGCGGAGCTGACGCGCCGGGGCCGGGAGTCGGTGGCCGCCGGGCCCGACACGCGGCATGCGCTGGGGCGGATCGAGGCGGAGGCGACGCGGATGACGGGGCTGGTGGAGGACTTGTTGCTGCTGGCGCGGCTGGATGCGGGGGCGGAGGGGGGCGGTGTTGGATCAGTGCTCTCCGGGGAGAGCACTGATCTCGTACCGCTGGTGGTGGACGCGGTGAGCGATGCGCGGGCCGCCGGGCAGGAGCATGTGTGGCGGCTGGAGCTGCCGGACGAGCCCGTGGTCGTACGGGGGGATCCGGCGCGGCTCCAGCAGGTGCTGGTCAACCTGCTGGGCAACGCGCGCACGCACACGCCGGCGGGGACGCGGGTCACGGCGCGGGTGCGGGGGGACTCCGGGGGCCGGGCCCTTGTCGAGGTGCGGGACGACGGGCCGGGGGTGGCTCCGGAGCTGGTGGGGCGGGTGTTCGAGAGGTTTGTGCGGGGGGATGTGTCGCGGGCGAGGGTGGGGGCGACGGCGGGAGGCTCTGGCGGGTCGGCCCGCACCGTTGCGGTCGCGTCGTCCGGGTCACCCGCCTCCACGGGGTTGGGGTTGGCGATCGTGCGGGCGGTCGTGGAGGCGCACGGCGGGAAGGTGGCCGTGGAGAGTGTGCCGGGGTGCACGGTGTTTTCGGTGTGGTTGCCGGTGGAGTGAGGGGGTGGGGTGGAGCGAGGGGGGTGCGGGGGACGTCGTGCGGGTGCGTTGTGGCTGATCGCGCAGTTCCCCGCGCCCCTAAAGGACTGCCCCTCAGCCCCACAGCCTCCTTGGGCAGTGGGGCCGCCCCCTCAGACCTCGGACTGGCCGGAGGATGCCGTTGCCTCGATCCCCGCCACCAGCACATCCAGCGCCACCTCGAAGTCCCGGTCGTACATTTCCGCCACCGTGCCCCCGCCCCGCGCCTCCCTCACCGCCGACGCTCTGCGCAGCAGTTCGGACGACTCGAATTCTTCGGTGATCTTCCCCATCGCCTGTTGGTAGAACTCGTCCGTGGACAGGCCGAGCTTCGCCGCCCGTTGGTAGAACTGCCCCTCGCTGTTGGCGTATCCGTAAACGAACTGGAAGACGGCGGCGAGCGACCCTCCCTGCCGTTCCAGCGGCACCCCGCTCTTGGCGATCAGGCCCAGTGAGGCGGTGGAGAAGCGGATCATGTTCGGGCCGATGTTGAGGAAGCGGCTCATCAGCGGGGCCGCCCACGGGTGTCCGACCAACATCTCCCGGTAGCTCTGGGCGAGTTGGCGCAGCTGTCCGCGCCAGTCGGAGTCGTCGCCCGGGTCGGGCAGCGCCAGCTCGCCGGTGACCTGGTCCAGGGCGAGTTCGAGGAGGTCGTCCTTGGTGGCGACGTACCAGTAGACGGACATCGCGGTGACGTTCAGCTCGGCGGCCAGACGGCGCATCGAGAACTTGGTGAGGCCCTCCGCGTCGAGCAGCCCGACGGTCACGGCGGTGATCTTCTCCCGGTCGAGCGCCGGGGCGGCGGCGGTGGTGGCCACGGCGGCGGTAGCGGCGGCGGCAGGCTCGGCCTTACGACCCCCGCCACCACCGGCCGCGCCACGTCCCGTACCGCCCCCGCTCCGCGGCCCCTTCGCGTCCAGCCACACACTGCTCTGTCCAGGCTTCTTGACGCGGTCGGCCGCGGGCACCATGGGACACACTCCTCGGTTCTGCTCCGTCGGACGGGACGGACCGTGTTGTTCCGGTTCGTCCCGTCGATGGTATGCCGAGGACTACTCGGACGGTACGGGTGCGGAGGGAGCACTCCGCTGGTCGGACGGCTCCTTGGCGCCCTGCCCCGCCCCCTCGCGCGCGTCCTCCGCGCCCTGCCCCGCCCCCTCGCGCGCGTCCTCCGCGCCCTGTCCCGCCCCCTCGCGCACCTCCGCCCGCTTGAGCAGCAGCGCCGCCAGCAGTCCGCCCGCGAGCACTGCCGCAGCCCCCACCAGCTGGCTGGTCTCCAGGCCGGAGGCGAACGCGTCCCGGATGTGTCCGCGTTCCTCCGTACTGCCCGCCGCCGCCAGCGCCGCAGGCAGCGACACCGCCCCAGCCGCGGCCGGGACGAGCGCCGAGAAGCGGGAGTTGAGGACCGCGCCGAGCACCGCGACCCCGAGCCCGTTGCCGAACTCCGCGAGCGTGCCGTTCACTCCGGCGCCGACCCCGGCCTTCTCCGGCGGGATCGCGCTCATCAGGGCATTGGCCATGGCGGGGCCGGCCAGCGCGGCGCCCGCGCCGATCAGTACGAGCCCCACCAGCATCCCCTGGTAGCTGTCGCCCCCGAGGATCGCGACCGCCGCGAGTCCCGCGGCGACGCACGCCATGCCGAGCCCGATGGTCCTCGGCGTGCCCCACTTGGCCAGCACCCGCGCGCCCGCGCCCGCCAGGTTCAGTACGACGACCGTGACGGCCATCGGCGCGGTACGCAGACCCGCTTCCAACGGCCCGTACCCGAGGACGAATTGGAGGTGCTGGGTCAGCAGGTACAACGAGCCCGTCATGCCGAACGCGACCAGGACCGAACCCGCGACCGCTCCCACGAAGCGCTGGTTGCGGAAGAAGTGCATGTCGAGCATGGGATACGGAATCCGCAGCTCCCACCAGACGAACACGGCCAGCGCGGCGACCCCGGCCACCCCCGCACCCAGGACCTGGCCGGACGTCCAGCCGTGCGCGGGCCCGGTGATGATCACGTACACGAGGGCGGTCATGCCGAGGGTGGAGAGCAGCGCGCCCGGCAGATCGGGCCGGTCCCCGGCCGGATTCTTGGATTCCGGTACGAGCGCGAGGACCGCGACCAGCGCGAGCAGTGCGACCGGGATGTTGAGCAGGAAGATCGCGCCCCACCAGAAGTGGTCGAGCATGAACCCGCCGAGCAACGGCCCGCCCGCGAAGCCCAGCATGGCGACGGTGGACCAGATCCCGATCGCCTTGACCCGCTCGGAGTCGTCGAAGATCTGGACGACGACGGCGAGGGTGGTGGTCATCAGCAGTGCGCCGCCGATGCCCATACCGGCGCGCGCGGCCATCAACTGGCCTGCCGTCTGGGCGAGTCCGGCCGCCAGCGAGCCGATTCCGAACAGCGCAAGACCGGCGGCGAGCAGCTTCTTGCGCCCGTAACGGTCGGCGGAGCTGCCGGCGGTGAGCAGTAGTCCTGACTGGACGAGCGCGTACGCGTTGATCATCCACTGGATGTCGGTGCTGGACGCGTGGAGCTCGGTGGTGAGGGAGGGGATCGCGACGTTCAGGACGGTGTTGTCGAGCAGCACGGTGAGCTGGGCGAGGCAGATGACCCCGAGGATCAGCCAGCGCTGCGGGTGGCCGCGTCCCTGGAGGCCGAGCGGCCTGCTCGCGGCGGTGGGCGCCTTCATGGGGGAACTCCTCTACGGTGTACAGCTAGTGCTGTACACCGTAGAGGAGTTTCTTGTACGCCGTACAGTGGATTAGCGGGAGAGGGGCTTGCTCAGGTCGTAGAGACTGGTCCCACCTGCGGAAACCTTGGTGAAGTTGGCTTCGACCCAGATGCTGATGGAGCTGCTGTTCCCGCCTCCGGGACCGCTTCCGCCTCCGGGACCGCCTCCACGCCCGCCGCCGGGGCCGCCGAGCAGGCGCCCGTCCTCGGATGCCGCCTTGCCACCGCTGCTCCGGTCGTCGCCGCTCGCGAGGAAGTAGTGGATCTTCCCTTCGCGTACGTACGTCTGGAACGCGGCAAGGGTCGGCGACGGGTCGCTGCCGTTGAAGCCTCCGACGGCCATGACGGGCTTGCCGGTGGCGAGTTGGTAGCCCGCGGCGTTCTGGGAACCGATGGCGGCGGCTGCCCAGGTGTAGTCGTCGGCGTGCGCGGTGAGGAGGGTCTGGACGGTGGCGCTGACGGGCCGGCCGTCGAGGAGGCCGTTCATGGGGCCTCCGCCTCCGCCGTTCTCGGGGACTCCGCGCCGGCCGGTGGGCGGGGCCTGGCCGCCTTGGGCCCCGGGACCGCCCGGGCCGCCGCCCTGGGCACCCTTGCCCCCCAGCCCGCCGCCGTTGCCGTCACCGATCCACAGCCCCGGCCCTTCGCCGCCCGCGAAGCGCATGCCTCCCGGGCCTCCCGGGCCGCCTCGACCCGACGGTCCTGCCGTCACGATCGAGCCCGTGTGGCCGGTGCCGACCGTCTGCGCCGCGTACGCCGCCGGGCCGGCAAGGACGGTGGCGAGGCCCAGACCGGCCGCGCCCACGGCGACGTACCGCAGCAGTCCCCGTTCCCCGAACCGGCCGGGCAGCAGTCCGCCGGCGATCAGCCCGAGCGCAGCCAGTGCACCCGTACCGAGCAACACATCGCCCAGCCAAGGAAGTTGATCGGGGGTGCGGCCGAGCAGGACGTACGCCCAGTACGCGCTCACGCCGACCGTCCCGGCCAGTGTCAGCGCGGCGGCCGGGGTGCGCCGTTCCTCCCACAGGACGCTCGCGCCCATGCCGACGAGTGCGGCGACGTACGGGGCGAGGGCCACCGTGTAGTACTCGTGGAAGATCCCCGCCATGAAGCTGAAGACGGCGGCGGTCATGAGCAGCGCCCCACCCCAGGCGAGGAACGCGGCGCGGGCGGTGTCGGTGCGGCGGGCCCGCCACGTCACCACGAGTCCGGCGACGAGCAGGATCAGGGCGGCGGGCAGCAGCCAGGAGATCTGGCCGCCCACGCTCGTACCGAACATCCGGAAGATCCCGGACTCGCCCCACATGCCGCCACCGCCGCCACCGCGTGCACCACCGCCCACACTCCCCGCCTCGTCGCCGTTGATCCGGCCGAGGCCGTTGTAGCCGAAGGTGAGTTCCAGGAAGGAGTTGTTCTGGGAGCCGCCGATGTACGGGCGCGAGTCGGCCGGCCACAGCTCGACGAGCGCGACCCACCACCCGCCGGACACGATCAACGCAGCTCCAGCCAGGACGAGTTGACCGAACCTCCGCCTGAGCCGGGTGGGCGCACAGACCGCGTACAGCACGGCCAGCGGCGGCAGGATCAGGAACGCCTGAAGCGTCTTCGTCAGAAACGCGAACCCGACCGCGACGCCCGCCCACACCAGCCACTTCGTCCGGGCGTCCTCCAGCGCGCGCAGCACGCAGTACACGGTGACGGTCATCAGCAGGGCGAGCAGCGCGTCCGGGTTGTTGAAGCGGAACATCAGCGCGGCGACGGGCGTGAGCGCCAGCACCGTACCGGCGAGGAGTGCTGCGCCGTACGAGAAGCGCCGGCGGACGGACGCGTACAGCACGGCCACGGTTCCCACCCCCATCAGCACCTCGGGCACGAGGATCTGCCAGGAGCCGAGCCCGAAGAGCCGGACGGACAGCGCCATCGGCCAGAGGGCGGCCGGGGGTTTGTCGACGGTGATGGAGTTCGCGGCGTCGGACGAGCCGAAGAAGAAGGCCTTCCAGCTCTCGGAACCGGCCTGGACGGCGGCGGAGTAGAAGGAGTTGGCGTAGCCGGAGGAACTGAGGTTCCAGAGGTAGAGGGCGGCGGTGGCGAGGAGCAGAACGGCGAGCGCAGGCCGCACGCGGCGCACGGTCCGCATGACGTTCAACTGTGGGTGTTTCACGGTGTGTTCAGTTCCTCTCGGGGAAGACCCAGGCGCGCAGCAGCAGGAAGCGCAGGACGGTGGCGGCAAGGTTGGCCGCCACGAGGACGGCGAGCTCGCTGTGCGGTGAGGCCGAACCGCTGGCGGCGCCGAGCGCGGCAAGGGAACCGCTGGTCAGCGCCAGCCCAATGCCGAAAACAACAAGCCCCTGCGCCTGCTGCCTGACCGCACGACGGCGCCCGCGCACCCGGAAGGTGAAGCGGCGGTTGGCAGCGGTATTGGCGATCGCGGACACCAACAGCGCCACCACATTGGCCAGTTGAGGTCCGACACCCGTACGCGCAGCCGCGTAGAGCCCGAGATAAAGCAGGGTGCTCAACACCCCCACACAACAGAACCCGACAATTTGTCGCACCAACCCCCGTGGCACAGCGCCGATTTCACGATCCCTCGGATCGTCCCCGAAGGGCCGGGCCAGCCGGTCGAGCGGCAGCGCACCGACGGCGAGCGCCCGCCCCACCCGCCAGACCCCCTTCAAGTCCTCGACGGCAGTACGGAAGATCCGCACGCTCGACTCGGGGTCGTCGACCCAGTCGACCGGCACCTCGTGGATCCGCAGCCCGGCCCGCTCGGCCAGCACCAGCAGCTCGGTGTCGAAGAACCACCCGGTGTCCTCGACCATCGGCAGCAGCCGCCGCGCCACATCGGCCCGGATCGCCTTGAACCCGCACTGGGCGTCGCTGAAGCGTGCGGCCAGCGAGGACCTCAGGATGAGGTTGTACGTACGGGAAACGAACTCCCGCCGCGGCCCACGCACCACCCGCGCCCCACCCGCGAGCCGGGTCCCGATCGCAAGGTCCGAATGCCCGGACACCAGCGGCGCCACCAACGGCAGCAGCGCATTCAGATCCGTCGACAGATCCACATCCATGTACGCGAGCACGGGCGCGTCGGACGCCTCCCACACCGCCCGCAGCGCCCTCCCCCGCCCCTTCTCCCCCATCCGCACCCACGCGACCCCGGGCAGCTCGCGCGCGAGGCGGGCGGCGATGGCGGCTGTCCTGTCAGTACTGGCGTTGTCCGCGACGGTGATCCGGAAGGGGTACGGAAACGTCCCCACGAGGTGCGCCCTGAGCCGGCGCACGGAGGGCTCCAGGCCCCGTTCCTCGTTGTGCACGGGAATGACGATGTCGAGCAGTGGCACCCCGTCGCCCCCGGCACCCATGGGATGCCGCGCGGGCAGTGCGGACGACTGCTGCAACGAACTTCTCGTGACTGGCCTCATGAGGAAGAGGCTGGTCAAGGAGGCTGTCGTGAGGGTGTGCTGGGGCTGTGGGCGGGCTGTGAGTGCCGGATCCGTGGCCCGTCCGAGCAGATCCACTCACCGCGTCTATGCGGCAACGCGCATATCCGCGTTGCCGCATAGACGCCAACCGGCGTCCCCTCGTACGGTCATGACAGGAAGCCCAACGAGGCTGGCGGACAAGGTGGTTCGGCATGGCACGTGAGGAACTGACCCGGCTTACCGGAAGTGGCGACGGACCCTGCGACGACCCGTGCGGAAGCGAGGACTGCCCGAACGTCTACGTGACTGCCAGCGGCTCAATCGTCGTCCAGGGTGACGTGTCCCATGCCTTCCGGCCACCGGCCGGCGAAGGGCTCGTAGAGATCCCTGAGAGCGTGCTGAGGGAGGCTGTACGTGCTCTTGGATGGTGACGAGTGGCGTCGGCAGTTCACGGAGATCAAGCAAGAGGCATGGCGACTGGAGACGCTGCCGCAGTACCTCGTACCACAGGAGGCGGAGGACTTCGCAGCCTTCCGCGAGGGGCGGCCCATGACGCCTTATACGTCGTCCTCGTACACCGAACGCGTGTCGCGCCAGTGTGCGGAAGGAAAGCGCAACGGCCGGGTGCACCTCGTGACGCAGCCCCTCAGTGACTATCTGCGGTTCGAGTTCAGCAGGTACTACGAGGTACACGCACGGGCCGGGGACGACATTCGCATTCTCGACGTGACCGACCGGGTGAACCCTCTGGAGGATGTCCCGGACTTTTGGATGTTCGATCAATCCAAGGTCGTCCTCATGAACTACGAGGCGGACGGAACGCAGATCAACCGGGAAGTCTTCAAGGGAGGCGTATGCCCGTTCCTTGAATACCAGCGAATCGCGGTGGCCGAATCGGTCCCGTTCGAGGAGTACGTGAACGGTGGCCATCGAGCCTGAGCAGCTCGGCCAGTCCGGGCTGGAACTGGCTGCGATGCTCAAGCAGCTACGCAAGCGAGCCGGCCTCTCAGGGGTCCGGCTCGCAGCGCGTTGCAACATGTCTCAGTCCAAGATCAGCCGTATTGAAGGCAATAAGCTCCGTCCGTCCCTGGTGGATGTGGAACAAATCCTTAGAGCGCTGAAAGTAGCACCGGCTGTCGCGGCCGAAGCGACGGCCATTGCTCGAATAGCTCAGACAGAGTGGCAGGACCGAAAGGCGCTGCACCGCAAAGGGCTGGACAAGAAGCAGGTGGAGCTGGCAGGGCTCGAACAGACCACGACGGAGTTTCGGTACTTCCTTCTCTCGATGATCACCGGGCTACTCGCCACACCGGACTATGTCCGGGAGAGCATCGTGCACGCCCCACCGACCCAGCAGGCCAAGGCCGTGGGCATGAAGCTTGAGCGCCAGGCCGTTCTGCTCGACCGCTCCAAGCGGTTCACCTTCCTGCTGACCGAGCAAGCTGTCCGGTTTCCGCTGATCTCTCCGGACGCAATGGCCATGCAGATTGACCGGCTGTCCTCGCTTGCCCGGCAGGCCAATATTCGGGTGGGCCTGTTGCCCATGGGAGTGAAGTACGGCAACACCCCATTGAGTACCTTCACGGTCTATGACGACCGGCTGGCAACCATTGAGACGGACCTGGGAGCAGCCGTTTTTCGAGACCCGAAAGACGTACTCGCCCTGCTGGAAAGATTTGCGAGCTACGAGGCTTGTGCCGTCTTCGGGGACGACGCTCAAGAGCTACTGAACGAATGGGCGTGGGCGTATCGACAATGATCTTTAGCCCATCACGTGCATAAAAGACGGCTCGTGCCGCCATCAGGACGACACTGTTTCCCACACGCCGCAGCGAGGGGAACCCATGAGCAGACACAACGGAATTCAAGGCGCACCTCTGGACCTTGATATCGACACATGGCTGTACGAGGCGAATCCCGAGCCGGCGTGCGGTGTGTGCATGGCATTGGCGAACCAGCTTGCCAGTGCGGAGACGCACGGAGAGAAGTTCGAGGCTGCAAAGGAGATCCGCAACCACCCTCATGGGAGGGGGCGGAAGTGATCGACCGAAAAGACATCGGCAAGCGCGTCCAGGACCCCGCCGGGAAAGTCGGTATTCTCCGGGACGTCATCATGGATTACGTGGACCCTGCCGCACCGTCGTGGAAGCGCAAGGAAGCCCCCATGGCGTTCGTGTGGGACGAGCAGACCGCCCGCGAGTGGCTGGCCCCTCCGGGCAAGCTCGAACGCACCTGAAGCCCCGGCCCGCCGACGCACGCCGGCCCAGAGTCGGCGGACCGGCAGGACCG
The DNA here is from genome assembly GCF_040651475.1 of Streptomyces sp. NPDC048442. Taxonomy (NCBI): domain Bacteria; kingdom Bacillati; phylum Actinomycetota; class Actinomycetes; order Kitasatosporales; family Streptomycetaceae; genus Streptomyces; species Streptomyces sp. NPDC048442. The sequence continues at coordinate 87,391 of NZ_JBEZKB010000018.1, forward strand.
CCAGTCACCGTTCGCCTCTGCCCCACCGGTACGGGAGACGCGTACACACCACGTGTCGGCCCGTGCCGGTGGGGCTCTTCGCGTTCCGGCTACGCGTCGTCCGCCGGTTTGCTCCGGTCGGATACGTAGGTGCCGCGCTGCGGCACGGTGAAGACCCAACCCTCGTCCCGCAGGAAGCGCACCGCGCTACGCGCAGTCTCGCGGGCGACGCCGAAGCGCTGCACCAGTGCGGACTCGGAAGGGATCTTCCGGTTCACGACCAGAGATCCGCGCTCGATATCGGCAATGATCAACGCCGCGATCTGCCGGTAGACCGGGGTCGGGGCTTCGTGGTCGATCTCGCGCTCTGCCATATCGCCACCGTAGACAACCAGCCATGTCCACGCCTGGACGCATACGTCTACCTATTTCGGTAGACGAGGGTAGACAAGTTGGCTACCGTCGACAACGAAAACGCCCCGGCAGGCCGCTTAGGACCGGTCTGCCGGGGCTCCGCCGCAACAGCTACCAGAGAGCTGAAACAACATGCGCGATCGTATCGCCCGCACCCTCGCATGGGTGCTGTCCGTCCTCGCCCAGTGGGCCCGCAACCCCCGGCCCAGCAAGCACACCGCCGCCTACCTCGTCCACCAGCCCGTACCAGCGCCCACCAGCCCCTGGGCGAAGCCGTGGACCAGCCCGAGCAAGGAAGACGCACGCCGCTACTTCGCCGAACAGGCGGAGTGGGCCGTGCCCCTCACCCCAGTGCAGCGAGAACGACGCATCGCACTGTGCGAAGCCGCCGCAGGACGTGACTACCCGTACAGCTACCCGGGCGCCCCGTTCCCCCGGTCGGCGTTCCGCTGCATGGCGGTGGCGGCATGACGCGCGACGCGCTGACCAACCCGCTGCCCCCGGTCGAAGTGGCTCTCTGCATCGGGTGCGAACGCAACACCACCGCCCCGGTGCCGATCCGGTGGATCCAGAGCACCAGTGGCCCGGGGGCCACCCTCTACGGCTGCCCCACATGCGCCCCGAAACTCACCCCGGGCCCGACCCCGGACCACATGGTCACGCGCCGCCGGTAGAGAGCTGCACCAGCCCGGACAGCACACTGCCCCGTCCGACCCCACGTCGGACGGGGCTCCGAGTGGAGAGCCGCCCCCTTGCCCACCCGTCCTGCCGGGGGGGGGGAGTGGGCGCGCGGCCCCCGCTACCCCTGCGGCAGTTCCCCCTGTACCGCCTGTACGTCCAGCTCCACCCTCAGCGTCGCCCCGATCGCCGAGATCCCCGCCTGGACCACCTGGTTGTAGTTCATCGCGAAGTCGTCGCGGCGCAGGTCCGCCGTCGCGCGGAAGGCGGCCCGGACGCCGCCCCACGGGTCGGGGCCCGTGCCGAGGTAGCTCAGGTCGAGGTCGACCTCGCGCACCACTCCGTGCAGCGACAGTTCGCCCTTGACCGTCCAGCGGTCGGGTCCGGCCGGGACGAGGCCGGAGCTCCGGTAGGTGATCGAGGGGTACGTCTCGATGTCCAGGAAGTCGGCGGACTTGAGGTGCCCGTCCCGCATCCCGTTGCCCGTGTCGATCGTGGCCGCCTGGATGACCGCCTCGACGCGCGACTTCTCCAGGTCCTCCGAGATCTCGATCCGCCCGCCGAACTCCGTGAACCGGCCGCGCACGCTGGAGATCCCCAGGTGCTGGGCGACCGCGCCCACCGACGAGTGGACGGGGTCGATCGTCCACACCCCTGGCGGCGGCAGCTCCACGCCGCCCTGCCGGGTCAGCACCACGTTGCCCGCGTCGATCCGGCCGGCCGCCGTGACCAGTGCGGTCGAGGCGACGGGTGCGTACCCGACGGCGGTCACGATGACCGTGTACGGGCCGGGCGCCAGCGTCGCCGCGTCCACCACGGCCCCGTCGCCGTCCGCCGCCGCCCGCAGCACCTGGGCGCCCGTCATGTCGGTGACGGTCACCACGGCGTGCTGCACGGCCCAGCCGTCCCGGGTCCGTACCTGTGCGCGAAGTCCCATGCCGATACCTGCCTGCTTCTCATCCGTACGTACGAAACAAAAGCAGGGGGCGGCAGGCCGTCCCCTGCCTGCCGCCCCCTGTGTCCCCGGCTCCGGGGCGCTCCTCCGCTCGAAAGGCGCCCCGTGCCGGAGGTCTGAACTACTCGCCCGGGTGGGCGAGTTCGATGTCGTGCGCGTCCACGCCGCGCCCCGCCACCGTCAGGTTGCCCGCCACCGGCGGGTAGCCGGTCGCGATGACCGTGTACTCGCCCGCGTCCAGGTCGGTGAAGGCGTACGCGCCGTCCTCACCGGTGGTCGAGGTGGAGACCACGTTCCCGGCCGCGTCCATGATCGTGACGCGTGCGTCGGGGAGGGGGCGCCGTGCGGAGCCCGCCCGGACAGTGCCCTGGACCAGGGCGCCCGCCTGGAGGACCGCCTCGACGCGGGTGATGCCCGTGCCGCCGATCTCCACCGGGAGGGCCATCGGCCGGAATCCGGCCGCGTTGACCGCGACGGTCACAGATCCCGGGACCAGCTCGCCGAAGACGAACTCGCCGCTGTCACCGGACTTGCCGGTGGCGAGCACGTCGCCCCGTACGTCCGTGACGATGACCATCGCGTCCGGGACGCCCGTCCCGTCGGCCGCGCTGCGCACCGCGCCGCTGAGGCCGCTGGTGCCCGAGAGCAGGATGTCGTACGCCACAGGCTCGTCGCCGACGGTGACCGTCGACGCCTGCGGCTGGAAGCCGTCGGACGAGGCGATCAGGACGTACGAGCCGGCGGCCGGCGCGTCCAGGGCGTAACGCCCGTCGGACTGGGCCACCGCGCGGCCGAGCTGACGGCCCGCGAGGGAGATCAGCGTGACCGCCGCGCCGCGCACCGAGGCGCCTTCGGCGGTACGGACGGAGCCGTGCAGCGTACGTCCGGTGGGCGGACCGACCGGCAGCGGCTGGGTCACGGGTGCCTCCTCGGTGATGCCGACGGTGGCTCCGGCGAGGCCTTCGGCCGCGCTCTCCACGGGCGTCTCGGACAGGGCGGGTGCCTGGGCGGAGCCGGTGGGGATCTCACCGTCGTGCGAGGTCTTCAGGGCGACCTCCTTGACGAACAGCACCATGATCAGACCGAGCAGGGCGACCGGGGCGGCGTAGAGGAACAGGTCCGCGACACCGCTGCCGTACGCGCTCTCCATGACGGTCCTGATCGGGGCCGGGAGCTTGTCCATGTCCGGGATGCCGCCGCCGGAGGCCGCGCCGCCGGGCGGGAGCTGGATGTGGGCCTTCTCCAGACCGTCTTCCACGTAGTGCGTGATGCGGGTGGAGAGGACCGCGCCGAGTGCGGAGACGCCGAGCGTGCCGCCCAGGGTGCGGGTGAAGGTGATCAGCGAGCTGGCCGCGCCGAGGTCCTGCGGCTTGACCTGGTTCTGCGAGGCGAGCACCAGGTTCTGCATCATCATGCCGAGACCGAGGCCGAGGACCGCCATGTAGATGGCGACCTGCCAGTAGTCGGTGTCGTACGCGATGGTGGAGAGCAGACCGAGGCCCGCGACCAGACCGACGCCGCCGCCGACCAGGAAGCCCTTCCAGCGGCCGGTCTTGGTGATGACCGCACCGGAGACCGTGGACGAGATGAACAGGCCGGCGATCATCGGGATGGTCATGACGCCGGACATCGTCGGCGACTTGTCCCGGGCGAGCTGGAAGTACTGGCTCAGGAAGACCGTCGAGCCGAACATCGCCACACCGACGAACAAGCTCGCCGCCGCGGTGAGCGCGATGGTGCGGTTGCGGAAGAAGCGCAGCGGGATCAGCGGCTCGGCGACCTTGGACTCGACCAGGATGAAGATCGCGGCGAGCACGATCGACCCGCCGACCATCAGATAGGTCTGCCAGGAGATCCAGTCGTAGTTCTTGCCCGCGAGGGTCACCCAGATCATCAGCAGCGACGCCGACGCGGCCAGGAAGAACGCACCGAACCAGTCGATCTTGACCTTGCGCCTGACGACCGGGAGGTGGAGCGTCTTCTGCAGGATGACCAGGGCGATCGCCGCGAACGGCACGCCCACGTAGAAGCACCAGCGCCAGCCGAGCCACGAGGTGTCGGTGATGACGCCGCCGAGCAGCGGGCCGCCGACGGTGGCCACCGCGAAGGTGGCGCCGATGTAACCGGAGTACCGGCCGCGCTCGCGCGGCGGGATCATCGCGGCGATCACGATCTGGGAGAGCGCCACCAGACCGCCGGTGCCGATGCCCTGGAGCACGCGGAAGGCGATCAGAGTCCCGGTGTTCTGCGAGAGGCCGGCCAGCGCCGAACCGATCACGAAGATGACCAGGGATATCTGGACCAGCAGCTTCTTGCTGAACAGGTCCGCCAGCTTGCCCCAGATGGGGGTGGTGACCGCCATCGACAGCATGGCGGCGGTGACGACCCAGGTGTACGCGCTCTGGGTGCCGTCGAGGTCGCGGATGATCTCGGGAAGGGCGTTCGACACGATCGTCGACGACAGCATCGCGACGAACATGCCGAGCAGCAGGCCCGCGAGGGCTTCCATGATCTGGCGGTGTGTCATCGGCGCGGCACTGTCGGAAGCAGAAGCCGAGGGGGCTCCGTGCTTGGCGTGGCCGCCCCGCACACCGGGAGGTGTGGTCGTAGCCAATTGAATCCTTGTCCTTTTCGCTTACGCGGGTGGTGCGTTACGCGGGTGGTGCGTTCGCTTACGCGGGTGTTGCCGGTGTTGCGGAAGTCATGAGTGGGATGCCCGGTGCGGTGAGTGCGCCGCAGTCGTGCGGCGCGGGCGTCCAGGAACGGCAGTCGCCGAAACTGTCGCGCAGGCGGGCGAGCATCGTGTTGAGCTGTCCGACCTCTTCGTCGGACCAGTCGCCGAGGGTGTGGGCGAGGGCGTCGCTGGTGCGCACGGAAAGCTCGTGCAGGACGGCGTCCCCTTCGGTGGTGAGGCGGAGGATGCGCGAGCGCTTGTCACCCGGGTCGGGCGAGCGGTCGATCCAGCCGCGTTCGGCGACATGGGCGACATGTCGACTGGTCACCGAAATATCGATGGCCATGAGCTCGGCGAGACGGCTGAGCCGCATCTCGCCGTGGCGTGCGAGGAGGGTGAGTACGGCGGCAGAACCGGGCGGGCACTCGACGGGCAGGATGCGCGCGAGCCCTCTCTTCACGGCGCCGATGGCACTGAGCTGGCGGGCCAGTTCCTCGTACTGACTCTTGGCTGCCACGGCACCTCCTTGAACCTTCGTCGAACCTTCGTCCACATCTTGTTGCTTTAGGCAACCATATGACTAGATGGTTGCTTCAGACAAATTAATTTCGGGCCTCTGGGGCAAAGGAATCCAAAAGGCTCCTTGATCGGCCGGTCAAGGGCTCCGCGGGGGTATGTAAAGCCGCAGCTCAGCACATATGGGCGCTTGGGGTGTCGCCGAGGGGCCCACCTTCGCTAGGGTCTCGCGCATGGCACACAACCCCCACGCCCCCCAGGGCCAAGGTCCCGAGGGCAGCTACGACCCGGCGGGCAGCACCCAGATGTTCCGCGCGTTCGTGGACGAGGAGCCCGCACAGCAGGGCCGCTCGCAGCCGGCGGCACAGGCCTCGGGCCCGAAGACCGGACTGATCGTCGGCATCGTCGCCGTCGTGATCGTGCTGGCCGCGGTGGCCTGGCTCGCGCTCGGCTAGGTCCGGACAGGCTCTAGTCCTTACATCCCCTACTTCCAGGCGGCGGTGACCCTCCGGGTCTCCACGTGCATCCCCAGTGGCACCCGCCAGGCATCCACACAGACGGTGTACGTCGCGCTCCTGGCCGCTCCCGGCCCAATGGGTCCGGGTAGCGGCTGGGACGACGTACGCGTCCCCCAGTCGATCCCGAGCGCGCCGATGATGTGCGTCGCGAACGTGACGGTGCCCGAACGCACCGCCGTTCCACCGGAGTTGCGCAGCGAAACCGTCACCTTCTCGCACCACCGCTTGCCCGCCCCGGCACGCACCGGCGAGCCCACCGTGAGAGCGGCGGGCGCGGGCGGCCTGGGCTTCGACTGGGGCGGGGCGGGCTGCGAAGGCTCGGACGGGGGCGCCGGCGGAGGCCCGGACTGCGGGGGTGTCGTTCCCGGCGGTCGAGTGGTGCGACCAGGATCAGGCGTACTGCCGCTGTCGGCGGGGTCGCGAGCGGCGTCCGGCCCGCCGGGACCGGGGTCGGCCCCCGGGGACGTACCCGTGGCGGAACCAGCCGCACCTGAACCGGTCGCGTCGGAACCAGCCGCACCTGAACCGGTCGCGTCGGAGCCAGCCGCACCGGAACCAGCCGCACCGGATCCCTGCGCGCCCGAGCCCGGCGCCGAAGACCCCGAACCACCCGGCGCCGAAGGCGAGTTGGGTCCTGCCGGGTCGAGCGGTACCAGCTCGACCCTGCCCTCCGGTGGTACGGCCTTGGTCGGCGCCCCCTCGGGCCCCGCTCCCGCCGCACCCACCGCGACGAATCCCTTGTCGGCCCCGCCGTCGCCACCGAAGGCGAGCCAGCCGCCCAGGCACAGCGCGACCGCACAGGACCCCACTGCCACACCCTGACGTCGCATCGCGTCAGTTTGGCTGACGGCCCGTCAAATAACCAGGGTGTGGAGGTGGTTGGACGGACGCTAGTCGGCGATCAGCCCTTCCCTGAGCTGCGAGAGGGTACGGGTGAGCAGCCGGGAGACGTGCATCTGGGAGATGCCGACCTCCTCGCCGATCTGCGACTGCGTCATGTTCGCGAAGAACCGCAGCATGATGATCTGGCGTTCGCGCGGCGGGAGTTTGGCCAGCAGCGGCTTCAGCGACTCGCGGTACTCGACGCCCTCCAGCGCGGTGTCCTCGTACCCGAGGCGGTCCGCGAGGGAGCCCTCGCCGCCGTCGTCCTCGGTGGACGGCGAGTCCAGCGAGGAGGCCGTGTACGCGTTGCCGACTGCGAGGCCGTCGACCACGTCGTCCTCGGACACGCCCAGTACGGCGGCGAGTTCGGGCACGGTGGGCGAGCGGTCCAGCTTCTGCGCGAGCTCGTCACTGGCCTTGGTGAGGGCGAGGCGCAGCTCCTGAAGACGGCGCGGCACCCGGACCGACCAGGACGTGTCGCGGAAGAAGCGCTTGATCTCACCGACGACCGTCGGCATCGCGAACGTCGGGAATTCCACGCCGCGTTGGCAGTCGAAGCGGTCGATCGCCTTGATCAGGCCGATGGTGCCGACCTGGACGATGTCCTCCATCGGCTCGTTGCGCGACCGGAAGCGCGCCGCGGCGTACCGCACGAGCGGCAGGTTGAGCTCGATCAGGGTGTCGCGGACGTACGTGCGTTCCGGGCTGTCCTTGTCGAGGACGGCGAGCCGCAGGAACAGGGAGCGGGACAGCGTGCGGGTGTCGAGTGCTTCCGGCTGGGTGACGATCGGCGGTGCCGGGACGGTCGACGCCTGGTCGGGCATCGGCTGGACCGGAATCGCAGGGATCACCGGAGCACGGTCGAGCATGTCGGGCGCATCCTTGATGAGCACCTTCGAACTGCCCTGTTCTACGGACATGCCACCCCCTCTTAGGGTCGCGGACGGTAGCGGCAGACGCTTCCCGTCGGAGGAAGCAGCCTCCACCTGAATACCGGAGGCGGAGCTGCGGCAAACGCGGTTCCAGCAGAATGTCACATGTCGGCAACACGCTGTAGCGCCAAGTCGACAAATACATGCAGGAAAGAGGGGGTACGCGGCTTTTCTGCCCCCCGCAGCTTCCAGCTGGTTCTACCCCTGAGGGTTACGCCTCGATCCGATTTGCGGACCGCAGCCGGGCGAAGCTCCTGGCCAGCAAACGCGACACGTGCATCTGGGAAACGCCCAGCTCCGCGCTGATCTGGGACTGCGTCAGATTGCTGTAGTAACGCAGCATCAGGATCCGCTGCTCGCGCTCCGGGAGCTGTACGAGGAGGTGCCTGACGAGGTCCCGGTGCTCGACCCCGGCGAGCGCCGGGTCCTCGTACCCGAGGCGGTCGAGCAGGCCCGGCAGGCCGTCGCCCTCCTGGGCGGCTTCGAGGGAGGTCGCGTGGTAGCTGCGCCCCGCCTCGATGCAGGCGAGCACCTCCTCCTCGGTGATCTTGAGGCGCTCGGCGATCTCGGCGGTCGTGGGGGACCGGCCGTGTGCGGTGGTGAGGTCCTCGGTGGCGCCGTTGACCTGTACCCACAGCTCGTGGAGGCGGCGGGGCACGTGCACGGTGCGGACGTTGTCGCGGAAGTACCGCTTGATCTCACCGACGACGGTCGGCATCGCGAAGGTGGGGAACTGGACGCCGCGGTCCGGATCGAAGCGGTCGATCGCGTTGATCAGCCCGATGGTGCCGACCTGGACGACGTCCTCCATCGGCTCGTTGCGGGACCGGAAGCGGGCGGCGGCGTACCGCACGAGGGGGAGGTTGGCCTCGATGAGCGCGGCCCGTACCCGGGAGTGCTCCCCGCAGCCGGGGGTCAGGCCCTTGAGCTGGCCGAACAGCACCTGGGTGAGGGCCCGGGTGTCGGCGCCGCGAGTCCGGGCGGCGGGGGTGCCGGGGATCCGCTCGGGGGTCTCGACGAGCGGGGGCTCCTGGAGCGGTGCTCCGGGGGCGGGCGCGCCTTCGGGTGAGGTCCCCTGCTTGCCTTCGGGTGAGGTCCCCTGCTGGGGCGGCGCTTGCGGAGCAGTACTGGCCGGCACAGTCACGCCACCCCTTTTTCGATCGCTACTTGGACACTTCGCTTAACTCATCCGTCAAAAGCGGTCATAGCATCACAAGACATGTGCACTGTGTGCAAGCACCGTATAACGCCGTGTTGAGGGCAAGTTGGGGCATAGGCATGCAAAAACCCCGCATCGATGAGATGCGGGGCCGGGCGTTTCTTCGCCGCGCTCCGGGAGTGCCGGGACGCGGCGGACGGACTAGAAGGGGTAGTCCGCGATGACCCAGGTGGCGAACTCGCGCCACTGTCCGGCGGCGGCCTGATGGGCCGGGTGCTCGATGTAGCGCTTCAGCGCATCGGCGTCCGCGACCGCCGAGTTGATGGCGAAGTCGTAGGCGATGGGGCGGTCCGTGATGTTCCAGGCGGACTCCCAGAACTCCAGCTCCGGAATGACACCTTCGAGTTCGGCGAACGCCTTGGCGCCGGCCTGCACGCGCTCTTCGTCGCGGGAGACGCCTTCATTGAGCTTGAAGAGGACCAGATGGCGGATCACGGGGCACTCCTTGGGGGATGAGGAGCGGCCTTTTGTCGGGCGGACGGTGCTACTTCACGAGATTGGTCATGAACGAGCCGATCCCCTTGGCCGCGTCGGACAGGCCCTGGAAGCCTAGCCCGACCATGTTCGCCGCCTTCTCGGGGGAGGTGATGATGGTGTACAGCACGAAAACGACCACGATGTAAATAATGGCCTTCTTGATGTCCACGCCCAGACCCTCCCCGGTGGTCCGCCAAGCAGTCGCGAGAGTCTAACCGTACGACCGGGCAACTCAAGTGGCGGAACGCGGGCACTCACCCACACCTTCCGGAGAACTCCGCAGTTCTTCACTCATCCTTTAAGGACCAACGGCCTGCCCTTGCGGGCCTTTCGGCGGGGATGTCCCGGTTGTGGGGGGCGCAGGATTGTTCCTGAGCCCGGCGGGATCTGGCAGGAATCCACCGGGCGAGGAACGGGACCTCGCTGCGGGGTCCGGCCGCTCTCCCCTGACTGCGGCCGGACTTGGAGGTCCGTTCTCACCGGGGGAAGCGGCTTGTCCCCCCGATGCCGCTTCCCCCGTCCTCCTCACATGAGCCCATGAACCACCAGAAGCCCCGGCCTCCCCCAAGGCCGGGGCTTCTGGCTTTGCCCCACGGGCATGAAGCATTCGTGCGGGCATGAAGAAAGCCCCTCCGGTCTCCCGGAGGGGCTTTCTTCATGATGGCGGTAGCGGTGGGATTTGAACCCACGGATAGCTTGCACCATCACACGCTTTCGAGGCGTGCTCCTTAGGCCACTCGGACACGCTACCGAGACAGAGTCTAGCCCACCGGAGGCAGTGCTCCGAAACTCATATCCGCAGCTCCGGTCAGCGGTCGCGGAAGAACGCCGTCAGCTGCGCCGCGCACTCGTCCTCCCGTACGCCCGCGATCACCTCCGGCCGGTGGTTGAGCCGCCGGTCCCGTACGAGGTCCCAGAGGGAGCCCGCCGCGCCGGCCTTCTCGTCGCGCGCCCCGTACACGACCCGTTCCACGCGGGACTGGACGATCGCGCCCGCGCACATCGTGCACGGCTCCAGGGTGACCACCAGCGTGCAGCCCCGCAGCCGCCACTCCCCGAGCTTCTCGGCGCCCCGGCGGATCGCCAGTACCTCGGCGTGCGCCGTCGGGTCGCCGTGCAGCTCGCGCTCGTTGTGCCCGGTGGAGAGGACCTCCCCGGCCGGGGACAGCAGGACGGCGCCGACCGGCACGTCGCCGGCCGCTGCCGCCGCTGCCGCCTCGGACAGGGCAAGCGTCATGGCCGTACGCCACGGATCCCGTACGGGGTCGTACGGGCCGGGGCCTTCGGCGTCGGGCGGTGGAAGGTGCGGTGGAACAGGACCGTGCGGTGGAACCTCTTGCACTAGCGCACGGCCTCCAGGATCTCGGCGGCCCCCAGCGCATCGGCGATGTCCGACAGCGCGTCGCTGCCGAGCGCGAGAAGCTCCTTCTCCGTCATGCCCAGGTCGGCCAGGATCTGCCGGTCCCCGACGGGGCCCGTCGGAACGGGACCCGCCTGTGCGGGGACGAGGGCCGTTTCATCGGCTTCGGGTTCCACGGCCCCGGCGGCTCCGGGGTCCGGGTGGTCGCTCTCGCCGTCCTCGGTGCCGTCGAGGTCCAGCGAGTCCAGGTCGGCGACGGGATCTTCCCCGCCGGTGCCGAGCAGCTCGTTGGTGAGGATCTCTCCGTACGAGGAACGGGCCGCGGCGGCTGCGTCGGAGACGTAGATCCGCGGGTCCTCCAGTTCCTCCACGCGGACGACGCCGAACCAGGCGTCCTCCTGCTCGATGAAGACGAGGACCATGTCGTCGTCGGCCGAGCCCTCGCGGGCAAGTTCGACGAAGTCCGACAAGGACTCCACGTCGTCGAGCTCCGTGTCGCTCGCTTCCCATCCGTCTTCGGTGCGCGCGAGCAGTGCGGCGAAGTACACCGTGACTCTCCCACTGGTCAGAGGTGACGATTCAGCGGCGCTCAGACGGCCCCGCCCAATCGGAATCGTGGCAGAAACCGCGGCCGAGCGAGAGGTCTTCTGTGCTTGCGTCGTGCATCAGTCCGGTGGGTGAGGCGTGCGCCGGGGTGTACGAGGGGGTCGCACGGCTACCAACGGAAGGTGCGCATCCGCATCTGTTGGCGCATTCTCGCCGCTCGGGCCCGCCTCGGCTGGACGCGGTCGCGCAGCTCCTTGGCCTCGTTCAGTTCGCGCAGGAACTGGGCGCGTCGCCGCCTGCGGGCCGCGTCGCTCTCCTGTGCCCGCTGCTCGGCGGTGTCCTGTTCCGGCTGCTGCTGCGTCATCGACCGCACCGTCCTGAGGAGACTGGTTGGTACGTCTTCACCTTCCCTCCGGCAGCCGGGATGATGCGAGCGGGGGCCGCGACGGGCACGCGCCGGGCACGCCCGGTTACTGTGGAAACATGCGGATACACGTCGTCGACCACCCGTTGGTGGCGCACAAACTCACCACGCTGCGCGACAAGCGCACCGATTCCCCTACCTTCCGGCGCCTCGCCGACGAGCTGGTCACCCTGCTCGCGTACGAGGCCACCCGGGACGTGCGCACCGAGCAGGTCGACATCGAGACACCGGTCACCCCGACCACGGGCGTCAAGCTGTCCTACCCGCGTCCCCTGGTCGTCCCGATCCTGCGGGCCGGTCTGGGCATGCTCGACGGCATGGTGCGGCTGCTGCCGACCGCCGAAGTGGGCTTCCTCGGCATGATCCGCAACGAGGAGACCCTGGAGGCGGAGACGTACGCGACCCGGATGCCCGAGGACCTCTCCGGCCGCCAGGTGTACGTCCTGGACCCGATGCTGGCGACCGGCGGCACGCTCGTCGCGGCCATCCGGGAGCTCATCAAGCGCGGTGCGGACGACGTCACCGCGGTTGTGCTGCTGGCCGCGCCGGAGGGCGTGGAGGTCATGGAGCGCGAGCTTGCAGGGACGCCGGTGACCGTCGTGACGGCCTCGGTCGACGAGCGGCTGAACGAGAACGGCTACATCGTGCCGGGGCTCGGCGACGCGGGCGACCGGATGTACGGCACCGCCGACTAGTTCCTTACGGCTTAACGGCTTTAGCGCTTCACGGCGTAAAGAACCGCTTTACGCCGTAGAGCCGTAGCGCGGTTTCAGCACTTGCTGCCGGAGGGCGCGGGCGCGGGCCTGGTCAGGGCGACCAGGGCCTGGTCCGCGTCCTTCTTGGTTTCCAGGGACTTGAAGGCGTTGCCGATGACCAGGTCGACCTCCTCGCCGCCGCGGGAGTCGGCCTTCTTCTCGGCGCCCTTCAACTGGGTGCCGAGGACCGGAAGTTGTGCTTCGAGGGACTTGGGGGCGCCGATCAGCAGCCCGGCGCCCTTGACCTTCTTGTCGTACTCCTTCGGCGCGTTCTCGAACCGTACGATCTTGAAGCCGCGCTTCGCGAGCTCGCTCGCGACCTGCTTGGCGAGGCCGCTGCGGCCGGTCGCGTTGTAGACGACGACCTTGACCGCGGACGGCTCGGGGAGCTTCTTCGCGTTCTTCGCCGGGACCGCGGGGGTGGTCGCGGCGGGCTTGCAGTCGGGCCGCTTTCCGCCGGCCACGGCCTTCTTCTCGCCGCCGGTGAAGACGTCGATGAGCTGCATCGTTCCCCAGCCGGCCAGGCTGAGTGCGACGACGGCCGCCACTGCCAGGAGGGCGATCCTGCGGCGGCGGTGGGGACGGCGCATCCGGGGATAGGCGTTACCCGTAATGCGGTACTTTCCGCCCATGCCGGGGGGAGTCAGCATGCTCATGGGCGCAGCGTAGTGCCGTCCAGAGGGAATGCGTACTAAATGATCAACGAATGGGTCAATCACCGACCCAAAAGGGCCAATGGGACACCCGAGTGCCACGTGAGGGGGAAGTCCCTTGCGGGTCGGGCCAGTTCGGCACGGGGCTGTTCGGGGCAGCCGGGCGCTTGGGGACAGCCGGATGCTTGTGGGCAGCCGGGCGCTCGCGGACAGCCCGGAACTTCGGGGCGGCCCCGTCTTCCGGACAGGCCCGTTCTCCGGACCGGCTCTTCGGACAGGCTCGGCTCTTCGGGCAGGCCCCGTTGTCCGGGCCGGCTCGGTTCGGCGGGTCAGCCCATTTCGAGGACGCGCGCGTGCAGTACCTGGCGCTGCTGGAGCGCGGCGCGGACGGCGCGGTGCAGCCCGTCTTCCAGGTACAGATCGCCCTGCCACTTCACGACGTGCGCGAAGAGGTCTCCGTAGAAGGTGGAGTCCTCGGCGAGGAGGGTCTCCAGATCCAGCTGGCCCTTGGTGGTGACGAGCTGATCGAGGCGGACCGGGCGCGGCGCTACATCCGCCCACTGGCGGGTGCTTTCCCGGCCGTGGTCGGGGTACGGCCGGCCGTTTCCGATGCGCTTGAAGATCACACGGAAAGCCTACCGGGGAAGGTGCTCCGGGCGCAGCCATGAGGGAGGGATGCAAAGGTCGTATTCAGTGCCAGAACGGGAGCAAACGATGAGCGGAAGTACCCCCTCCGGTGACCCGGGCAGTGCTTTGGGTGCCGAGGCGACGACTATCGCGGGTGGATATGCCTTCACCGGGCCCGCCCTGGATCTCGGAGCGCTGCTGTGGGGCGGGGTCTGTCTGCCCGAGGCACAGATCCGGATCCCGCTCACCATGCTGAACCGGCACGGGCTCGTCGCGGGCGCGACGGGCACCGGCAAGACGAAGACGCTGCAGCTGATCGCCGAGCAGCTGTCGGCGCAGGGCGTGCCGGTCTTCCTCGCCGACATCAAGGGCGACGTGTCCGGGATCTCGGCGCCGGGCGAGGAGAACGAGAAGGTACGGGAGCGGGCCGCGGCCGTCGGGCAGGACTGGGCCGCAGCAGGCCACCCGTGCGAGTTCTACGCGCTGGGCGGGATCGGGCCCGGGATTCCGCTGCGGGCGACGGTCACCAGCTTCGGCCCCGTACTGCTGTCGAAGGTGCTCCAGCTCAATCAGACGCAGGAGCAGTCGCTCGGGCTGATCTTCCACTACGCGGACTCCAAGGGTCTGGAGCTGGTGGACCTGAAGGACCTGCGGGCGGTCGTCGCCTTCCTCACCTCCGACGTGGGCAAGCCCGAGCTGAAGGGGATCGGCGGACTGTCGACGGTGACGGCCGGGGTGATCCTGCGGGCGCTGACCGCCTTCGAGCAGCAGGGGGCGGGTGAATTCTTCGGCGAGCCCGAATTCGACACCAGTGAGCTGCTCCGGCAGGCCCCGGACGGGCGGGGCCTGGTCTCGGTCCTCGAACTGGCCGCCGTACAGCGCAATCCGCAGCTCTTCTCCACCTTCCTGATGTGGCTGCTCGCGGACCTCTTCCACGGACTCCCCGAGGTCGGCGACCTGGACCGGCCCAAGCTCGTCTTCTTCTTCGACGAGGCGCACCTGCTCTTCAACGGGGCGTCGAAGGCGTTCCTGGAGTCGATCACGCAGACGGTGCGGCTGATCCGCTCCAAGGGCGTCGGCGTCTTCTTCGTGACCCAGACCCCGAAGGACGTCCCCGCGGACGTGCTCGCCCAGCTCGGCAACCGGGTGCAGCACGCGCTGCGCGCCTTCACACCGGACGACGCGAAGGCGCTCAAGGCGACGGTGCGGACCTTCCCGAACTCGCCGTACGACCTGGAGGAGGTGCTGACCGGGCTCGGGACGGGCGAGGCGGTGATCACCGTACTGAGCGAGCAGGGTGCGCCGACGCCGGTGGCGGCGACGCGGCTGCGGGCGCCGCAGTCGCTGATGGGCCCGGTGGGGGACGAGGCGCTGGACCGGGCGGTCAAGTCGTCGCTGCTGTACGGGCGTTACGCGCAGGCGGTCGACCGGGAGTCCGCGTACGAGAAGCTCCAGGCAACGGCTGAGGCTCCGGCGGCGGCCCCGGACCCGGCCCCGGCTGCGGCCCCCGTGCGGGACGATCCGTCGCTGGTCGAGCAGGTGGTGGGGAGCGGGATGTTCAAGTCGCTCGCACGTTCGATCGGGACGCAGCTCGGGCGGGAGATCAGCCGGTCCATTTTCGGGACTTCGCGCCGGCGCCGGTGAGTTTCCGGTCCGGCGGCGGTCTTAACAGACAGACGGATTCACTTCTGGGTTCACTTCTGGTGAGGAGTACGGGATGAGCATCGCGCGAGGTTTCACCACGTGTCTGTGGTTCGACGACAAGGCGGAGGAGGCGGTGGACTTCTACCTGTCGGTGTTCAAGGACGGGTCGCGCGGGCGGACCCTTCGCTACAACGAGGCGGGCCCCGGGGTCGCCGGGTCGGTCGTGACCGTCGAGTTCGAGATCAACGGACAGCGGTTCGTCGCGCTGAACGGCGGACCGATGTTCCGGTTCAGCGAGGCGGTGTCCTTCCAGATCGACTGCGCGGACCAGGCGGAGGTCGACCACTACTGGGCACGGCTGACGGAGGACGGCGGCGAGGAGAGCCAGTGCGGCTGGCTGAAGGACAAGTACGGGGTGTCGTGGCAGGTGGCCCCGGCGGAACTGATCGACCTGATCGGCGACCCGGACCCGGAAAAGGCGACGCGGGCGACAAAGGCGATGTACGGCATGCAGAAGATCGACATCGCGACGGTACGGAGGGCACACGCGGGCGAGTAGGGGACCGGGGCGGCATCGGGCGCGTGCGGTCGTGAGGGGCAGGCATTTAGGGGCGCGGGGAACTGCGCGACCAGCCACGACGCACCCGCACGTGCCCACCGCTCAGCCACAACGCACCCGCACGATGCCCACCGCCCCGCCCCGACGCACCCCGCCCCGCCCCGCTAGAACGGCTTTGTCGGCAGGTACTTGCCGTCCAGCGTGATGACAGCCCGCTCGCCCCCCTCGGGGTCCGCCACCTTCTTCACGTCCAGCTTGAAGTTGATCGCCGAGATGATGCCGTCGCCGAACTCCTCGTGGACCAGGGCCTTCAGCGTGGTCCCGTACACCTGGAGCATCTCGTAGAAGCGGTAGATGGTCGGGTCGGTGGGGATGCCGCCGTTGCCGACGATGCTGCCGCGCATCGGGACGGTCTGCAGGAGCAGTACGGCGTCGTCGTCGAGGCCGAGCAGGCCGGCGACGGTACGGGCGGCATCGGCAGGCAGCGGGTGCTGACCGAGGAGGGCTGCGGTCACGAAGGCGACGGAGAGGCCCGTCGGCTCGGCGATCTCCTTCCAGGACAGGTCACGGCGGGTCTTGGCCTCGATGGCGGCGACGGTGAGCTGCTGGCGGGAGTTCTGGTCGGCCTGGGCGTGGAGGTTGTTCACGGTTCTCGGTTCCTTTGCTGAGTGGGGGAGAGGGGGAGTGGGGGGTCAGACGGTCAGTGGGGCTGCCGCGCCGGTCGCGGCGTCCAGGGTCTCGATGCGGCCGGAGCCGATGTCGTAGACCCAGCCGTGCAGGGCCACCTCGTGGCGGGCCAGGGCGCGGGCCACCGAGGGGTGGGTGCGCAGGTTGGTGAGCTGGGCGAGGACGTTCTCGCGGACCAGGGCGGCGACGCGGTCACCGGTCGGCGGGACGGCGTCCAGCAGGGCCCTGGAGGCATCCGCGTGCCGCAGCCAGGTGGCCGTGGCGGGGAGGCCCGACATGTCGGTGCCGGTGGCGAGTGCGGTCATCGCGCCGCAGGCGGAGTGGCCGCAGACGATGATGTCGGCGACGCCGAGGGCGTTCACCGCGTACTCGATGCTGGCGGCGACGCCGTCCGCGCCCTGGCCGTACGGCGGGACGAGGTTTCCTGCCGTACGGACGACGAACAGCTCGCCCGGCTCGCGCTGGGTGATCAGCTCGGGGACGACCCTGGCGTCCGAACAGCCGATGAACAGGGCGTTCGGGGTGTGGGTGGTGGCCAGTCGCCGGAAGAGCTCTGCTCTGGGCGGGAAGGCCTCGCGCCGGAAGCGCTCGAATCCTGCTGCGATCTCCTCCATGGGTTTACTCACGGGATCACTCCTTGCGACTGGCGGGCGGCGGGCTGTTGTCCGATGTGCTCCACCATGCATGAGCTGGACCTATAGAGTCCAAGAGCTGCTACCGCTAAAAGCGATAGACCGCATCTATAGTCGATCTCATGACTCTGGAACTGCGACATCTCCGCTACCTGCTCGCCGTCGCCGAGTACGCGAACTTCACGCGCGCGGCTGAGGCTCTGCACATCTCGCAGCCGACGCTGTCGCAGCAGGTCAAGCAGTTGGAGCGGGCGTTGAAGGTGCAGTTGCTCGACCGCTCGGGGCGTTCGGTGCGGCTCACCGACGCGGGCGAGGCGTACGCGACGTACGCGCGCCGGGCGCTGCGGGATCTGGCGGCCGGCGAGCGGGCGGTGCTGGACGTGGGGGACCTGTCGCGGGGGACGCTGCGGGTGGCGATGACGCCGACGTTCACGACGTATCTGATGGGGCCGCTGGTGGCGGACTTCTGCGCCGGGCACCCCGGGATCTCGCTCGACGTACGGGAGATGACGCAGGCGCGCATCGAGGCCGAACTGCTCGACGACCGGCTCGATCTGGGGATCGGATTCGAGGGGGAGCATGCGGCGGGGGTCGCGGCTACGGCACTGTTCGAGGAGACGCTGGGGCTGGTGGTGGGGGCGGATCATCCGTGCGCGGAGCTGGGCGTGGTTCTGTCGGGGGCGCTCGCCGGGCATCGACTCGCGCTGCTGAGCGGGGACTTCGCGACCCGTCGGCACGTCGACGCGTACTTCGAGCAGCAGGGGGTCCGCCCTGCGGTAGCGGTCGAGGCGAACTCGCTGAGCGTCCTGGTCGAGGTCGTCGGCCGGGGCGGTCTGGCGACGGTGCTCCCGACACCCATCGCCGCCGATGACGACCGGCTGCGCCGCGTACCCGTCGAGCCCTCGCTGCCTGTACGGACGGCCGCGCTGCTGCGCCGGGAGTCGGCGTACCGGAGCGCGGCGGCGCGGGCGTTCGAGGAACGGCTGGTGGAGTGGGTACGGGGGAGCGGTTACGGGGTCGTCGGCGTGCGGGGCGACGGATAGGCGGGTACGCGAGCTCGGGCGGGCGGGCGGACGGCGGGCGCTGGCGGACGGGCGCTGGCGTGCACGCGAATTCGGGTGTGCGGGCAGACGGTTGAGCGGCCAACCGGCGTGCAGCCAGGCGCTCCAAGCAGCCACCGGCGTGCAGTCAGAGGCTCACGCGGCCACCGGTGTGCGGGCAGATGCCCCGACATGCGGGACGCTGGTGAAGTGGTCGCCGACGTGTGGGCAGGCGTGGAGCGACCCCGGGCGTTGAGCGACCCCGGCCGGCAGGCCGACGTGGAACGGTCACCTCGTGTGGGCACACGCTCAAGTGCCCACCGCGTGTGGGCAGACGCTCAAGCAGCCCACCCGCGTGCGGCCAGGCGCTCCAAGCGGCAACCCGCGTGCAGTCCCGTACGCAGCCCCGCGTGCAGTCAGCCGCCTACGCAACCCCCGCCTGCAGTCACCCGCCTACACCGCCACCGGCGTGCGTGCAGGTGTCGCCGGGCGGGAGTCGCTCCACGGGTAGTCGTGGGCGCGGAAGGCCTTGCCGAGTGCGTGTCGGGAGGCCTGGCGGGGGGTGCGGGCCAGTTGGCGGCCCGCCGCGTCGAGTACCACGAGGTCCCGGCCGTCGAGGTACACGTCCGCCACGTCCGCCCGTGCCAGGGCCTTGGCCTTCTTGCCGTCGCGCGGTTCGATGCCGAGCGAGGCGTCCGTGACGGTCACCCGCGTCGAGTCGGCGACGGCGATGTACGCGGCGAGCAGTCCGAGCGCGGAGGCCGCGAGGGCGCACAGCGCGATCTGCCAGGGCTGGTCCAGGCTCCCGAGGGCGGCGAACACCTTGCGCAGCGGTCCCGCAGCCGAGCCGTCCGTCCAGCGGGCGAGCGCCGGCAGCAGGAAGCCGATACCGAGTCCGGCGGCCGGGAAGCCGATGAGGATGCGCAGCAGCCGGGTGCGGGAGTATCCCAACACCGTGGGACTCGGTGGGTGGTTGTGGCTCATTTCGGCTCCCCCGTTGGCTCTGCCTGTGGATGGGCACTGGTGTGCCCGTCGAGGTTTCAAGCCTAGCCATTGGTGGGAAGGCCGGCCATCAGCCGATGGGTGGGGCCGCATCGACTTTGGTATGCCCCTTTGGACGGATGCGTGTCCTCCTTTGCGCGTACACGCCGTCCTCCTCCCGATCCACTGGTCAGAAGCCGGGGGTCAGCGGGACCGCGCCCGGCCGCCGGGCCGCGAGGGACATCGTCTTGACGGTGGAGGCGCAGATCTGTTCCTTCACGAAGGCGGCGGGCCTCCCGGTGAGGACGAGGTTGCGGGGCGAGTCGTCGCTGCGGACCGACTGCACGAGCCCGTCCCGTCGGCCGAGGCTGATGCACTGGAGGACGTACGAGACAGGGTGGGCGACCGGGCCCTTCCCGCGTCCCTCCGCGATGATCGACGTCGCGATCCGCGACCCCATGGGCAGCGCGGCCTGGCAGGACATCCGGTGGGTGCCGCCCGCGTCTCCGGCGACGTAGATCTCCGGGTGCGAGACGGACCGGTGTGCGGCGTCGACGTCGATGCGACCGTGGGAGTTGAGGGCGAGTCCGGCGTCGGCGGCGAGGCCGGTGTTCGGGACCATCGACGCCGACCAGACGACGGCGTCGGCGTCCACGGTGTCCGGGTCGGTGATGCGGTGGCCCTCCTCGATGCGTACGCCGAGCGAGGTGAGTGTCGTACGGAGGTGGGCGCGGCCCTTCGCGGAGACGCCGGGGGCGAGCGTGTCGGAGGTCAGGAGCCTGACCTGCCAGTCGCGGCCGTACCGCTCGGCGAGCTCGGCGGCCATCTCGATGCCCGTCAGCCCGCCGCCGACGACGGCCAGTCGGCCGGGTCCGTCGAGGAGCCGCTTGTGCAGGGACGGGGCGGACTCGGCGGTGAAGAGGCGTTCGGCGCGGTCGGGGAGCCGGGTGGTGCTGCCGAGGGCGTACACCAGGCGGTCGTACGACAGGACCCGGCCGGTGTCGGTGGTGACGGTGCGCGCGGTGGGGTCGAGGGCGACGGCGCGGCCGGTGTGGTGGGTGATGCGGGTGTGGCGCAGGAAGCCGGTGAGCGGGTGGGCGACCTCGGACTCGGGGCGCCCGGCGGCGACCTCGTGGAGCCGGATGCGTTCGGTGAGGTGGCCGACGGGGTCGAGGAGGGTGACGCGGGCGTGCGGGGACAGCCGCAGGGCGGCCATGAGGCCGGAGTAACCGGCGCCGATGACGACGATGCGCTGCTGGGTCTGCTCCATGGTGTTCATGTACGGGGGACGACGCGGCGGCGGGAAGTGTGAGGTGACGCCCGTCACAGGCCCCGGGCCCCAGACCAAAGGCCCCGGGCTACAGGGCTACAGGGCCTCGAAGTCCAGGTGGCGGAGCTTCTCCGGGTTCACGACGACGTCGATGCCGATGATCAGCCCGTTCTCGCCGACGGTGAAGGCCAGCACGCCCCGCTGTCCGATCACGGGGCCGTCCAGGACGATGCCGGGCACGCCGTTCACGTCGTACGACAGCAGACGCATTGTCGCCGGGTCGAACGCACGGTAGAGCCGCTGGGCGACCATCGCGACCCTGGCCGCGCCGAGTACCGGCTTGCGGGCGGCGGTGACGATTCCGCCGCCGTCGGAACGCCAGACGGCCTGCGGGTCCAGGACGCTGAGCAGCGCGTCGAGGTCGCCGCCTCCGGTGACGGCGGCGAGAAAGGTGTCCACGGCCCGCCGGTGCTCGGCGCGCGCGACGGACCGGCGCGGCTTCGCGTCCCGTACGTGCTTGCGCGCCTGCGACGCCAGTTGCCGTACGGAGGCGGGGGACTTGTCCAGCGCTCCGGCGATCTCCGGGAACGGCACGTCGAAGACGTCGTGCAGTACGAAGGCGGTGCGCTCGGCCGGGGTGAGGCTCTCCAGGACGGTGAGCATGGCGGTGCTGACGGACTCGTCGAGGGTGGCGCGCTCCTCGGGCCCGTCGGCGGCCGGAGCGGTGACCAGCGGCTCGGGCAGCCACGGCCCGACGTACCGCTCGCGGCGTGCGCGGGCGGAGGTCAGCTGGTCGTAGCAGAGGCGGCTGACGGTGGTGGTGAGGTACGCACGGGGGTTGGCGGCGGTTCCGTCGGCGAGCGCGTGCCAGCGCAGCCAGGCCTCCTGCACGGCGTCGTCGGCGTCGGAGACTGACCCGGTGATGCGGTAGGCGACCGCGTGGAGATGGCTGCGGTGCTGCTCGAACTCGGCCTGGTCCGCCATGGCTTGCACTCCCGGGTGTGCTGGGCTGGTCCTCCTGAGGGTAAAGGCGGGGCGGGTTTGCCAGGATGTGCCCATGGCCACACTCGTAGCGTTCTTCGCCCACCCGGACGATGAGGTCCTGCACGCCGGCGGCACGCTGGCACGTGCGGCGGCGGAGGGACACCGGGTGGTGCTGGTGTCGGCGACGGACGGCGAGATGGGTGCCGTGCGGGCCGCCCTGCCCGTCCTGTCCGTCCATTCCGTACGGGAGGAATCGCCCCTTTCCGTACGGGAGGAGGCGCCGCGACTGGCCGAACTCCGCGCAAGCGGGGCGGCGTTGGGCGCATCCCGGGTGGTGCACCTGGGGTACGCGGACAGCGGCCACGGCAAGGACCTG
Organism: Streptomyces sp. NPDC048442; assembly: GCF_040651475.1. Taxonomy (NCBI): domain Bacteria; kingdom Bacillati; phylum Actinomycetota; class Actinomycetes; order Kitasatosporales; family Streptomycetaceae; genus Streptomyces; species Streptomyces sp. NPDC048442. The sequence goes on from NZ_JBEZKB010000018.1 coordinate 109,173, forward strand.
TACCCGGACCCGCCGGACCGGCAGCGCTTCGTACGCGCCCCGGCGGAGGAGGCGGCCGAACGACTGGCCGCGATCCTCCGCGAGGAGGGCGCGGACCTGCTGCTCACCCACGACGCGGGCGGCGGCTACGGCCACCGGGATCACGTACGGGCGCACGAGGTGGGGCTACGGGCTTCCGAACTGGCAGGCGGGACACGGGTGTTGGTGACGGCGATCCCGCGCACCGCACCGATCCGGCTGCTCCGGCTGACGTCCCTGCTGCGCTCGCCCCGAAGCTTCCGTACCGCGAGCTTCCGTACCGCGAGCTTCCGTGCCGCGAACTTCCGTACCGCGAGCTTCCGTACCGCGATGCTGCGCGTCGATTACACCCCGCGCGCCACCGTCACCCACGCCGTCGACGCACGCCGCTACGCGGCCCGGAAACAGGCGGCACTGGCCGCGCACCGGTCGCAGGTGTGGGGCACGGGGCGCAGCGCGGGGGCGTTCCGGGTGCTGGTGCGGATACCGGTGTGGGTGTTCGGGGTACTGCTGGGGCGGGAGTGGTTCGTGGAGGTGGTTGGTGCTCCGGTGCACCGCTCCTGACCTGCGGATATGACGCTGCCAGGACTGATTGTCAGACCCCTGTGGAAGCATTCTTCACGTCAGCTGTAAACGACGTGGTTTGCGGGTGGGGGTCATGATTTCTTCGTACGGGTGTGAGGCGTGCGGCGGGCCGCAGGGCAGGTGGCGTCCGGTGCTGGGGCGGGCCGTGTGTGCGGGGTGCGAGCGGTCCTGCGGTGGACGGGAGCCGGTGCTGCTCGCCGAGGTGCTGGCGAGTACGGCCATCGAACTGGGCTCTGCGGCCCGGCAGTTGCGGTCCGTGCCTGATCCGCGTACCTCCGGGGGTACGTCGTGCAAGCGGTGCGGTGCGGCTGCCGAGTGGCACCGGACGGTGCGCGGGAAGTGGATTCTGATCGAGCCGGGGGAGCGGGTCGTGGGGTCCGTTCCGGCGGGGAAGCGGTGGCGGATCGCGGGGGACGGGACGGCCGTCAACCTGGGCTCGGCGATACCGGCGGACACTTGCCGGATCAGCCACTTCGACCTGTGTCCGGCGAGGTCGGCGGGGGCTTCGGCGGCGGTGGCGTAGGGGCCGGCAGGGGGGCGACGGGGCTCGCGAAAGACTTTCCCGCCGGGCGGTCACACTTTCGCGGGGCGGCGAGTCATAGGGGTGTACGGGCCGCGCGGCCCGCCCGGAGCGGACCAAGTCCGCTGCGGAGTACGCCCGATGAGGAGCACCTGCCATGTCGACCATCTACGTTGTCGTGACCGTCGTCGCCGCTGTCATGGTCGGTTTCTCGGCCGGTTCGGCCGCCTTCGGCGCCAAGTGGGCCGTGGAGCCGATGAAGGACTACGGCGTCCCGCAGGCCTGGCTGCCCCGGCTGGCCGCGGCCAAGGCGGCAGGCGCGGCCGGCCTGCTGGTGGGGCTGGCGGTGCCGGCGATCGGGATCGCGGCGGGGATCGCGCTCGTCCTGTACTTCGCCGGGGCGGTCGTCACCGTGGTCCGGGCCCGCTGGTACGCGCACATCCCGTTCCCGCTGGTGTACGTGGCGCCGGTGGTCGGATCCCTGGCCCTGGGGCTGGCGGCCTGAGCGGTCGCGGCCAAGGGGGGGACGGGGTGGGAGCGGGGGTGGGAGTGGGGACGGGTGCCACGTGCCCGGCCCCCACCCTCACTCCCACCCCCGACAGGAACTAACTGGTCAGGCCCTCGTGGCCGTGGCCGCCATGGCCGCCGCTGCCGCTGTCACCACCGGTCGTCGGCTTCGAGACGACCGGCTTGGCGAGGGAACTCAGGTCGTGTGCGTAGGTGCCGACCGCGTTCGCGATGACGTCGACGTTGATGTCGAGCGCCGTCATGTTGATGTTGGTGATGTCGTCGCACTTCGAGTGGTAGCACTTGTCGTACGCGACCCCCGCCTCACCGCCGAACTTGGCGGCCTGGGCCGGGGTCTTGATGCCCTCGGCTCCCGTGAAGGTGCCGCCGGACGGGATGCCGACCCCGATGAAGGGGCCGTAGTCCGAGCGGCCGTCGAAGTCCGTGCCCTCGTGCGGGAGCTTCTTGCTGTCGAGGAAGTCGTTGATGCCCTTTTCGAGCTGGGCGGAGCCTTCCGGTCCCGCGCCCTCGCCGACGCCGTCCGAGTTGTCGCCGTCATACACGAACTGGCCGAAGTTCGGCGAGGCGATCATGTCGAAGTTCAGGTAGAGCGCGACCTTCTTGCGCTGGTCAGGCGTGAGCTTGGCGACGTAGTCCTCGGCGCCGAGCAGGCCCAGCTCCTCGGCCGACCACCAGGCGAAACGCACCTTGTTGGCGGGCTTCTTGCCGTCCTTGGTCGCCTTGGCGAGCTTGAGGGCGACCTCGATCAGACCGGCCGAACCCGACCCGTTGTCGTTGATGCCGGGGCCGTCGGTGACCGAGTCCAGGTGCGCGCCCAGCATGACGGTCTTGTCGGCGTCGCCGCCCTTGGTCTCGGCGATGACGTTGCGGGTGGTCTTCTTCAGCTGGACCTGGCGGATGTCCAGGGTGACCGTGACCGGTCCCTTGGCGATGTCGGCGGCCAGCGCCTCGCCGTCGGCCTGGGTGATGCCGCCGGTGGGGACCTTGCCGTCCTCAGGGGTGCCGAGGGTTCCGTTGAGGGCGCCGGCCGTGTTGTTGTAGATGATCGCGCCGACCGCGCCCGCCGTCGCCGCGGTGGCCTGCTTCTGCGCGAACGAGCAGCCGCCGCGCTTCACCAGGGCGATCTTGCCGGTGAACCCGGCCGCGTAGTCACCGGCCTCGCAGCCGGTGGTGGCGTCGACGGGGACGTGCGCGACCGCCGCTTTCAGGCCACCGACCGGAGTGGACTTCGTGTACGACATCGCGATGATGTCGACATTGCGCGGCGCCGGGGTGTCGACGGTGAGCTTCTCCGCCTGCGTCTCGATGTACGTGAAGTCGAACTTCTCGTAGTGGACGTCGTAACCCGCCTTCTTGAGCAGGCCGAAGACGTACGCCCCCGAAGCGTCGTGGCCCAGCGAACCTGCGGCACGGTTGCCGCCCGTCGAGTCCGATATCGCCTGGAACTGCTTCAGGTGCTGGTACGCGCCCTGCCCCGACGAGTCCGCCACCAGCTTCTTCGCGAGCTTGGCGGCCTCCTTCGCCGGGTCGGAGCCGCTGCGCTGCGCGGTGGCAGGGGAGGCGGCGGCGAGCAGGAGCGGCGTGGCGATCGCCAGGGACGCCACGGCGGCCATGGCTCTGCGACTGCGGGATGAAGCGTTCACAGGAGTCCTCTCGGTGCGAACAAAATGTGAGGGGAAGCTAGCGACTCCAGGGGGCTTCTGGGAATGCCTGCGCCACAACTCACACCCGGGATTCTGCGGGCGGGCTCTCGGGCGGGCGCGCGAGGTCGGCCGAATGGCGCTCTTGCGTCACCCGGCGTGTGTGCGAACGCAGTTGGGATACGCGGCTGGGCACACGGTGGGTGCACACAAGCGGGGGCAGTCAGTCCGGCGGGCACGGGTCCAGGTGCGGGCCCAGCTCCAGGCCGAAGTTCGGGTGCGGAGCGGGCTACGGGCCCAGCTACAGACCCAGCTGCAGATCCAGCGGCAGGCCCAGCTGCAGGGACAGCAACTGGTCGAGGCCGTCCTTGATCTGCTCCGCCGTCACCCCGCGGCTCTCGTGCAGATGCTGGATCAGGCTCGGGGAGAGCGTCGCGAGCAGCAGGTGCGCCACCAGGGCGGCGTTCGCCCGTGGGTCGATCTGGCCGACGAGCATCGCGGCGTGGGTGTGCAGCGTCAGGTACGGGGCGCCGTTGTACCGGCCGCGCGGCGATGCGCTCTCGGCGGCCAGCAGGAGTTCCTGCTGCTCGGCGACCCGGTCGGCGAGCGCGTACAGGAATGCGCGCAACCGGACGGCCGGTGGGGTCGGCGGTGCGGGCAGCGCATCGGGGCCGAGTGGCGGCGGGCCGCTCATGAACGCCTCCTGGAACTGCTGCTCCCGGTCGTCGAGGAGTGCGTACAGCAGCTTCTGTACGTCGCCGAAGCGCCGGTAAACGGTGCCGACGCCGATTCCGCTGGCGTGCGCGACCGCGTTCATGGTGAGGGAGTCGGGGCCCTTGTCGGCCACGATCCGGGCGGCGGCGTCGAGGATCCTGCGCCGGTTGCGGGCGGCGTCGGCACGCTCGGCGGGCGGCTGGCCGGCCAGCGGGAGGGCGGGGCGGCCGACCGGGGCCGGGTGACTGGTGGGGGCGGAGTGACTGGCGGGGTCGTTGGTGGGGGCAGGACGAGTGGCGGGGGCGGGATCGCTCTCGGGCTCGTGCATGGCGGGAGCGTACCCGAACCGGAAAGACCGAAGCGGATGACTATCCACTTCTTTCTCCGCACCTCTTGCCAACCGGATAGTCATCCGCTTCACTCCTCACGTGGCAACTCAACTGCGCCCGGCCCACTGGGGCCGGGCCTTCTGGGGCCGGGCCTTCTGGGAACTGGTCCTCACCACCGCCCTCCTCTTCCTCGTCGTGACCGCTGTCCGCTGGCTGCTGGCCGCCGACTCCCCGGCGGTGGCGGCCGTACCGGACCCCACCCTCCGGCTGGCGGCGGTCGCGCTCGCCGTCGGTGCGGCGATCGCCCTCGCTCTGTCGCCCGCCCTCCAGCGGCTCACCGCGGGGCACCTCAATCCGGCGGTCACCCTCGGCCTGTGGGTGCTGCGCGTGTTCCCCGGCCGGGCCGTACTCCCGTTCGTCGCCGCCCAGTTGGCGGGTTCGGCACTCGGTACGTTCCTGGGGCGCGCCGTGTGGGGCCCGGCTGCGGACGCCGCCGTCGTGGCCCCCGGCGAGGTGTGGGGCGGGGCGGCGGTGCTGATCCTGGAGGCCGCCGCCATGGCCGCGATGATGCTGCTCGCGGCGTACGCGCCGGGGGCCCCGCGCCTCGCCCGCGCGCTGCCCCTCCTCATGGGCGGCAGCGTCGCCGCAGCGATCGTCGGGCTCGGCCCCGTCACCGGAGGCTCGGTCAACCCGGCCCGCCAGTTCGGCCCGGCCCTGCTCTCGGGCCACACCGCGCACCTGACCGCGTACCTGCTGGCCCCGGTGCTCGGCGCGCTGCTCGCGGCGGGGGCGTACGTGATCAGCGGGCGCCGAAAGTACCGTGCACTGCCGGAGCCCCGCCGGGCACAGGTCGGGTGACGGCAGGGGAATCGGCATTGCCGCGACCCTGAACGCCGGATTCTCCAGCCCATTGGCCGAGGTGGCCGGGGTGGCCGGGTTGGCCGGGGAAATCGTCATGAAGACGGCAGATGTGCTGCGAATCAGTCACTCGCAATTGGCGGTGGAAATCTGTGAGGTGCCGCCCGCCGCCCCCTCTGGACACTTCCGCAGCGGCGAATTCGACGTCCGACTGACGGAATTCCCGGCCGACTGGCGGGCGACGAGACGGGCACACTGCGGACCTCCGCGCTGCTGACCCTCGCGCTGCGGACCTCGCGCTGCCGACCCTCGCGCGCACGGCCGTCGAGGTCGCCAGGTCCGAATTCACCAAGCAGTCCTGAACACGCGGGTGTTAACCACATCACAGAGAAAACATCGGGACCGTGGGCAACTGTCCCGAATGTTCCCATTCGCGTTGCCGGTTGATATGCCGCCCCCGCGCCAAGCGCTGAATTCCCCTTCTCCGGGCGGTTTCCCGGTCGTACGATCACGAGGCTGCCGCCCGCGTGAGCAGAGCTCCGCAGCGGCGCCCGACTCTCTTTCCTTTTGCTGATTCGCTCGTTCTCTCGTTTCTCACACCCAGAAAAGGGCTCGCGTGAAGATTCGCCGCATGCTCGCGACGGCCGTGGCCGCCGCCGTCACCACGCCCGTCCTGCTGCTCTCGGCAGGCCCCGCGTTCGCCGCCGACTTGGCGTCGCCCGCGCAGACGCAGGCCCAGAAGCCCACCAAGGACGAGCTGGCCAAGCTCGCCAAGGCGGCCGAGGCCGCGCAGAAGAAGTACGACGAGGCGCTCGCCGCCGTGGCCACCGCGCAGGCGGCGGTGGAAGCCGTGACGTCCGACACCACGCCGCTCGCGGTGAAGGTCACCGAGGCGAAGACGGCCGCCGACAAGGCCGGCACGGTGAAGACCGCAGCCGACCTGGCGGTCACCGAGGCCAAGGCCGCGCTGGCCAAGCTGCCGGCGGACGCCTCCGCGGCGGACCGGGCAGCCGCGGAGAAGGCAGTGACGGACGCGGAGACGGCAGCCACCGCGGCGGGCACCGCCAAGGAGACGGCCGACAGCGCACTCAAGGACGCCGCCAAGGCCCTTGAGGACGCCCGGGTCGACGCGTTCCGCACCCTCCACTCCGCCACCGCGACCGCGGCCAACGCCAAGGCCGACAAGAACGCCGCGGACAAGGCCCTCGCCGACGCCAAGGCCGAGGCCGGCAAGCCCGACCCGACGAAGCCGCCGACGCCGGGTCCCGACCCGACCAAGCCGCCGACGCCGGGCCCGACGAAGCCGCCCGTCGACGAGGAGTGCAAGGTCGACGCGTCGCTCGCCACCACGCTGGTCGGCCTGCCGTCCAAGGTCGTCGCCGGTACGACGGTGAACTTCACCCTCCGCGTCACCAACAGCACGGCGAAGGACTTCGACGAGGTCAAGCCGTTCGCCGTGGTCTACGGCGGCAGCAAGAACGACTACAACGACATCGGCAAGCTGCTGCACCTGCAGTCCGCCGCCGCCGGTTCCTCCGACTGGAAGGACGTCGGGGAGGCCCAGTACGCGGGCACCATCACCCACCTCAAGGCTGGCAAGTCCGCCGACCTGAAGCTGCGGCTGACGGTCGACAAGAAGGCTCCGGCCGCCGACGGCATCGCCTTCGTCGCCGGTGACTACTGGAACGAGAACGGTTCCTGCGGTGGCAACGAGCTGAAGGAGTACTCCTTCTCGATCCTCACCGCGGGCAGCAAGCCCGGCAAGGTCGACGACGCCACGCCCACCCCGGTCAAGGACTCGACCCAGGTCCCGACCCCGCAGGGCGGCACCTCCACGGTCCCGGTGAGCACCGACGCCGGCAGCCTCGCCTCGACCGGCGCCGAGGGCACCTCGCAGCTCGCCCTCGCGGCGGGCGCGGCGATCGTGCTCGGCGCGGGCGCGGTCTTCGTCGTACGCCGCCGGAAGGCGGACCAGCAGGGCTGACGCCGGATGCCGGCAGGCGGCGGTAGGCAGTAGGCAGTAGGCACAACGAGGCGGGGAGGACCGGTCACCGACCGACCCTCCCCGCCTCTCCTGCTTACGCTCACTTCCCGAGCAACCCCCGCACCGCCGCCCGGTCCACGTTCGTCAGGGCCCGCACCAGCTTCGGCGTGAGGAAGACGATCAGCAGGCCGAGCAGCGACACCGCGCCGAGCTGGAGGGGCGTGGTGATGTCGTACGTGTGGTGGATGCCGCCGGAGGTGAAGTCGTAGACGCGGTACCCGCTCCAGCCGTCCACGTACCGCGGGAAGACCCAGTTGTACGCGGGCAGCAGCGCGACCGCCCAGCCCACGGCGAGGAACGTCACCGTCATCACAAAGCTGAACACCCGCCACGGGAACATCACGGCCTGGAACAGCAGCGCCTGCCATCCCTTCACGTCCGTGAGGCGGTGGTACATCGCGCCCCAGAAGCCGCCCCGCTCCGGCGCGGACAGCGGCCCGGGACCCGCCACATCAAGCCCGAGCCCGTGCTGCGCCCGCACCCGCTCCACCGCCCCCAGCCCCCGCGCCCCCGCCAGCATCGCGGCGAACACCGGAAGCCCGAGGACGGTGACGGCGAGCGCGGCACCGGTCGAGAACATCGCGATGGCAAAGACGAACCCGCCCATCGCCACCGGCAGCGAGGTGAGCGTGTACCCGATCTCCCGGTACGTGGCCCCGGCGAACGGCCCCCGCAGAAAGCCGACTTCGGGCGCGACATGAACGGAACCGCTGTCGCTTGCACAACGGTAGGAGAGCGGGACGGTGGTGACGGCAGTCATGACGGGCCTCGAATCATCGCGGTGGGGACGTCTCGCAACGTTCCGTGCTGACGGGTTGGCTGACGGAGCAGCTGACGCAGCAAACGATCCCGGAAACACCCGCCCAGAGGCATGGGGCGACCCAGCCGATCGGGAGTGGTGCTAGCCCCCCAACGGAAGTTCAGCCCTGGCCCTGGCCCTGGCCGGGGAACGGAGCCGTCCCCGCCCGCGCGAAGCGCCGCCGTCAGCGCCCTCCGGCAGGACGCTGATCCGTACTGCCCCCTGTGAGGCTCCCGAACAGTGACCGGGATTCGTCGCCCAGCTTGGGGTCGGGGAGCTGATGGCCACGGTCGAAGCTCTTGAGTATCGCGGGACCGGTCTTCCCCGCTCGCTGGGTGTAACAGACCTCTCGCTTCGTGCACTGCTCGCAGTATCGAAAGGCCACGAAGGGGGACAGGGCGACCGGGTGGTCTCCGGCGAGCACGTAGAGGGTGTCGTCGGCGACGGGGTTGTTCCAGGTGAACGTGGACCGGTCGAAGTCGGGATGGTCGCCCACCAGGCGGTGTGTCACGACCTCGAAGGATCCGGCTTTCGGGTGGTAGCTGCACGAAACGATGAGCAGCCAGGGCATGTCCTGCAAGAACCGAGTTTTCAACAGGGCGCGTTCGAGGTGGTGCCCACACTCGGCGATACGCAGAGCGGCCTCTTCCTGGCTCTGCGGTCTGTCGCCGTGGGCAGGGCGGCCGCGTTCGTCGCGCAACGCCTTGAGATGCGCGGCGAAGCCCGGGTCGCCGGGACGATCCGCCAGAGCGTCCCAGAGGGCGGGAAAGAGATCCGGGTGGGACGAGGCGAGCGGGCCCAGGCGGTCCAGCCAGCGCGGCCAACTTCCGAAGGTGGCACCCCGCGCGTACAAGTCGCGCAGCTCAAGCAGGTACGGACTCCCCGGGCTCTGCCGGCGGGTTCCGCCGTCAGCGGGCTCCTCGCCCCAGCCTTGGAGCACCGCGGCCGCTGTCACACAGACGGTGATGGCGAGAATCTCGGCTGCGTGGAGCAGCGCGTCGTACCGGTCTTTGTCGGTGTGCGCCCGCTGCAGTTCATGGACGGCGTGTGCAGCGGGGTACGGAAGGGTCCTGCGCGCGCTCTCCAGCGTCGCAGCGGACAGCAACGCATGCTTCCCCGCCGGTTGTTCTCCCGGAGGGCGCCGACTCGGTCGACGCGAGCGGGAAGCCGGGTGAGGTGGCACTGCCGCGGGAGGAACTGCCGGTGCGGCCGTTGACCGCGGGGGCGCGGCGTACGACCGTTTCGGCGAGGGCGTCGCCCCGGAAGCCGTGAACCCGACAGCCCCGGCGGCGTGCGGCACCGGACCGGACCGCAGCCGGCGCCTGCGCCGAATCCGCCGTCGCAGGAGAAGCCGAATCCACGCGGGAACGACGCCGAACAGAACGGCGAAGGTGATCACGGCCAGAAGCGTGTCCAGCCACCTGGGCAAGGCGGTCGGCTGCTTGCTCGTCCCGATGGAGACCGCCGCCAGGCAGGCGAAACCCAAAGTCGTCCAGAACGCCCAGTCCCGACGGAGCGGGCTGTCGTACAGCCGGAGCCCCGCGTCCGGGAATCTCTGCGATCCGGAAGGCTGGTTCTCGCCCGTATCCATGCACTCATCTTGCGCGCGTGAACAGACAGGCACCAGGCGTGAGGACCGCCGATGTGACTCTACGGAAAAGACGAAGGCCCGAACCGTTCACACGGTCCGGGCCTTCTGCCTGCGGAGGATACGAGATTCGAACTCGTGAGGGGTTGCCCCCAACACGCTTTCCAAGCGTGCGCCCTAGGCCACTAGGCGAATCCTCCGCCGCAAACAATACAAGACGTTGGGGAGTGCTTGCGACCGCGTTCCCGGGGTGGGGGTGGGGAGGGGTGTCCGGGGGGATCCGCAGGTGGGGCCGGGTCGTTTTTGGGGGAGGGGATCGGCTAGGGTGGGCTTCAGCCCCTCACGTGGCGCTATCTGACTGAACTCCCCCAGGGCCGGAAGGCAGCAAGGGTAGGTTGGCTCTGGCGGGTGCGTGGGGGGTCTTTGCGTTCCCGGGGGCGGGTCCGGGATTCCCGGGACGGGAAGGGCGCTCCGGGCTTGGGGCGGGGCCGGTTGTCGGTGGGTCCCGATAACCTCGTATGTGTGTCGTCCCTTGCGCTGTACCGCCGCTATCGCCCCGAGTCGTTCGCCGAGGTCATCGGGCAGGAGCATGTCACTGCCCCGCTGATGCAGGCCCTGCGGAACAACCGGGTCAACCACGCGTACCTGTTCAGCGGGCCGCGGGGTTGTGGAAAGACGACCAGTGCGCGGATTCTGGCGCGCTGTCTGAACTGTGAGCAGGGGCCGACGCCCACACCCTGTGGCGAGTGCCAGTCCTGCCAGGACCTGGCGAGGAACGGGCGCGGTTCGATCGACGTGATCGAGATCGACGCCGCTTCGCACGGTGGTGTGGACGATGCGCGTGACCTGCGGGAGAAGGCGTTCTTCGGGCCGGCAGGCAGCCGGTACAAGATCTACATCATCGATGAGGCGCACATGGTCACCTCGGCGGGCTTCAACGCCCTGCTGAAGGTGGTCGAGGAGCCGCCGGAGCACCTGAAGTTCATCTTTGCGACCACGGAGCCCGAGAAGGTCATCGGGACCATCCGGTCGCGTACGCACCACTACCCGTTCCGGCTGGTGCCGCCGGGGACGCTGCGGGACTACCTCGGTGAGGTGTGCGGCAAGGAGAACGCCACGGTCGAGGACGGCGTGCTGCCGCTGGTCGTCCGGGCGGGGGCCGGGTCCGTGCGTGACTCGATGTCCGTGATGGACCAGCTGCTGGCCGGGGCGGCCGACGACGGTGTGACGTATGCCATGGCCACCGCGCTCCTCGGATACACCGACGGGTCGCTGCTCGACTCCGTGGTCGACGCCTTCGCGTCGGGCGACGGGGCCGCGGCCTTCGAGGTCGTGGACCGGGTCATCGAGGGCGGCAACGATCCGCGGCGGTTCGTGGCTGACCTGTTGGAGCGGCTGCGGGACCTGGTGATTCTGGCGGCCGTGCCCGACGCCGGGGAGAAGGGGCTGATCGACGCCCCGGCCGATGTGGTGGAGCGGATGCAGGCGCAGGCGTCCGTGTTCGGTGCGGCCGAGCTGAGCCGGGCCGCCGATCTGGTCAACTCCGGGCTTACGGAGATGCGCGGGGCCACCTCGCCGCGGCTGCAGCTGGAACTGATCTGCGCGCGGGTGCTGCTGCCCGCCGCGTTCGACGACGAGCGGTCCGTGCAGGCGCGGCTGGACCGGCTGGAGCGCAGTGGCGCCGGCGGCGGGTTCGTCCCCGGTGGGGCCATGCAGGGGATGCCGGCCATGGGGTACGTACCCGGGCCCGAGGCGCACGGGATGCAGACGGCGCCGATGGGTCAGGCGGCTCAGGCTCCGATGGCTCCGGCCCCGACTCCGGCCCCGATGCCGCAGGTTCCGGCGGCCCAGGTTCCGGCCGCTCAGGCGCCCGTGGTGCAGCCCGGTCCTGTGGCTCCCGCAGCCGCTCCGGCTCCCATTCCTGCTCCCGAGGCTCCGGCGCCCGCCGCTCCGCCGCCCGCCGCCCCCCCGCGGCGGCCCGGCGGCTGGCCGACCGCCTCCGCGCCGGGGCAGGGACGGCCGGAGCCCGTCGCACCCCAGCCACAGACCCAGGCCTACGCTCCGGCCTCGGCAGCCGCACCGGCCGGTACGGCCCCCGCCCAGGCGGCGCCCAGCGCCGCCGCCGCACAGGGCGCCGCCCAGGTGCAGAACATGTGGCCCGGGATCCTGGAGGCCGTGAAGAACAAGCGCCGGTTCACCTGGATCCTGCTCAGTCAGAACGCCCAGGTCGTGGGCTTCGACGGGACCACCCTCCAGGTCGGCTTCATCAACGCCGGTGCCCGCGACAACTTCGCGAGCAGCGGCAGCGAGGACGTCCTCAAGCAGGTCCTCGCCGAGTCCTTCCAGGTGCAGTGGCGGATCGAGTCGGTCGTCGACGCGAGCGGGGGAGGGGGCGGCGGCGGAGGCATGCCGCCCGCCGGTCCTCCCGGGGGGTACGGAGGCGGCGGCGGCTTCGGCGGCGGAGGCGGCGGCGGTTTCGGCGGCGGCGCCCCTGCGGCGCAGCCCCCGGCCGCCCCGCGCCCGCCGCAGGCAGCGGCACCGCAGGCCGGCCCTCCCGTACAGCAGCCGGCTCCCCAGCGGACGGCGCAGCAGCAGCAGCCGGCCGCGCAGCCTCCGCAGGGGCAGTACCAGGCACCCGCGGCGCCGCCCGCCCCCGCGCAGCAGTACAGCGCCGTCCAGGAGCGCCCGCCGGTCTCCGCCGAGGACGACGTACCGGAGGACGACGATCCGGACCTGGTCGACTCGGCACTGTCCGGCCACGACCTGATCGTGCGCGAGCTGGGCGCGACGGTGGTCGAGGAGTTCATCAACGAGTAACCGGGCCGCACCGGAGCGGCCCGAGGCCGATGAAGGTTTTTTGCCGGCGCGGCCCACGAGAGGGCCGTCCCTGCGCCGGGCCGGGCTCCGGCGGCCCAAGGCCGACGCAGGTCTTCCGCCCGGTGGGGCGCGAGCGTCCCACGCCCTACGAGGGGGCCTTGCGCCCAGGGTGAGCCTTGAGCGGGCCCGAAGTCGACGCAGCTCTTCTGCCGGTGCAGCGCCCGAGCGGCCCAGGCCCTACGAGAGGGGCCCTGCGCCGGGCCGGGCCCCGAGCGGTCCGAGGCCGACGCAAGCCTTCTGCCGGGCTGGGCATGGCGGTCCGGGGCCTCTGCCGGGCTGAGCCTGGCCGTCCGGTTCCCTCGCCGCCTCGCCGCCTCGCCGGGCAGCGCCCGAGCGGCCCAGGCCCTACGAGAGAGGCCCTACGCCGGGCCGGGCCCAGATCGGTCCGAGGCCGACGCAGGCCCTCTGCCGGGCCGAGCCTGGCGGTCCGGGCTTCTGCCGGGCTGAGCCTGGCGGTCCGGGCTTCTGCCGGGCTGAGCCTGGCGGTCCGGTTCCCTCGCCGGACAGCGCCCGAGCGGCGCCCGAGCAGCCCAGGGTCTACGTCGGGTCGAGCGGCGACCGGCCCAGGGGCAGGCGGTGCCTGCACGGTGCCGGATCCGAGCGGCCCGAGGTGGTTGCAGGACCTCTGCTAGGCCGGGCAGGGCGGTCCGGACCCTCTGCCGGGCCGGACCCCGTCCCGGTCGCCCTCTGCAGGCCCCCGCGGCACCCTCGACGCCCCCGCCCCCGCCCACGTCGTAGTCGCAGCAGCGCAGCCCCGACCCCCTGTCGTAGCAAGCAACAAGCCTGGTTCCGTCCCTCCGTGGGTGGTAACTCCAACCCCGTGCGACTTCGCCCCCCGCGCAGGCTCTAGGCTGCACCCGTGAAGGTCCTCGTCATCGGCGGCGGCGCCCGCGAACACGCCCTGTGCCGCTCTCTGTCCCTCGACCCCGACGTCACCGCCCTCTACTGCGCCCCCGGCAACGCCGGCATCGCGGAAGTGGCGGAGCTGTACCCGGTCGATGCCCTCGACGGGGCCGCCGTGGCGCGCCTCGCCACCGAACTCGGAGCCGGGCTCGTCGTCGTCGGCCCGGAGGCCCCGCTCGTCGCGGGCGTCGCCGACGCCGTGCGGGAGGCCGGGATTCCGGTCTTCGGCCCGTCGAAGGAAGCGGCCGAACTGGAAGGTTCCAAGGCGTTCGCCAAGGACGTGATGGCCGCGGCCGGTGTGCCCACCGCGCGGAGTTACGTCTGTACGACGCCGGAGGAGATCGACTCGGCGCTGGCCGCGTTCGGCGCTCCGTACGTCGTGAAGGACGACGGTCTTGCGGCAGGCAAGGGCGTCGTCGTGACGGGCGATGTGGCCCAGGCGCGGGAGCACGCGCTGGCCTGCGAGCGCGTGGTGATCGAGGAGTTCCTGGACGGGCCCGAGGTGTCGCTCTTCGCGATCACCGACGGGGTGACCGTGCTGCCGTTGCAGCCCGCCCAGGACTTCAAGCGTGCGCTGGACGGCGACGAGGGCCCCAACACCGGTGGCATGGGCGCCTATTCGCCGCTGCCGTGGGCCGACCCCAAGCTGGTCGAGGAAGTCATGGATTCGGTTCTCCAGCCGACCGTCGACGAACTGCGGCGGCGCGGAACGCCGTTCTCCGGTCTGCTCTACGCCGGCCTCGCGATCACGTCGCGCGGCGTGCGGGTCATCGAGTTCAACGCCCGCTTCGGCGACCCCGAGACCCAGGTCGTCCTCGCCCGCCTGCGCACCCCCCTCGCGGGCGTGCTGCTCGGCGCCGCCAACGGCACGCTGGACGTCCAGCCGCCGCTGGCCTGGCGCGACGACGCGGCCGTCACCGTCGTCATCGCCTCGCACAACTACCCCGGTACGCCCCGCACCGGCGACCCCATCGAGGGTCTCGCCGACGTGGCGGCCCAGGACGCCCCCGAGGCGTTCGTCCTCCACGCGGGCACCAAGCGGGACGGCGACTCCGTGCTGAGCGCCGGTGGGCGGGTGCTGTCGGTGACCGCCACGGGCGCCGACCTGACGGAGGCGCGAGAGCGGGCGTACCGCGCGGTGGAGCGGATCCGGCTCGACGGTTCGCAGCACCGTACGGACATCGCGGCGAAGGCCGCACAGGACGCGGCGCAGGGCTGAGCAGCCCCGGCCACAACCTGCCGCCACCAGGCAGGACCAGACGCGACCAGGTGCGACTAGGTACGACACAGCCGGGGCCCGACCGGGCCCCGGCTGTTGTCGTGTCCGGGCGCGTGTGCCGGACACGTACCCGGGCGTGCGCCCCGCCCCGGACCCCGAGCGGACTCCGCCCCGACCCCTCCTCGTACCGCGATCCCGGGTTCGCCCGGGAAGCCAGCACCTTTACCCAAAGCCATTCCATCGAGTGACGGCTCGCCCATCCGGATGACTCGTGCCGAAGCCCCAACTAGGGTGCCGCGCAAGCGTTCCGGCACTTGGCCCACCGACATTGCGATGTCAGTGGCGGGTGCCACAGTGGGGGAGTGAGCAACCCATCCAAGGGCGAGCAGCGCAGAGGGGGTGAATCCGGTCGTGTCCGGTGTGTCTGATTCCGGTGCCAGTTCCAATGGCCCCGATTCTCGGTCCGGTTCTTCAGGTTCTGGTGGTACGAGTCCGTCGCGTGCCTCGGGCGTCCTGGGGCCGGAGCAGGGCGCGCAAGCCGCGCGCGAGCGTGCGCTCGCGGTGCTTCGGGTGCGCAGCCGGGCGCTGGCCCTGGCCCTGCTGCCGGCGGCCGCGGCGGTCGTGCTGCTGGCCGGCGGGGTGTCCGGGCGGCTCGCGGGTGCGGGCTGGGACGTGGCCCGCTGGGCGGTGTCCGGTGCCGCGCTGGTGGTGCTGCTGGTCGGCCTGGTGGTCGCTGCCGTCGTGACGAGGGCCCGGCCCGCCGTGACGCCCACGGTGGAGCTGTCCGAGGCGTCCGCCCCCGACCTCTACCGCCTGGTGCGGGACCTGGCCGAGCGGCTCGACGTCCCCGCGCCGTCCGCGATAGCCCTGACCCCGGACTGCGACAGCTGGTTGGAGGACCGCTCGCACGCCGCGGTGCGCGCGGTCAGCCGCCCGAAGTCCCGGCGCGCCGATACCGAGTCCCGGCGCGCCGATACCGAGTCCCGGCGCGCCGATACGGAGTCACAGCGGTCCCATACGGAGTCCCGGCGCACCGATACGGAGTCCCGGCCCGCCGAGTCCATACCCGCCGGTCCCACCGCCCAGGCGTCCCGTCCCACCGCCCAGGCGTCCCGTCCCACCGCCCAGGTGTCCGGGCCCGCCCCTGCCCCCACCGCCCCCGTCCTGGTGATCGGTTCGCCTTTCCTGTGGTGGATGCGCGTCGCCGAGCTGCGCGCCGTCCTCGCCCCGGTCGTTGCCGGTACGGGCCCCTCCGCGCACCCCGACATAGCCGCCGCCCGCCGTTTCGTACGGGGCCTGGACGCGGCCGTCGCGGTCGCGGCCAAGCCGGGCCGGGGCCCCGGGGGCACGGCCCGCCGGATCGCGCTGGCGCCCCTCGGCCGGATCTCCCGGATCCTCCTGACGGGCTGCCGAGAGCACATCACGCAGTTGGAGCGGGGCGTCGCCGCCGCCGCGTCCGAGCGTGCACAGGCTGTGGACTACGGGCTGCGGATCGTCGCCCAGGAGCAGGTCGGCCTCGCCTACGCGGGCTGGGACCGGCTGCTGACCCGGGTCGCGCTGCCCGCCTGGCGGATGGGCCGCTGGCCCTCCCGGCTCGATGCAGGAGTGGTCTCCGCCCTCACCGAGCTCTCCCGCCGCGACCGCCTCGCCGACGGGTTCGCCTCCCGGCTCGGCGAGCGCCCCGCCTGCGACCTCCTGGAGGAGCCGGGCGCCGTCGACGAGGCCACCTCCCTGCTGGCCGCCCGGCTCTTCCACGGCGGCCCGGCCGCCCCGGGGCCCGACTGGTCCCCGGTCGACTGGCAGGCGTACCCGGAGGAAGTCGTCGACCGGAAGTGGCGTACGGAAGCCGCCCGGCTGCACCGTGTCCTGGACACCCTCGGCGTCCGCCGCTCCGGCGGCGACCGTACGGGGCCCACGCTGGCCCGAGTCATGGACCACCTCGCCGCCGAGGCCGTCGCCCACACCGGCGCCCCCGGGCCCGACGACGGCCGCAGCGACGAGGAGCGCACCGACGCCCTCGCCGCCGGCATCACCGCCGAGGCCGCCCGCGAGGAGGCCGCAGCCGCGCCGCCCGCGCCGGTCGTCCTCGCCGACGGCCAGGAGTTCCTGGACAGCGGCTCCTGTGGCGGTGGCGCCCCCGGCGACCCGCTGCCGGTCTTCCCCATCCAGCCGCCCCGCACCGGCCGCGACCTGCTCGCCGACCACGTCACCGCGATGGTCTGCTGCGCCGCCGTCGACACCGCGGGCGCCGCCCCGGGGCTGGACTGGCTGGACGGCCCCGCCCTGCTCGTCGAGGGCAAGCGCCGCAGCGACCTCACCGGGCCGGTCCTCAGCCTCGTCGAGGACGGCGACCCGGGCCCGCTGCGCGGCTGGCTCACCGACGTCGGAGTCCGGCCGGAAAAGCCCGTACGCCTGGTGTGAACAACGCCCGCACCACCCGCCCCGACGCCTGGTGTGAACAACGCCCGCACCACCCGCCCCGACGCGTGGTGCGTACCCGCCCGTACGCCTGGTGCGCGCGGGGCGCGCGCAGAACCGCCGACAGGTCCCACGAACGGAGTACGAGGTTCCGTTTCACGCCAATTCGCGACGAACGGTGACGGAGTGCGTGCGTTATGTGATGTGCTGGGGTCCTGGAGCTGACAGCCCGCGCACCACTGTGGGACCGGACGACCGCTGATGGCTCAGGGGGCCGAGGGAGGGATGTGACGTGGGGACGGAGCAGATTCGCTGGGAATCGGGGGCGCTCGCGCACGCCGTCTCGGACCCCTTCGGCCAGGGCCCGCTGCCCTGGCTGCGCGGCGGCGACCAGTACCTCGACGCGGACGGCACGGTCGTCCCCTGGTACGCGGAGCTGGATCCGGCCACCGGCGCCAAGGTCCCGCCGCCGCGCCGCACCTCGGGCCCCCGCGCGGCCGACGACGTGAACTGCCAGATCAAGGGCTTCACCTCGTCCGGCTCGGTCTCCCCGGGCGGCTCCGTCGACTTCCACGTCACGGTCAACCCGCCGCAGGAGTTCTCCGCGTACGTCTACCGGATCGGCCACTACAGCGGCGCCGGCGCCCTCAAGGTCGACACCAGCCCCCGCCTCTCCGGCATCGTCCAGCCCGCCCCGCTGGCCGCCGACCGCACGGTCTCCTGCCACCACTGGTGGCAGTCCTGGCGCCTGCAGATCCCCGAGTACTGGAGCCTCGGCGCCTACGTCGCCGTGCTGACCAGCGCCGACGGCCACCGCACGCACGTCCCCTTCACGGTCCGCGACGACCGCGCCGCCGACTACCTGCTGCTGCTCCCGGACATCACCTGGCAGGCGTACAACCTCTACCCGGAGGACGGCCGCACCGGCGCCAGCCTCTACCACGCATGGGACGAGCAGGGCCGGCTCCTCGGCGAGGAGGACGCCGCCACCACCGTCTCCTTCGACCGTCCGTACGCGGGCCAGGGCTTGCCCCTGCACGTCGGGCACGCCTACGACTTCATCCGCTGGGCCGAGCGCTACGGCTACGACCTGGCGTACGCGGACGCCCGCGACCTGCACGCCGGCCGCATCGACACCTCCCGCTACCGCGGCCTGATCTTCCCCGGCCACGACGAGTACTGGTCGGTCCCCATGCGTAAGGCCGCCGAGCGCGCCCGCGACCAGGGCACCTCCCTCGTCTTCCTGTCGGCGAACACCATGTACTGGCAGGTCGAGCTGGGCCCCGCCCCCTCCGGCGTCCCCGACCGCTTCCTCTCCTGCCTCAAGCGCCGCGGCCACGGCAAGACCGCGCTGTGGCGCGAGGCGGGCCGCCCCGAGCAGCAGCTGATGGGAATCCAGTACGCGGGAAGAGTCCCCGAGCCGAGCCCCCTGGTCGTGCGGAACGCGGAGCACTGGCTGTGGGAAGGCACCGGGGCCGGCGAGGGCGACGAGATCGAGGGCCTGGTCGCGGGCGAGGCCGACCGCTACTTCCCGCGCACCGCGCTGCCCGAGCACCGGGGCCGCATCCTGCTCGCCCACTCCCCGTACCGGGACAGCGAGGGCGCCCTGCGCCACCAGGAGACGTCCCTGTACCGGGCCCCCAGCGGAGCCCTCGTCTTCGCGTCCGGGACCTTCGCGTGGTCCCCTGCGCTGGACCGCCCCGGGCACGTCGACCCCCGCATCCAGAAGGCCACGGCGAACCTCCTGGACCGCATCGCCAAGGGCACCTGAAGCCCGGCCGGGAGGACCGCCCGGACCACCGCCCGGAACACCGCCAGGAGCACTGCCGGGACCCTCCCGCGCACACCCACCCCACATCCGTACGAAACCGTTCCGCGCGCCCCGGCCACCCTGACCGGGGACTTCCCCCGCGCGTACGGGAGAATCGAGCTCGATTGGCCATAACCACGGGGAGGAACCGTGTCCGGATTCGTAGTAAAGCCCGAGCCCCAGCAGGTGTCGGGCCTGGTGCATCTGCACACCGGCAAGGTGCGCGACCTGTACCAGAACGAGGCGGGCGACCTCGTGATGGTCGCCAGCGACCGCACCAGCGCCTTCGACTGGGTGCTGCCCACCGACATCCCCGACAAGGGGCGCATTCTCACCCAGCTCTCGCTGTGGTGGTTCGACCAGCTCGCGGACCTCGTCCCCAACCACGTCCTGTCGACGGACCTGCCGCCGGGCGCCCCGGCCGACTGGGCGGGCCGCGCGCTCGTCTGCAAGTCGCTGCGCATGGTCCCCGTCGAGTGCGTGGCCCGCGGCTATCTGACCGGCTCGGGCCTGGTCGAGTACCAGGAGACCCGGACGGTCTGCGGCCTCGCCCTGCCCGAGGGCCTGGTCAACGGCTCCGAGCTGCCCGCACCGATCTTCACGCCCGCCACCAAGGCCGCCGTCGGCGACCACGACGAGAACGTGAGCTACGAGGAGGTGGCCCGCGAAGTCGGCGCGGAGACCGCCGCCCAGCTCCGCCAGACCACCCTCGCGGTGTACGGCAGGGCCCGGGACATCGCCCGCGACCGGGGCATCATCCTCGCGGACACCAAGTTCGAGTTCGGGTACGAAGCGGTGGCCGGCGGTGAGGGCCGCCTCGTCATCGCCGACGAGGTCCTCACCCCGGACTCCTCGCGCTTCTGGCCGGCCGACGACTGGGAGCCGGGCCGGGTGCAGCAGTCCTTCGACAAGCAGTTCATCCGGAACTGGCTGACCTCGGCCGAATCCGGCTGGGACCCCAAGTCGGACAACCCCCCGCCGGCGCTCCCGCAGAAGATCGTGGACGCCTCCCGTGCGAAGTACGTCGAGGCGTACGAGCGCCTGACCGGCCAGAGCTGGTCCTAGCAGTACGTACGCAGAAGGCCCCGGTCGCGATGACCGGGGCCTTCTGGCGCTGTACTTATTTCTACTGACTGGAGCGGACGACCAGGTTCGAACTGGCGACCTCAACCTTGGCAAGGTTGCGCTCTACCAACTGAGCTACGTCCGCGTTGCGCCGTGGCGCGAGGCCAACTATACCCAACCCCGCTCCCGGGCGAGACGCACCGCCGTATGACGGTTCTCCGCCCCCAGCTTCGAGGCCGCCGACGACAGGTAGTTCCGTACGGTTCCCTGGCTCAGCGCGGCCCGCTCGGCGATCTCCGCGATGGGCGCCCCGTCCGCCGCGAGCTCCAGCACCTCGGCCTCGCGGACGGTCAGCGGCGAGTCCCCGGCCGCGATCGCGTCTGCCGCCAACTCCGGGTCCACATAACGGTTTCCGGCTTGTACGGTACGGATGATCTCGGCCAGTCGCTGGGCGCTGACGGTCTTCGGCACAAAGCCGCGCACGCCCGCCGCGAGCGCCCGCTTCAGGTGTCCCGGCAGCCCGTGACTGGTCACGATCATGGTCCGGCAGTCCGGCAGCCCGGTCCGCAGCGATGTGGCCACCGCCACACCGTCGAGCCCCGGCATCTGGAGATCGAGCACCGCCACGTCGGGCCGGTGCTGGAGCGCCATGGCGAGCGCCTCGGGCCCGGTGGCCGCCTCGGCGACCACCTCCAGGTCGTCCTCCAGTGCGAGCAGCGCGGCCAGCGCCCCCCGGATGAGGTGCTCGTCGTCGGCGAGCAGGATGCGTACGGCGCTCATGCGGCACCCGCTCCCGCGTCGGCGGACGCCTTCGTACCGGCGGATGCTTTCGTACCGGCGGATGCTTTCGTACGGGCGGATGCTTTCGTACGGGCGGAGCGCCCGAAGAGCTTCGCGCCGATGGAGCGCCCGGCTGCTGCTCCGGAACTCATGCGCTCAACTTCCTTGTCCTCGGGTGGTGTTGGTTCGCCGGGTACCGTCAGGGGAACCTCCGCCGTGACCCGGAACGTGCCGTGGTCCGACGCCCCCGCGGTCAGCGTGCCGCCCACCGCGGCCAGCCGCTCGCGCAGGCCGGCCAGGCCCGTACCCGGGGTTGCGGACGTCCCGGCGGCGGCGTCCACCGTCCCGTCGTTCTCGACGACGAGGACCGCGCGGACCCCGTCCGAGCTGAGGCGCAGGGTGCAGCTCTTCGGGTTGCCGTGCCGCAGGACGTTGGTGGTCGTCTCGCGGACGACCCAGCCGAGCGCGGACTGCACCCCGGTGGGCAGGTCGGCGGCGAGGCCGTCCTCCACCAGGCAGCTGATTCCGGCGGCGGCCAGCACCCCGCGCGCCCCTTCGATCTCGTTGCGCAGGTCGGCCTCCCGGTATCCGCGCACGACCGCGCGCACCTCGCGCTGCGACTCCTGCGCGATCCGCTGCACCTCGGCCATCTGCTCGGCCGCCTCGGGCCGGCCGCGCTGGGCGAGCTGGACGGCGAGCTCGCTCTTGAGCGCGATGACGGCCAGGTTGCGGCCCATCACGTCGTGCAGGTCCCGCCCGAAGCGGAGCCGCTCCTCGGCGACGGCGAGACGGGCCTGCGTCTCCCGGGCCCGGTCGATTTCCCAGACCAACGCCATGTACCAGAGCGACGACCGGTAGACCGACAGGCAGGTCGGGCAGACCAGCAGGGCCGTGAGCGCACCGGCCAGGGCAAGGCTCGGCCGTCCCGTCGTGACCTGTACGAGGACGGCCACCACCACCCCGGTCGCCGCCGTCCCCAGCAGCAGCCGTGGCACCGTCGACAGGGCGAACGTGGACAGCGCCGCGGGGAACAGCCCGTAAAAGACGAGCAGGACCATGTTCGCGCCGGTGGGGTTCTTGCCGTCCAGTCCGCCGGCGGACTGGAGAGCCGCTGCCAGCACCACGGCGACCCCGGCGAGCAGCAGGGCCGACCAAGCGGTCCGCCAGGGGGCCGCCGCACCGTGCAGCCGATGGGCGAACCCGAGCGACATGGCGTGCATGGCGAGCACGCACTGCCCCACGGCCACCACCATCAGGCCCTGGGCCAGCAGGGCCGAACCCGGCTCCCGCATCAGGCCCGGGGAGAGAGTGCCCAGCACGCCGAGGGGGCCTGCCCACGGGATGATGTACAGGGTGACCCGCATGTACAGGTCCAGCTTCGCGGCCCGGCTGCGCTTCTGCCAGAAACCCTTCATCCCCGTCTCACTTCCTCGACCCCCGGCCCCCGCGATCGCCGGCTCTATCGCCGCGGCTCCCAGCGGAACCGCTTCTTGACCGTGAACACCGACAGTACGATCCAGGCCGCCGCGATGGCCACGGCCCCCAGCGCTCCGCTCCAGCTCAGGGTGCCGGACCAGCCGCCCCGCATCAGCTCCACCACCGGGGAGAGCGGCAGCAGTTCACAGATCGTGGCGACGGTGTCCGGGAGGACCTCCAGCGGGAAGAACAGCCCGGAGCCGAACATCGAGAGCAGCATGACGGGCGCGATCGTGAGCTGCGAGCTCTCCACGGACTTCGTGAACGCCGCGGTCGCCGCCGCGAGGAGCACCGACAGTACGAGCCCGAGCAGGATGCCCACCGCCACGAACAGCACGCGGGACGGCATCTCCACGTCCAGCAGCAGGGCACCGGCCGTGATCAGCACCAGGCACTGCACCACGGCGGCCGTGAGCGCGGCGACGGACGTGCCGGCGAGGATCTCCACGTCGCCCGGCTCGCCGGTGCGCAGCCGCTTGAGCACCAGTTCCTCGCGCCGGGTGACGTACGTACCGACCAGCTGGGTGTAGATCCCGAAGACCAGTACGTACGCGATCGCCGTCGGGATCAGCATCGTGCCGAGCGAAAGCCCCATCTTCTCCAGGTCCATGTCCTTGGCGACCGACATGGACGAGAGGGTCAGGGCGAGCGGCATCACCAGCAGCATGACCAGACCGGCCTTGTGCCGCCCCAGCAGGGTGAGTTCGGCCCGCGCCAGGGCCTTCATCCGGCTCGCGGCCGTGGTGCGCGGCCCGGCAGTCGCCGTCTCGTGTCCTGCCTGCGTCAGCGTGCCGCTCATCGCGCCGCCACCTCGTCCCTCTTCGTCGTCGCGGTCTTCGCGGTGGCCGCTTTCGCCGTGGCCGTCGATTCCTTCGCCTCCCGTGCGATGTGCAGGAAGGCCTCCTCCAGCGATGCGGACCGCACGTCGAGACCGCGCAGCTCCACGCCCGCCGTCTCCGCCCAGACCAGCAGTCCGGTGGCCGCTCGCTGCAAGTTCGGAGTGCTCAACTGCACCGTCCTGCCGTTGAGTTGATGCTCCGTCACACCCAGCTGGCCCAGTGCCGGCAGGTCCCCCATGTGGTACCCGTCAGGCAGCTCGAAGCTGATCCGGGACGGATGCGCGGCCACCACCTCCTCGACCCGCCCCTCGGCGGCGATCCGGCCCTCGTGCATGATCGCCAGCCGGTCGGCCAGCTCCTCGGCCTCTTCGAGGTAGTGCGTCGTCAGCAGTACGGTCGTGCCCTGCTCGCGCAGCTCCCGCACCAACTCCCAGGTCTCGCGCCGCCCTTCGGCATCGAGACCGGTCGTCGGCTCGTCCAGGAAGAGGACCTCGGGCCGCCCGAGCACCGCCATCGCCAGGTCGAGCCGCCGCCGCTCGCCGCCGGACAGCTGCATGACCCGTACGGAATGGCGCCCGCCGAGCCCCACCAGCTCCAGCGCCTCGCCGACCGGCCGCGCCCCGCTCGTGCACCCCGCCCACATCCGTGCCGTCTCCAGCACCGTCAACTGCGAGGGAAATCCGCCCTCTTGGAGCATCACGCCGACCCGCGGCCGCACCGCGGAACGCTCCGTGTGCGGATCGTGCCCCAGCACCCGTACCGAACCGCCGCTCGGCACGGCCAGGCCCTCAAGCAGCTCCAGCGTGGAGGTCTTGCCCGCGCCGTTCGTCCCGAGGAGCGCGAAGAGTTCGCCGCGCGCCACGGAGAAGGAGACGGAACGGACGGCCTCGAAGCCCCCGGCGTACGTCCGCCGGAGCCCTTGGACGTCGATCACAAGCTCTGCGTTGGTGGTCATGTCTCCAGACTTCCGCCGGACCGGAGCCGGCGGCAGTGCGCGCTGTCATCGCTCCCGATGACAAATGTCATGAGCGCCGGGGACAAGCGGGGGACAAGCCGGGGGCACGTCGGGACAACGCGAAAAGCCCCGGTCGCAATGACCGGGGCTTTTCGATGTGGAGCGGACGACCAGGTTCGAACTGGCGACCTCAACCTTGGCAAGGTTGCGCTCTACCAACTGAGCTACGTCCGCAAGGTACTGCTGGGGGGTACTGCGTGGTGGTGCGGCATCACCCTACCCGATCCTCCGGAGCGACCGGTAATCGGTTGAGCGATGCAGAGCGGGTGACAGGAATTGCACACTGCGCCTTCCTCCTGGAAGGAGGATGTTCTGCTACTGAACTACACCCGCACGCTGCGTGAGGCGGGGCCTTGCGGCCTTGCCCTTCGGCGTGCTCCAGACTTTAGCCCACGTACCTGGGTGTCATGCAAATCGGTTCCCGGCCGACCTCGCGGAGGCCCGCGACGGGACGGCCGGACACCTGCCGCTCCGTCAGGGTGCTTCCCCGCCGGGGCGCTTCTCCGTCAGGACGCTTCCGCGAACGCCTCGTAGACCTTCTTCGGGATCCGGCCCCTGGCCGGCACCTCCATCTGGTGCGACCGCGCCCAGGCGCGTACCGCCGCCGGGTCCGGGGCCACCGACGTGTGCCGGTACACATTGCCCGACTTCGAGTGCTTTCGGCCTGCCGTCACGTACGGCTTCAGTGCCGTGCGCAGTTTCTTTGCATTGGCGGGATTGAGGTCGATCTCGTACGACTTCCCGTCGAGGCCGAAGGTCACCGTTTCCGCCGCTTCTCCTCCGTCGATGTCGTCGGAGAGCGTGACCACTACGCGTTGAGCCACGGATATCGGTCCTTCCTAGCGGGCGTGTACCGGCGTGAGTATCAGTGTCACCGCGCTGACGTGCGGTGATGTCGAGCTTCCGGCTGTTTTGAAGCAACTCTGGAGCAATGCTGCTTTCCCTTGTATTCCTTTGTACAGGGGGAGGCATTGCATTGTGAAGCCCAGTCAATTCCGTCAGCGTGTCCGAGTGCAATGAGGGAGGCCTCTTTTTTCCCTGATTTTTCCCGTCGTTGTTGGTGCCGATACCGGAACGTGATCGACTCGTGGAGATATCTACCCGCGTAGAATTTTTGGGCGGGTACGCTGATGGAACCGCCCTTTTGCACCACACCACACCGGGAGTGCCAGTGGCACGCGTCGTAGTCGACGTCATGCTCAAGCCCGAGATCCTCGACCCGCAGGGACAGGCGGTGCAGCGTGCGCTGCCGCGTCTCGGCTTCGAGTCAATCGCGGACGTCCGTCAGGGGAAGCGTTTCGAGCTGGAGGTGGAGGGACCGGTCGACGACGCCGCCCTCGCCCGCATCCACGAGATGGCCGAAACGTTCCTCGCCAACACCGTCATCGAGGACTTCACCGTGAAGGTGGAGGAGTCGAAGTGACTGCTCGTATCGGAGTCGTCACCTTTCCCGGCACGCTGGACGACCAGGACGCACTGCGTGCCGTCCGGCTGGCGGGCGCCGAGCCGGTGTCCCTGTGGCACCGCGACAAGGACCTCCACCAGGTCGACGCGGTCGTCCTCGCCGGAGGGTTCTCCTACGGCGACTACCTGCGGGCCGGTGCCATCTCGCGCTTCTCGCCGGTGATGGGCACGATCATCGAGCAGGCGAA
Organism: Streptomyces sp. NPDC048442; assembly: GCF_040651475.1. Classification (NCBI taxonomy): domain Bacteria; kingdom Bacillati; phylum Actinomycetota; class Actinomycetes; order Kitasatosporales; family Streptomycetaceae; genus Streptomyces; species Streptomyces sp. NPDC048442. Next base: position 134,850 of record NZ_JBEZKB010000018.1, read on the forward strand.
GGCCGGCCTGCCGGTCCTCGGTATCTGCAACGGCTTCCAGATCCTCACCGAGGCACATCTGCTGCCCGGTGCGATGCTCCGGAACAACCACCTCCACTTCATCTGCCGCGACCAGAAGCTGCGGGTGGAGAACGTGGAGAGCGCCTGGACCCTCGATTACGAGCAGGGCCAGGAGATCTCCGTACCGCTGAAGAACATGGACGGGCGGTACGTCGCGGACGAGCGCACGCTCGACGAGCTGGAGGCGGAGGGCCGGGTGGCGTTCCGCTACCTGGACACCAACCCCAACGGCTCGCTGCGGGACATCGCCGGCATCACCAACGCGGCGGGCAACGTCGTCGGCCTGATGCCGCACCCCGAGCACGCCGTCGAGCCGCTGATCGGTACGGGCCGTACCGATGGGCTCGGATTCTTCACCTCGATCCTGAAGAAGCTGGTCAACGCCTGATGACTCTGGACACCGTCAAGCACGCAAGTGGCACGCCCGACGTCGAGCAGCCCTGGAAGGAGCTCGGCCTCAAGGAGGACGAGTACGCCAGGATCCGCGAGATCCTCGGCCGCCGTCCCACCGGCGCCGAGCTCGCCATGTACTCCGTGATGTGGTCGGAGCACTGCTCGTACAAGAGCAGCAAGATCCACCTCAAGCAGTTCGGCGAGAAGGTCCCGGAGAACGACGCCATGCTCGTCGGCATCGGCGAGAACGCCGGTGTCGTCGACGTCGGCCAGGGCTACGCGGTCACCTTCAAGGTCGAGTCGCACAACCACCCCTCGTACATCGAGCCCTACCAGGGCGCGGCCACCGGCATCGGCGGCATCGTCCGCGACATCCTCGCGATGGGCGCCCGCCCGGTCGCGGTCGTGGACCCGCTCCGTTTCGGTGCGGCCGACCACCCCGACACCAAGCGCGTCCTGCCGGGCGTCGTCGCCGGAATCGGCGGTTACGGAAACTGCCTCGGCCTGCCGAACATCGGCGGCGAGGTCGTCTTCGACGCCTGCTACCAGGGCAACCCGCTGGTCAACGCGGGCTGCATCGGCGTCATGAAGCACGAGGACATCCACCTCGCGCAGGCGTCGGGCCCCGGCAACAAGGTCATCCTGTACGGCGCCCGGACCGGTGGCGACGGCATCGGCGGTGTCTCGGTCCTGGCGAGTGAGACCTTCGACGATGCGAAGCCGACGAAGCGCCCGGCCGTGCAGGTCGGCGACCCCTTCCAGGAGAAGCTCCTCATCGAGTGCACCCTGGAGATCTTCAAGGAGAAGCTGGTCGCGGGCATCCAGGACCTCGGCGGCGCCGGGCTGTCCTGTGCCACCTCCGAGCTGGCCTCGGCCGGTTCCGGCGGTATGCGCGTCGAGCTGGACACCGTGCCGCTGCGCGACTCCTCCCTCTCGCCCGAGGAAATCCTCATGAGCGAGTCGCAGGAGCGCATGTGCGCGATCGTCGAGCCGCAGCACGTGGACCGCTTCATGGAGATCTGCGAGAAGTGGGACGTCATCGCCACCGTCATCGGTGAGGTGACCGAGGGCTCGCAGCTGGAGATCTTCTGGCACGGCGAGCAGATCGTGGACGTGCCGCCGCGGTCCGTGGCCCACGACGGCCCGGTGTACCACCGGCCGTACGCCCGCCCGTCCTGGCAGGACGCGCTCCAGGCCGACGACGCCAACAAGCTGGCCCGCCCGGCCAACGGCGACGAGCTGCGTGAGCAGGTCCTCAAGCTGGTGGCCTCGCCCAACCAGGCCTCCAAGGCGTGGATCACGGAGCAGTACGACCGCTTCGTGCAGGGCAACACGGTGCTGGCCATGCCGGAGGACGCGGGCATGGTGCGCATCGACGCCGAGACCGGTCTCGGCGTGACCATGTCGACCGACGGCAATGGGCGCTACGCCAAGCTCGACCCGTACACGGGCGCGCAGCTGGCGCTCGCCGAGTCGTACCGGAACGTGGCGACCACGGGCGCGAAGCCGCTCGCCATCTCGGACTGCCTCAACTTCGGTTCCCCCGAGGACCCGGACGTCATGTGGCAGTTCGCGGAGGCCACCCGCGGTCTCGCGGACGGCTGCCTGGAACTGGGAACTCCGGTGACCGGTGGCAACGTTTCTCTGTACAACCAGACCGGTGAGACCGCGATCCACCCGACGCCCGTCGTCGCGGTCCTCGGTGTGATCGACGATGTCGCACGGCGTACGCCGATGGCCTTCGCCGAAGAGGGACAGCTGCTGTACCTCCTCGGTGACACGCACGAGGAACTGGGCGGCTCCGCCTGGTCCGAGGTCGTGCACGGCCACCTCGGCGGCATGCCGCCGAAGGTCGACCTGGCGCGCGAGAAGCTGCTCGGCGAGATCCTGATCTCGGCGTCGCGGGACGGCATGATCGACGCCGCCCACGACCTCTCCGACGGTGGTCTGATCCAGGCCGTCACCGAGTCCTGCCTGCGCGGCGGGAAGGGTGCGCGACTGGTGGTGCCGGACGGCATCGACCCGTTCGTCCTCCTGTTCTCGGAGTCGGCGGGCCGTGCGGTCGTGTCGATCCCGCGCAGCGAGGAGCTCCGCTTCAACGACATGTGCGGGGCGCGCGGTCTGCCCGTCACCCGCCTCGGTGTCGTGGACGGCGAGGAGATCGAGATCCAGGGCGAGTTCAGCATCCCGCTGAGCGAGCTGAGGACGGCGCACGAGGCGACGATCCCGGGCCTGCTGGCCTGAGTCGCTTTTCGTACGCTACGTAGCCGAGTGCGGCCCCGCCCCGGGGAGACCGGGACGGGGCCGCACCCGTACGCCTGCCGCGTCCTCGTTCGAGAGGGGGCTGACCGGTGGGCGTCGTGCGGGTGCGTCGTGGCTGGTCGCGCAGTTCCCCGCGCCCCTAACTGCCTGCCCCTTAGCCCCCAGCCCTCTTGGGCAGCGGGGCCGCCCCCCGGGGGCAGTGGGGTCTCCCCTGCTCGAGCGAAGCCGAGAGCTTGGGGAAGGGTGGGCAAGGGGGCGGCCCCCACGCGGAGCACGCCCCCCCGTGCCGGGGTCTAACCTCGTTTCCATGTCGCCCGTGAACCCGAACCCGGCCAAGAAGAAGCGCCCCAGGACCTACGACCCGGCCAGGACCCGGGCCGCCGTGCTCGCCCAGTTCGGGCATGTGCGGGAGGTCGTCGGCGGGCTCGGCGAGGAGCAGCTCGCGCTGCCGAGCGGGCTGGGGGACTGGTCGGTGCGGGAGCTGGCCGCGCATCTGTCGATGGCGTTGGGTTCGGTGGTGCGGTTCCTGGGCGAGCCCGCACCGGCCAAGGCCGAAGTGGGCCTGCTTGACTGGCCGTTCGCGACCGAGGTCCATGCCGGGCAGGTGGCGGACGACACCCGGGAGCTCGCGGCGTCCGCGCCCATCGGGGAGCTGTACGAGCGGGTGGCCGCCGGGATCGCCGAGGCGCTGCCCGGGGCCGACGACGAGCGGATCACGCGGACCAGGGTCGGGCCCATGCGGTTCGCGGACTTCCTCGTCACCCGCACCGTCGAGCTCGTCGTGCACAGTGACGACCTGGCGCGGGCGACCGGCGTGGACGTGCCGTTCGACCGGCAGGCGCTCGCGGCCTGTACGCGGCTGCTCGCGGACGCGCTCGCCGTCAAGGCACCCGGAGCGTCCACGGAGGTGCGGATTCCGCCGTACGCGGTGGTGCAGTGCATCGAGGGGCCCCGGCACACCAGGGGGACCCCCTCCAATGTCGTGGAGACCGACCCGCTGACCTGGATCCGGCTTGCCACAGGACGTACACAATGGGCGGACGCGATCAAAGAAGCGCAGGTCAGCGCCAGTGGGGAGCGTGCGGATCTGGTGGGGGTGCTGCCGATCATGGGGTGAGACGGGGGCGTGCGCCGGGTCAAGTGGAACCGGTTGTCCCACCTGTTCCGTCACATCGGCATGCAGACGAAGCCGAAGTTCAAGACGCTGAAGATGCTGGGTGTACCCCTCACCGCAGCAGCGCTGCTCGCCGTGTCCGCCTGCGGTACGGAGACCACGGGAGCCGGTGCCGGTGCGGGCGACAGAAAGGGTGACGGCGGTGCCGTGCAGACCGATCTGCCGCTGACCGGGGTGCGCTGGACCGTGGAGAGCTCGACCGCCGGCGGGAAGAAGACCGCGGCACCCAAGGACACCTTCGTCGAGATCGACAAGAAGGGTGCGGTCAAGGGCAACTACGGCTGCAACTCCTTCAGTGGCAAGGCGACCGTCAAGGGCGATTCCGTCGACCTCGACAAGCTGCTGTCCACTCAAATGTCGTGCGACGCCCAGGACTTCGAGCTCTCGCTGCGGAAGGCTTTCAAGGAACAGCTGAAGGCGAAGCTCGACGACAGCCGGCTGACCCTGACCACCTCGAAGGGCGACACGATCGCGCTCACCTCGAAGCCGGTGCAGCCTGACGCCTCGTTCGCCGGGACCAAGTGGACCGTCGAGTCCTTCACCGCCCGCAAGACCATGAAGCCCGGCGGAAGCGAATCCGCGCAGTCCGTGCCGAAGGGGGTGGCCGGCAAGGCGTACCTGACCTTCGGCAAGGACGGTTCGGTACGCGGCCACACCGGCTGCAACTCCCTCAACGGCCAGGCGAAGCAGAGCCCCGGCGCGCTCGAATTCGGGCGCATCGCGACCACTCGCATGATGTGCCAGGGGGAGGCGGGGACGGTGGAGAAGCAGATGCTGAAGGTGCTGGAGGGCAAGGTCACGTACACCGTGAACGGTCGCAACCTGTCGCTCACCGGCAGTGCGGGCGTGGGCCTGGAGGCAACAGCAGCCAAGTGATCTTGCAGCGGGTCATGGTGCGGGCCGGGGGCGTGGTGGCTGGCCGCGGGGCGGTGGGCGTCGTGCGGGTGCGTCGTGGCTGGTCGCGCAGTTCCCCGCGCCCCTAAATGCCTGCCCCCGCGCGGAGTGCCACCCGGCCCGACCGCCCGACCGCATGCCCGACCGCACCCCCTACCTGCGCCCCCGCAGGACCGTTTCGCCTCGTCCCGGGCCCCGTCCGTATCCCCAATTCGGACCAGTGGTCGATCTCGCCTACACTCGGTGCCGTGCCTCGTGGTGATGGACGACTCAACCACGACCTGCTCCCCGGTGAGAAAGGCCCCCAGGACGCTTGCGGCGTCTTCGGTGTCTGGGCTCCCGGCGAAGAGGTCGCCAAGCTCACCTATTTCGGACTGTATGCACTGCAGCACCGTGGACAAGAGTCCGCGGGAATCGCAGTAAGCAACGGGTCCCAGATCCTGGTCTTCAAGGACATGGGACTGGTCTCGCAAGTCTTCGACGAAACCTCTCTCGGCTCCCTCCAGGGCCATATCGCGGTCGGTCACGCCCGCTACTCCACCACCGGAGCCTCGGTGTGGGAGAACGCGCAGCCGACATTCCGTGCCACCGCGCACGGCTCGATCGCGCTCGGCCACAACGGAAACCTGGTCAATACGGCGCAGCTCGCCGAACTGGTCGCCGATCTCCCCAAGGAGAACGGCCGCGCCACCCAGGTGGCAGCCACCAACGACACCGACCTGGTCACGGCCCTCCTCGCGGGCCAGACCGACGACGACGGCAAGCCCCTGACCATCGAGGAGGCCGCCGCAAAGGTGCTCCCGCAGGTGATGGGCGCCTTCTCCCTCGTCTTCATGGACGAGGGAACGCTGTACGCGGCCCGCGACCCGCAGGGCATCCGCCCGCTGGTCCTGGGCCGTCTGGAGCGCGGCTGGGTGGTGGCCTCCGAGTCCGCCGCCCTCGACATCTGCGGCGCCGCGTACGTCCGCGAGGTCGAGCCGGGCGAGCTGATCGCGATCGACGAGAACGGTCTCCGTACCTCTCGATTCGCAGAAGCGAAGCCCAAGGGCTGTGTCTTCGAGTACGTCTACCTCGCGCGCCCCGACACCGATATCGCGGGCCGCAACGTCTATCTCAGCCGGGTCGAGATGGGCCGCAAACTGGCCAAGGAAGCTCCTGCCGAGGCCGATCTCGTCATAGCGACACCCGAATCCGGCACCCCTGCCGCGATCGGATACGCCGAAGCCAGCGGAATTCCGTACGGCTCCGGGCTCGTCAAGAACGCGTACGTCGGCCGGACCTTCATCCAGCCGTCCCAGACGATCCGCCAGCTCGGCATCCGTCTGAAGCTCAACCCGCTGAAGGAAGTCATCAAGGGCAAGCGCCTGGTGGTCGTCGACGACTCGATCGTCCGCGGCAACACCCAGCGCGCGCTGGTCAAGATGCTCCGCGAGGCGGGCGCGGCGGAGATCCACATCCGTATCTCCTCGCCCCCCGTGAAGTGGCCCTGCTTCTTCGGCATCGACTTCGCCACCCGCGCCGAGCTGATCGCCAACGGGATGACCGTGGACGAGATCGCCACCTCCATGGGTGCCGACTCGCTCTCGTACATCTCCCTCGAAGGCATGATCGAGGCGACCACCATCGCCAAGCCGAACCTCTGCCGCGCCTGCTTCGACGGCGAGTACCCCATGGAGCTCCCCGACCCGGAGCTCCTCGGCAAGCAGCTCCTGGAGACCGAGCTCGCGGCCGGCCCGGCGAACACCGCCGCCGCCGACGCTCTCCGTCGTCCCTGAGCGCGCCCGTAAAACCCTGTTGTACGACACGAAAGTTCCCAGCATGTCTACTGAGTCTTCCGGGTCTGCTCCGCAGACGGGCACCGGTGCCAGCTACGCAGCCGCGGGCGTCGACATCGAAGCCGGCGACCGCGCCGTAGAGCTGATGAAGGAGTGGGTGAAGAAGACGAAGCGCCCCGAGGTCCTCGGTGGCCTCGGCGGTTTCGCCGGTCTCTTCGACGCCTCCGCCCTGAAGCGCTACGAGCGTCCGCTGCTGGCCTCCGCGACCGACGGCGTCGGTACGAAGGTCGACCTCGCCCGCCAGATGGGCGTGTACGACACCATCGGCCACGACCTCGTCGGCATGGTCGTCGACGACCTCGTCGTCTGCGGCGCCGAACCGCTCTTCATGACCGACTACATCTGTGTCGGCAAGGTGCACCCCGAGCGTGTCGCGGCCATCGTGAAGGGCATCGCCGAAGGCTGTGTCCTCGCCGGCTGCGCCCTGGTCGGCGGCGAGACGGCCGAGCACCCGGGCCTGCTCGGCCCGGACGACTTCGACGTGGCGGGCGCCGGCACCGGTGTGGTGGAGTACGACCAGCTGCTCGGCGCCGACCGGATCCGCGAGGGCGACGCCGTCATCGCGATGGCGTCCTCCGGTCTTCACTCCAACGGGTACTCGCTCGTCCGGCACGTCGTCTTCGACCGCGCCGGCTGGGCCCTCGACCGCGAGGTGGCCGAATTCGGCCGCACGCTCGGCGAGGAGCTGCTGGAGCCGACCAAGATCTACTCGCTGGACTGCCTGGCGCTCACCCGCACCGCACCGGTGCACGCCTTCAGCCATGTCACCGGCGGCGGCCTGGCCAACAACCTGGCCCGGGTGATCCCCGACCACCTGCACGCCACGGTCGACCGCTCGACCTGGACCCCCGGCGCCGTCTTCGACGTCGTCGGCCAGGCAGGCAAGGTCGAACGCCTTGAGCTGGAGAAGACCCTCAACATGGGCGTGGGCATGATCGCCGTCGTCCCGCAGGAGTCGGTCGACGTGGCCCTGGCCACGCTGGAGGACCGGGGTGTCGAGTCATGGGTCGCCGGCGCCATCGTTGATCGAAACAGCCTGGGCCGCGGTGACCACCGCGAGGGCGCGACCCTGACCGGCGACTACGCCAAGTAGTACACCGGAACAGGCACTGGGACGCACAGAACCCGGTCCGGGGCGAAAGCCTCGGACCGGGTCCTGTGGAACTGCTCAAACCTTATGAAAATTTTCGAGGTGTACGAACGCCAGAACGGGGACGACCGGAAGTGACCGGCCAGAACTGAAGCGTCAAGCGCCGCGGCGCTGCGACGAAGGACCGGACTCATCGTCCTCGTCATCGTCGTTGTACTGCGACGCGTACTGTGCGTACGGATCGTCTTCCTCGTCATCGTCCTCGAACGGCTCGCCATTCGGCGGCTGTTGCGAAGTCGAAGCGCCCAGCTCATTGGCCAGACGCGACAGGTCAGTCCCGCCGCTGCTGTACTTCAGCTGGCGGGCGACCTTCGTCTGCTTGGCCTTTGCCCGGCCGCGCCCCATGGCTCGACCCCCTCGGTGACGGGGCTCGACGGCCCCAGAGTCTTGACACGCGTTCATGGTTGGGAACGGACTCTCCGTGAAGAGACCGGTCCGCAGGACTTCAACGGTACCTGCTTCTTTGGCCATACGGTACGCCGCCCGCAGGAGACACCGCGAAGCACAACCGGCGGGACGTCCCGTCCCCGCTGGTCAACCGCGATTTTAGCCCCTTCCTGACGGCCGACCCGCCGAGGGGGGTGAGTGATGTCTCCCCAACTCCTCCCCCGCGGCGGATCAGCCCGCTCCGATCAGCGCCGTGCGCGTGCCTCAGCCATCCGCTGCTCGGCCAGCCGGTCGGCCGCCGCAGCCGGCGGAACACCGTCGCTCTTCGCACGTGCGAAGATTTCCAGCGTGGTGTCGAAGATCTTCGTGGCCTTCTTCTTGCACCGGTCGAAGTCAAAGCCGTGCAGCTCGTCGGCGACCTGGATCACACCGCCCGCGTTGACCACGTAGTCCGGCGCGTAGAGGATCCCGCGGTCGGCGAGGTCCTTCTCGACACCCGGGTGGGCGAGCTGGTTGTTGGCCGCGCCGCACACCACGGTCGCGGTCAGCACCGGCACGCTGTCGTCGTTCAGGGCGCCGCCCAGTGCGCACGGGGCGTAGATGTCCAGGCCCTCGACGCGGATCAGCGCCTCGGTGTCGGCGACCACGGCGACCTCGGGGTGCAGGTCGGTGATGCGGCGCACCGACTCCTCCCGTACGTCCGTGATGACGACCTCGGCGCCGTCGGACAGCAGGTGCTCCACCAGGTGGTGGCCGACCTTGCCGACACCGGCGACGCCGACCTTGCGGCCGCGCAGTGTCGGGTCGCCCCACAGGTGCTGCGCGGAGGCCCGCATGCCCTGGAAGACACCGAAGGCGGTCAGTACGGACGAGTCGCCCGCGCCGCCGTTCTCGGGGGAACGGCCGGTGGTCCACCGGCACTCGCGTGCCACGACGTCCATGTCCGCCACGTACGTGCCGACATCGCACGCGGTCACGTAGCGGCCACCGAGCGAGGCCACGAACCGGCCGTAGGCGAGGAGCAGCTCCTCCGTCTTGATCTGCTCGGGGTCGCCGATGATCACGGCCTTGCCGCCGCCGTGGTCGAGACCCGCCAGGGCGTTCTTGTAGCTCATCCCGCGCGAGAGGTTGAGGGCGTCCGCGACGGCCGCCTCCTCGCTCTCGTACGGGTAGAAGCGGGTGCCGCCGAGGCCCGGACCGAGATCCGTGTTGTGGAGGGCGATGACGGCCTTGAGGCCGGAGGCGCGGTCCTGGCAGAGCACGACCTGCTCGTGGCCACCCTGCTCCGAGCGGAACAGGGTGTGCAGGACGCCGTCGGAAGATGCGGTCACTGTGGTGACTCCCAAAGTACGAGACGGTGAAACCCTCTTGCGGGTGGAGAGGGCCGATGGGCATGAGAGTAGGCCCTGGCGGCCCGTGGCAAGGGTCGGTACCCGGGATCACCCCCTTCCGAAGTACCCCCGTGGGACGATTCGCTTCCGGTCTTTGCTTCCGGTCGAGCTGAGGAGCTGGCGTGCCACTGGCGTCATCGGTGATCGTCCCGTACGTGTCGGCCCTGCGGGTGTACGAACCGCTGGCGGCCTTCCCCGAACCGGAGCGCACCCACTGGGCCCGCTACGCCCGCCGCGGTGCGCTGCCGGGGCCGCAGGACGAACTCCGGTGCTCCCTGGCCGACTTGCTGCCCACCCCGCCCGTCGCGGTGCCGGTGCACGAGAGCGGCGACGCGTACGTGGCGGAGATCGACGAGGTCCTGGTGGTGTGCCCGTGGCGGACCAGGCTGCGCGGCTGGCTGGCCCTGGAGGAGCTGGACGGCCAGTACCCGGAGCCGCTCCTGGACGCCGTACTGCCCCCTCTCGTACGCCACCAGGCGCAGGCGGACTACGAGCGGTGGCGGGAGCGGAACCCGGACGCCAGGCCGTGGATCAGGTCCTCGGTGTGGCACGTGCCGGTGCGCTGGTTCGTCCTCTTCGGGGACGAGGAGCGCGAGTACGTGAAGGCGTCGGGGGACGAGGCGGCGGTGCTGCGCTACCGGACGCCGATGGTGCAGGCCAGGCGCCGGGTGGCCCGCGCCCTGCGCACGCTGCGCGAGCACGTGGGCGACGGGGACGAGGGGCCGCTGGTGACGGGGCTGGTGGACGTGGGGCGGTGGCTGGAGGAGTTCCACCCCCGCTCGCTCGTCGAGCTGGACTACGGCGGGCTCGCGTACGTACTGGGCGAGACGCATCTGGCCGGGGACCGGTCGGCGGCGGACGTGGCCGAGGGGATAGGGGCGCTGCGGGCCGGCGACGCGGACGGGGCGGCCCGTGCGTACAGCCGGCTGGCGGAGCGCTGGCGGGCGGTCCGGGACCGGCAGTTCGCGAACTGAGCGCGGGCCGACGGGCGTGAATGCTGAATACCGCACACGATTTGAGCGAAATCTGAGGTTCAAGTGAACCGGAGCGTGATGTGGTGCGTGTGACAGGTGAGGGACAAGTGCTCGGGACCTACGTCCTGATCCGGGCTTTTGTGGCAAGCGTGACGGACAGCACTTAATCGCCCCTTGCGCTCATCCCCCGCCCTCGTGTCAAAATAGGACAAGGAGTCCGGGGAGGGCTCCTTCCGTCCAACTAGGGGCGGAATGCTCGGTATTACACGCTATGGGGGGTCTGTTGACTCCTGATCGCTCATGTGACTGATCGTCACTGTGAGGTGACTGTCCGCTATGGCATGGTCCATCGGCTTCCGTCGCGGATGAACACCTCAGAGGGCAATTCCGTCGGTTTGGCCCACGCGGCTGGACGGATGGTGTAGTTGTAGTGCCGAGGACAAGCCGTTCGTCCTATAACCGACTCGGCCCGCGTCCGCCATTTCGGGCAACGCGGGTCAAGGTGCAGAATTTAGAGGAAAGAACCGTGAAGGTTCGGTTCTCCCGAGGAGGCCGCTCATGACCGCTCGCACCCCTGACGCCGAGCCGCTGCTGACCCCGGCTGAGGTCGCCACGATGTTCCGCGTGGACCCGAAGACGGTGACCCGCTGGGCCAAGGCAGGAAAGCTCACGTCCATCCGCACGCTGGGTGGGCACAGGCGTTACCGCGAGGCCGAGGTCCGCGCACTGCTTGCGGGCATTCCGCAGCAGCGCAGCGAGGCCTGACGCTTCGCATTACCTCGCATTACCGCTTCACATCTTTACCCGCAGTAACGGCAACACCCCGCAGTACAGGGCAATTGCGTCCCGGGTCCCCCAACTCGGTGCGGGCGCCCACCCCAAGCTCCACTCGACAGGCCCCCGCCCCAACGGGAGCCGTGTCGTCGATCGCGCCGGACTCCGCCGAGTCCGGCGCGATTTTTTTGTGCCCGGAGGGGGCGGTGGCAGGGGTGTCGCGGGGTGTCGCGGGGCGCCTGCGGGGTGTCGTTGGGGGTGCTGGTGGAGGCCGTCGGCAGAGGGTGCAATTGCACATATTAAATTGGCTTGTTGTAGGGAGGGCGTAAATAAGCCCGCCCCGAAAACTCTTCCGGTGACACCCGTCACAGCTCATGACTCTTGCCAAATCCGAGCTTGCCACCGAAAAGGAGGCCGGGGCGCGAGGCGATGGTCACGGGTTCGGGGGACTTTCGTCCTGAGTCGCGGAACGCTCCGTCGCCGGCTCGGCGCACTCCCTTCCGTCCTGCTCCCCGGAGGGCCTCTCCGGCGCTCTCTCGGGCTGCAAAGCGAGCAGCAGGAGGCGGTGGCAGATCGGACAGTGCCTGGTGCGGTGGCGGTAGCCCGAGGCGGCTGCCAGATGGGCACGCAGCAGTGCCCGCGTCTCGTGTCTCGCCACGGCTGCCGCCACGCGTCACCTCCGGAGTCCCGACCCCTGATGTCCGGGTTACCGGTGGCAGATGCCGGAGTCAAGACGCAAGAAGGCCCCGATCCAAAAGGATCGGGGCCTTCAACACATGCGGTCCTGACGGGATTTGCTGTGTCCGACGGCGGCTCCGCCGCGGGCGCGGCCGCTGAGCTGCGACGGGACACGAAAGCACCGAAGCCCGCATCCGGTGGGATGCGGGCTTCGAATTTACTGCGGTCCTGACGGGATTTGAACCCGCGGCCTCCACCTTGACAGGGTGGCGAGCACTCCAAGCTGCTCCACAGGACCTTGACTCACAGCTCGACGCGGTGTCGTTTTGCTTTCCGCGTGTTGCTGCGAGTCAGACTGTACAGCAGGTCAGAGGGTGCAGTCGAACCCGTGGAGAGAGGCCGTCCGCTACGGGGCGGCGGCATCGATCGCCTTCACGATCCGCTTGTCGGAGACCGGGTACGCCGTCCCCAGCGCGTGCGCGAAGTAGCTGACCCGCAGCTCCTCGATCATCCAGCGGATGTCCCGCACCTCCTGCGGAACGGGCCTGCCCTGCGGCAGCTGCTCCAGGAGCCAGGCGTACTCGTCCTGCATCTCGTGGACCTTCTCCATGCGCGCGGTGTCGCGCTGGGCGCCGGTCGGCATCTGCTGCAGCCGCCGGTCCACGGCCACCAGGTAGCGCATCAGGTCGGGCAGGCGGCGCAGGCCGGTCTTCGTGACGAAGCCGGCCGGCATCAGCACGTTCAGCTGCTTGCGTACGTCCGTGAGGTTGGGCAGCAGGACCGCGCTGTTGGTCGACTTCAGACGGCGCTCGCAGGCCTGCCAGGCGGCGAGGACCTGCTGGACCTGGCCCACGGTCCTTACGGTCGCGTCGACGAGGTCCGCGCGCACCTTGTCGTACAGCTTCCGGAAGGACTCCTCGTCCCAGGCCGGGCCGCCGTGGTCGGCGATCAGCTTGTCCGTGGCGGCCATGGCGCAGTCGTCGAAGAGCGCCTGGATGGAGCCGTGCGGGTTGCTGGAGAGGGCCAGCTTCTGCTGGTTGGTGAGCTTGTCGGAGGCGAACTTCGCCGGATTCACCGGGATGTTGAGCAGGACGAGGCGGCGGGTGCCCGCCCACATGGCCTGCCGCTGCTCGGCTTCCGTGTCGAAGAGTCGTACGGAGACGGTCGCGCCCGCGTCGACGAGCGCCGGATACGCCTTGACCGGCTGGCCGGCCCGCTTGGTCTCGAAGACCTTGCTGAGCGTGCCGATGGTCCAGTCGGTGAGCCCCGTGCGCTCGATGGACTCGCCGGTGGGGCCCGCGGTGGCCGCTGCCGCCTGGGAGAGGGCCTGGCGGGCCTTCGGGCGGAGCTTCAGACGCAGCGCCTCCAGGTCCTTGTCCTCGGCGAGCTTCTTGCGGCGCTCGTCGACGATGCGGAACGTGATGCGCAGGTGGTCCGGGATGCGGGTGAGGTCGAAGTCGGCGGGGGTCACGGGGACCCCGACCATCTTCTGGAGTTCACGCGCGAGGGTGAAGTGCAGGGGTTCTTGCAGCGGGACCGCCCGCTCCAGGAACTTCGTCGCGTAGTTCGGCGCAGGCACGTAATGCCGACGGATCGGCTTCGGGAGGGAGCGGATCAGCTCCGTCACGACCTCTTCGCGAAGCCCGGGGATCTGCCAGTCGAAGCCCTCGTCTGTGACCTGGTTGAGCACCTGGAGGGGAATGTGGACGGTCACGCCGTCCGCATCCGCACCCGGCTCGAACTGGTACGTCACCCGGAACTTCAGCGGCCCCTGCCGCCAGGAGTCCGGGTAGTCGTCCTTGGTGACCCCGGCCGCCTTCTCGTTGATGAGCATCTCGCGCTCGAAATCGAGGAGTTCGGGCTCGTCGTGCTTCTTGTGCTTCCACCACGAGTCGAAGTGGGCGCCGGAGACGACGTGTTCGGGGATCCGCTGGTCGTAGAAGTCGAAGAGCGTCTCGTCGTCGACGAGGATGTCGCGGCGGCGGGCGCGGTGCTCCAACTCCTCGACCTCGGTGAGGAGTTTGCGGTTGTCGGCGAAGAACTTGTGGTGCGTGCGCCAGTCGCCCTCGACGAGCGCGTTGCGGATGAAGAGGTCGCGGGAGATCTCGGCGTCGATGCGGCCGTAGTTGACCTTGCGCTGGGCGACGATCGGGACGCCGTACAGTGTGACCCGCTCGTACGCCATGACGGCCGCCTGGTCCTTCTCCCAGTGCGGCTCGCTGTACGTGCGCTTGAGCAGGTGCTGGGCGAGCGGCTCGATCCACTCCGGCTCGACCTTCGCGTTGACGCGCGCCCACAGCCGGGAGGTCTCGACGAGTTCCGCGGACATGATGAAGCGCGGCTGCTTCTTGAAGAGCGCGGAGCCGGGGAAGATCGCGAACTTGGCGTTCCTGGCGCCCAGGTACTCGTTCTTCTCGGTGTCCTTGAGCCCGAGGTGGGAGAGCAGACCGGCCAGGAGGGAGGTGTGCACGGAGATCTCCGGTGCGTCCTCCTCGTTGATGTGGATCCCCATCTGCTTCGCCACGGACCGGAGTTGGGCGTAGATGTCCTGCCACTCACGGATCCGCAGGAAGTTCAGGTACTCCTGCTTGCACATCCGGCGGAACGAGGACGAGCCGCGCTCCTTCTGCTCCTCGCGGAGGTACCGCCACATGTTCAGGAAGGAGAGGAAGTCGCTCGTCTCGTCCTTGAACCGGGCGTGGTTCTGGTCGGCCTGCTGCTGCTTCTCGACGGGGCGCTCGCGCGGGTCCTGGATGGAGAGCGCGGAAGCGATCACCATCACTTCGCGCACGCAACCGTTCTTGTCGGCCTCAAGGACCATCCGGGCCAGCCGCGGGTCCACGGGCAGCTGGGCCAGCTTGCGGCCCTGCTGCGTCAGCCGCTTCTTCGGGTCCTTCTCGTTCGGGTCGAGGGCCCCGAGCTCCTGGAGCAGCTGCACACCATCGCGAATGTTCCGGTGGTCCGGCGGGTCGATGAACGGGAACTTCTCGATCTCGCCCAGGCCGGCCGCGGTCATCTGGAGGATGACGGACGCGAGGTTGGTGCGCAGGATCTCCGGGTCGGTGAACTCGGGGCGGGTGAGGAAGTCGTCCTCGGAGTACAGCCGGATGCAGATGCCGTCCGATGTACGACCGCAACGGCCCTTGCGCTGGTTGGCGCTGGCCTGCGAGATCCGCTCGATGGGCAGCCGCTGCACCTTGGTGCGGTGGCTGTAGCGGGAGATGCGGGCGGTGCCCGGATCGATCACGTACTTGATGCCGGGGACGGTCAGGGAGGTCTCGGCGACGTTCGTCGCGAGGACCACGCGGCGGCCGGTGTGCCGCTGGAAGACCCGGTTCTGCTCGGCGTGCGAGAGCCGTGCGTAGAGGGGGAGCACCTCGGTGAGGCGGAGGTTGCGTTTGTTGAGCGCGTCGGCGGTGTCGCGGATCTCCCGCTCGCCGGAGAGGAAGACGAGGATGTCGCCCGGACCTTCGGACTGGAGCTCGTCGACGGCGTCCGCGATGGCGGTGATCTGATCGCGGTCGGAGTCGTCGCCCTCCTCTTCGAGGAGAGGGCGGTAGCGGACCTCGACGGGATACGTCCGCCCGCTGACCTCCACGATGGGCGCCTCGCCGAAGTGCCGGGAGAAGCGCTCCGGGTCGATGGTCGCCGAGGTGATGACGACCTTGAGGTCGGGGCGCCGGGGGAGCAGCTGGGCGAGGTAGCCGAGCAGGAAGTCGATGTTCAGGCTTCGCTCGTGGGCCTCGTCGATGATGATCGTGTCGTACGCGCGCAGCTCGCGGTCGGTCTGGATCTCGGCGAGCAGGATGCCGTCCGTCATGAGCTTGACGAACGTCGCCTCCTGATTCACCTGGTCGGTGAACCGGACCTTCCAGCCGACGGCCTCGCCGAGCGGCGTCTTCAGCTCGTCCGCGATGCGGTCGGCGACGGTGCGGGCGGCGATGCGGCGGGGCTGGGTGTGGCCGATCATCCCGCGGACTCCGCGGCCGAGTTCCATGCAGATCTTGGGGATCTGGGTCGTCTTGCCGGAGCCGGTCTCGCCCGCGACGATCACGACCTGGTGGTCGCGTATCGCGTCGGCGATGTCCTGCTTCTTCTGGCTGACGGGAAGGTTCTCGGGGTACGTGATCGTGGGCACGCGGGAGGCACGTGCGGCCACCCTGGCGGCGGACTTCCCGGCCTCCACGGCGAGCTCGTCCAGAACGGCCTGCCGGGCCTCCGGGTTACGGATGCGACGGGCGCCTTCGAGACGGCGGCCGAGGCGGTGGGCGTCACGGAGCGAGCTCTGGGCGAGGGTGGCCTGGAGGTCGGCGAGGGAAGTAGACATACCTGGCCCAGGATCTCACCCGGAGCGGAGTCGTGGCGAACCGATTTCCGGGGCGGGGCCCGGGGCGTGGGCATCGTGCGGGTGCGTCGTGGCTGGTCGCGCAGTTCCCCGCGCCCCTAAATGCCTGCCCCTACCTCCCCGAGCCTCCTTGGGCAGCGGGGCCGCCCCCCGGGGGCGGGACGGGTGGGCAAGGGGGCGGCCCCCACGCGGAGCACGCCCCCTCCGCGACCGCATGCCCTGGTCCCCGCTCCACCCCACGTACCCTCGTGGACGGAAACGTCCCGTTCGACCAGAGAGGCCCGCCCGTGTCCGTCGTCGCACGCGCGCGCTGGCCCCGCTGGGCAGTCGTGGTCGCGGTCGTCCTCGGCGTGTTCTGCGGCCCCGCCGTCCTCACGGCGAGCGCGAGCGAGGGCGCGAATACGGGCGCATCCGTGTCCAGCACGGCCCCGACCGCCCAGCCCACGTTCGCCTCCGACACCCCCGGCTGCCGCCCCCATGCCCCCTCCGACGGCGCCGGTCAGCCCTCCACCCCCGCCCGGCACGGCACCCCGTACGAGCTGATGCCCGCCCTCTTCGAGGCCCGTGGCAGCGCCGGCGGCTGGAGCCTCGACCAGGGCGCGGGTCCGGTCGCCGGTGGCCGCGCTCCGCCACCGGCCGGCCCGCCGACCCCCGTAGACCTCTCCGTACTCCTGCGCGTCTAGGCGGCGCGGGCGGGCCCACCCCTGCCCTCTTCGCGCCGACCACTTCCGTACGCACCCACGTACCGCCAGGAGAACAGCACCCCCATGCCCAGCACCAAGAAGACCCCCAAGACCCAGGCCAAGACCCAGGCCAAGAACAAGCCCCGCGGAATCCTTATCGGCGCCGGCATCGCCACCGCCGCCGTCCTGCTCGGCCTCGCCTCCTACTCCGCGACCAAGCCCGAGGACAACACCCTCACCCCCACCCTCGACACCTCCAGCCCCACCGCCGCCGCCGACCCGCAGAACGGCGTCTACCCCGAGCTGGAGAAGCTCGCCCGCCGCACCGAGGGCGACCCGCTCGCGCAGGGGAAGGCGGACGCGCCCGTCGTGCTCGTCGAGTACGCCGACTTCAAGTGCGGCTACTGCGGCAAGTTCGCCCGCGACACCGAGCCGAAGCTGGTGAAGAAGTACGTCGACAACGGCACCCTGCGCATCGAATGGCGCAATTTCCCGATCTTCGGCGAGGAGTCCGAGGCCGTCGCCCGCGCTGCCTGGGCCGCCGGCCGGCAGGGCGCCTTCTGGCCCTTCCACCAGGCCGCCTACGCCAAGGACGCCAAGGCGAAGGGGTACGGGGCGGACCGGCTGAAGGCGATCGCGGAGGAGGCCGGGGTGAAGGACATCGGGAAGTTCACCGCCGACTCCGACAGCGCCCAGGCCCGCGCCGCCGTGAAGAAGGACCAGGAGGAGGCGTACCGGCTCGGCGCCACCTCCACCCCGTCCTTCCTGGTCAACGGGCGGCCGATCTCCGGCGCCCAGCCCGACGAGGTCTTCGACCAGGCCATCGAGGCCGCCGCGAAGACAGCCGCCGCGAAGACCCCGGCGGGCACGAAGGCCCCGGCGGGCCCGAAGGACGCCAAGGACGCCAAGGACGCCAAGGACGCGCAGAAGTGACCCCCGACATCGGCTACTTCGCCGCCTTCCTCGGCGGTCTCCTCGCCCTCGTCAGCCCGTGCAGCGCCCTCCTGCTGCCCGCCTTCTTCGCGTACTCCATCGACTCGAAGTCCCGCCTCCTCGCCCGCACCTGCCTCTTCTACGCGGGCCTGGCGACGACCCTCGTACCGCTGGGGGCCGCGGGTTCGTACGCAGGGCGGTTCTTCTACGGCAACCGCGACCTGCTGGTCACCGTCGCCGGCTGGGTGATCATCGCGCTCGGTGTCGCCCAGATCCTCGGCATGGGCTTCGCGTCGAAGAAGATGGCCGAGCTGTCGGGCCGCATCCGCCCCACCACGGCCCTCTCCGTGTACGCGCTCGGCGCGGTCTACGGCCTCGCGGGCTTCTGCGCCGGACCCATCCTCGGCAGCGTCCTCACCGTCGCCGCCGTCAGCGGCAGCCCCGTCTACGGCGGCCTGCTCCTCGCCGTCTACGCACTGGGCATGGCCGTCCCGCTCTTCCTCCTCGCCCTCCTCTGGGAACGCTTCGACCTGGGGCGGCGGCGGTGGCTCCGCGGCCGCACCCTCACCGTCGGCCGCTTCGAACTTCACACCACCTCCCTCCTCTCCGGCCTCTTCTTCATCGCCCTCGGCGTCCTCTTCCTCCTCTTCGACGGCGCGACCGCCCTCCCCGGCCTCCTCGACGTCGACGACTCCTTCGCCGTCGAACGCTGGGCGAGCGGCCTCGGCGAAGCGGTCCCGGACTGGGCGCTGCTGGCGGCCCTGGTGGCGGTGGTGGGCGCGGTACTCGGCGTACGGGCGACGCGCGGCCGGGACAGCGGCAGGGGCAGGGACAGCGGCCGGGAGCACGATGCCCGCAGCGGCGGGGACCACGGCGGTGACAGCGGCCGGAGTCATGACCAGGACAATGAGGGCGACCCGAAGCGCCTACCCGAGGAACGACTTCCCCGATGACCACACCCCCGCCCGCCCAACCGCCCCAGGACGCGAACGGAGGTTACGGCTCCGCGCCGGCCGGCGGCCCGTACGGCTACCCGCAAGGCGGGCCCGGCCAGCAGTCCCCGTACGGCTACCCGCAGGGTGCGCCCGGCCAGCAGCCTCCGTACGGCGTTCCGGGCCCCGGCCCGTACGACTACGGCTACGGCATGCCCCCGCAGCAGTTCTCCACCACCTCCGGGATGTGGGCCCACCTGGGCACGCTCCTCGCGCTCACCGTCGGCTCCGGCATCAGCTGCGGCCTCTCCGGGCTGCTCGCCTGGGTGGTCGGCCTGTCGATCCGCTCCGGCGCCCGCGACCCCTTCACCCACGCGCACGCCACGGCGGCGCTGAACCTCGCGCTGACCTCGCTGATCTACAGCGCGGGCATGGTCGGGCTGTCGCTGCTGCTGGCGTTGCTGCCGGGGAACGTGGCGATGCTCCAGACGGTGCCGATGCTGCTGCTCCTCGCGTACGGCATCACGGTGATCGTCTTCATGATCATTGCGACGGTCGCGGCCAACAGGGGCCGCCCGTACCGCTACCCGACGTTCCTCGCGTTCCCGATGGCCAAGGGCTGAGGAGATCCGGTGTTCCCCCGCGACTGACAGCGGGGGCAACACCGGGCTCTCGGGCGAGTCGCAGGGGGCAAACGCGAAAGGCCCCGTTCGGCGAAGAACGGGGCCTTTCGAATGGTGGCTGGGGCCGGGATCGAACCGGCGACCTATCGCTTTTCAGGCGATCGCTCGTACCAACTGAGCTACCCAGCCACTCGGATCTTGCGATCCGTAGCGGTCCTGACGGGATTTGAACCCGCGGCCTCCACCTTGACAGGGTGGCGAGCACTCCAAACTGCTCCACAGGACCAAGCAGTGCGAGCACAAGTCTCGCACAAGTGTTGCGTGCCCCCAACGGGATTCGAACCCGTGCTACCGCCTTGAAAGGGCGGCGTCCTGGGCCACTAGACGATGAGGGCTAATTGGCCCGCCTGTGCGCCTTGCAGCGCGTCGGGGACGTGAGAAGCATATGGGATGCCGGGTGGGATCGCCAAAACGGTTTACGGGGACAGGTGGCCGGGGGGCTTCGAGGGGTTGGCTCCGGGAGTGTTGGTCTCCGGGAGATGGCGGCTGACCTCGGCCGTCGACAGGCCCAGGCCGCCGAGCGTGATCTCGTCCCAGGCCTGCAGACGGCGGGTGTCCCGGTCCAGGTAGAGGAGCGAGGCGCGGATCTTCTGCGGGTCGTCGTCCTCGACGGCGCGCAGACCGCCGCCGCCGGTGGAGCCCTCGACCATCAGGCGGGTGCCGCGCTTCATGATCTCGGTCTTGCGTTCGTGGGTGTGGCCGGCGAGGGCGAGCGGCACCTCGCCGTCGGTCCTGGCGGCGGCGATCGGGTTGTGGGCGACCGCGATGTCGACCGGGGTGCGGGCCGCTTTCTGGGCGCGGAGGGCGGCGGCCAGCCGGACGCCGGCGGCGCGCTCGTTGTCGTCGCCCTGCGGTTTCACGGAGCGGTCGGGGGTGAACTGCGGGTCGCCCGTGCCCGCGACGCGCAGCCCGCCCGCGACGGTGACGACGCTGCCGTTGTCGAGCACGTGCACGTTCTTCAGGCGGGACATGTACGCCTGGGTGGCCGCCGAGTCGTGGTTGCCGCGCACCCAGATGTACGGGGCCCCCAGGTCCGGGACGGCGTCGAGGAAGACGTTCTCGGCGGAGCTGCCGTGGTCCATGGTGTCGCCGGAATCGATGATCGCGTCGATGTCGTACTGCTCGACGAGCGAGCCGATGATGCTCCAGGACGCCGGGTTGAGATGGATGTCCGAGACGTGCAGGACGCGCATCGTGGTGGGGGACGGCTGGTACGCGGGGAGGGTGGAGGTGACGTTGTAGAGCTTGGTCACGTTGGTGACCAGCCGGGCCAACTCCTTCTGGTAGACGTCGAATTCGGACACGATGTTGCGGGCGTCGCCGACGACCGAGGGTGCCGAGGAGAGCAGTCCCGAGAACTTCGGCTCCAGAACCGACTTCGGGTTCCAGGTGGCGAACGCGGTGATACCGGAGGCCGTCAGGAGGGCCAGAGCGAGACCGCCGGCGGCCAGGGCGCGGCGGGGGCGGCGGTAGACGGCAAGCCCGAGCGCGGACGCGCCCGCGAGGACGGCGACGGAGGAACGCAGGGCCAGATCGAGCGCGCCGGCGCCGACGTCCTGGGTGATCTCCTCCTGCAGCCCGGATATCCGCTCCGGATGGTTGACCAGGGCCGCCGAGCGGTCCGGATCGAGCTGGTCGACGTCCACGTCGAGGCGGATGGGGGCGGTGTGGGAATCGAGCTGCAGGGAGCCCAGCGGAGAGACGTTGATCTTCGTCCCGCCGGTGAGGGAGGGGCGGAGGGTCATGGTCGTATCGACGGGACCGACAGGAGTGCGGACATCCCCCACCGTGAGCAGCCCGAGCCAGGCCCCGAGCAGCACGACGGCCAGAAGACCGAGGGCGCGGCCCCAGGGGTGCGGGGTGTGGAGGAGGGCACTGGTGGGACTGGTGTGGTGCGAGCGGTAGCGCTGGGCGAGACGGGCGAGGACGGTACGCGGGCGGGCGGCTCGGGCCATTGGGGGCGTATGCCCAGCCCTGCGGGCGGCCATGCGAGGACGACTGGGGGCTTCCCCGGGGACCGGCGGGGGCCGACGGGGGCCTTCTGGCGGCGACCCTTGCGGGGCCCCGGGGGAGCGCTCGGTGCGGGGCTCCTGTGCGGCGGCCCTTGGGGGGCCCCGGGAGCGCTCGTTGTGGCGCTCCCGTGCGGTGCTCCTGTGCGGTGCTCCTGTGCGGTGCTCCTGTGCGGTGCTCCTGTGCGGTGCTCCTGTGCGGTGCTCCTGTGCGGTGCTCCTGTGCGGTGCTCCTGTGCGG